>MHDI01000107.1 GCA_001804915.1 Nitrospinae bacterium RIFCSPHIGHO2_02_FULL_39_82 | reverse complement strand
ATTTTTACATCCATGATACTCTCAGCCATGTCAGTCTATGCAATAGAGCAGGAATATTGGAAGGCATCCCTCTGGGCGCTCACCGCCGCCGGGATGTCATACTTCGGGATAATCCATGCCTATTCGCTGACGGAGACAGGAGTCGGCAACAAATTTGGGTTAGGTGCTGCTACCGAGTTTGCATTATGTTATATTGCAGTAGCTATATTTCTATTATTTTTATATGTGAGGGGTAAATAGGGTCAAACTTTAACTGCAGAAATAAATGGGAGATTTCTGTATCTCTCTGCATAATCAAGACCGTATCCAACCACAAACCTATCAGGTATTGTAAAACCTTTATAGTCCACATGAATATCCACTTTTCTGCGACTCGGCTTGTCAAGAAGAACACACAATTTTATACTTGCTGAACCCTTTGATTTTATATATTCCTTCACAAAATTTATACTGAAACCCGTATCAATTATATCATCAATCAATAATACATCCTTCCCATTAACAGGTATCCTTATATCGCTGATTAACTTAACCCTCTCACTACTCGCTGTGGCATCAGCATAGCTTGATACACCAATGAAATCACACATCACAGGCACACTAATCTTCCTCACCAAATCTGCCATAAATATCCATGCCCCTTTTAATATCCCTATGGCAAGAATCTCTCTGCCCGTATAACCAGCAGAGATTGTCTCCCCCAGTTCCCTGACTCTTTTTTTAATCTCCTCTTTGGTTATTAGAATATCCATGTTCTGTTCAGGATAGTTCATTTTTCGAATTCAATTCTCTCGTAAAACTAAAACCTTCAATATCCTCTTTGTATTTTCATCAACCTTTCCATCTTCCGTTACCCTTTTCCCGACAACCCATAATATCTTATTGTTTAAAACAATTAATGGTATACTACCTCTTTCCCTCTGCGGTATCTTTTCGTCAATAAAAAATTCCTTTAGTTTCTTTGACCCTTTCATACCAGATGGATGGAAAATATCCTCTGCCCTTCTGTTTCTTATTCGCAGCTCCCCTTTAAGCTTATCCATATCAAAGAAGGCTGTGTATTTATTACGCAGGCTGAAGCCTGCGGCTACCAAATCTTCACGGCTGATTATCTCTGTTTTAAATTTATAGGGAGGGATAGACAGGATTGTTTCTCCGGGTATTTTAAGAGATATATCAAACTTAATCGTAACATCTTGCATCTTGTATCTTGCATCTTGCATCTTAATCTTCAACCTGCCATACTCATAAAGAACATGAATTCCGTCAGGCAGATTTAGGGACTTGCCTGAAAACCCTTTATTAATTGAATTCAGTATATCCTCTATATGCACAGCAGAGATTTTCAGGAGGTTTCCCTTCAACCTTTTTATGGCAATCCTGATAATCCTCCTCTGAATAGCAATGTGAAGACCTTTTAACTTTGATACATCTATCTCTACTGATTCCCTGCCTTCTGCTAAAACTACGGGGGAAAAGATATTTGAACAGTAGTCTTCAAGAAACTCATCTTCATCCCTTATAATCTCCGCAGTCTCACTTAATGCCCGTATAACAGAAGGATTATACTCTTTCTTTAAAAGAGGTATAAGATTGAGCCGAATTTTATTGCGGAGATACTCTGTCTTTAAGTTTGATGGGTCTTCCACATATCTCAAGCCTTTCTCTGCGGCAAATTCAGCTACCTCATCCCTGCTGACCTCAATCAGTGGACGGATTATATTATTAGATTCGCTTTGCTCACTACAAGCCCTTACAGCCCTTATCCCTCCCATCCCCTTCATGCCTGAGCCTCTTAAAAGCCTCATCAAAACCGTCTCTGCCTGGTCATCGGCAGTATGCCCAAGGGCTATCTTATTTGCAGAGTATTGTTTTTCAGTTCTTTCAAAAAAATCGTATCTCAACTCCCTCGCCGCAACCTGTTTTGATAAACCCTTTTCAGCCATATATTTCAGGACATCAAATTTTTCAATTACACAGGGCAATTTAAGTCCATCTGCAATCTCTCTTACAAACTCTGCCTCTTTGTCAGACTCCTCACCCCTCAGTCCGTGATTTGCATGGGCTACAATGAGAGAGCATTTAAGACTATCTCTTAGAAAATAGAGGGAATATAAAAGCGTTATTGAGTCTATCCCTCCGGATACACCCACAAGGACAGCATCCCCATCCGTTATCATTTTGTATTTGTTAATACAGCCCATTACTTTATCGAGAAATAATCTATTCATTTAATTTTAATAAACTTCGTCGTGAGAACCTATATTAAGAAGATATATATTATCGCCTTCTATTTTGAAAACTACTCGATATTCGTAGGAAATACTGAAAGACTGTAGTCTTTTTAACCTGCCACTCAAGTGGTGAGTTTTTAATAATGGGTCTTGCGGATTATTTTGCAGAAATTCTAATTTTTCTCTTATTTTATGTTCTAATTCAGGGTGCTTTTTAACGAATGTTTTATACGCCCTTCTATAAATTGAAGTGGGAGCAAGTTTATATTTCATTCTTTTCCATATCCTTCAACATTTTTTCAACCGTATCATAGGTTTTTACCTTACCCTCTTTTACTTCTTTAACAGCCTGAAGTGTCTCAAGCTCAAAAATTCGACGTTTTACCTCTAATAGCTCATCCATAATAGCTCCTTTAATCAAGACCTTTAATTCATCAACTGACATCTCTGCAACTCTCATTGAATTCACCTCCTCTATAATAAGTTATCATACCGCCAAAAAACTTTACAATGTTTATATATTAGAGCCCGATACTGGTATTGATAAAGATGATAATGATTTTACCTGAATAATCCCATTTTTATTATATCTTTTGATAGCCTTTTTTATTAAATCCAAATTATTCAATAAGTTGGATTCATAGCATGATAAAGCTTCATCAATTTCATTAATAAAATCCTCTAAATTTATGAAGGTCTTTCCGCTTGAATCCTTTTCAAGATGAAGGTTCGGCTTGCCATCTTTAAATAAATAAGAGCCACCCTCTGAATAACTGTGGATTAATTTACATCTTAGGTCTTTATACAATTTGCCTTCGTCATATTTAGGCATGTACTGTTTGACGAAATCTTTATAATCCTTCCGTGTGGTGTCTGATCCCTTAATAAAGCCAGCAATTGCCTCGATTAGGCAACTACAAAGAATAAATGCACCCATTTTTGCCCCACCTTCGGATGCTCTTTTTATATCCCCAAGAGCATTGTTTCTAAGAGATTTCTTAATTTCTTCTATGATTTTGTCGTCATTATTTATATATTTTTTCTAATTTTTATAATGCAAAACCTTATAGATTGTCATTAATAGTATCTGAATGGGCTATCAATAATATCATTAAAAAAAACTCTGCTTTCAGCTTTGAGCCACCGTAAAATTCTCTGCAAGTGATTATCTCCTCTCCTTAATAGGTATATAAGGCTGATTGTGGAGTCCTATATATTTCTGGTCAGGACGGTAGATTTTGTTGGTCTTTAACTGCTCAAGCCAGTGGGCAAGCCAGCCTGTAACCCTTCCCATTGCAAATATAGGCGTAAATAACTCTGTGGGGATACCGAGTCCCTGAAACACTATCCCTGAATAAAAATCTATATTGGGAAATATCTTTTTGTGGCTCAGTTTTTCATAAACTACCTTTTCTACCTCTTCTGCAATCTCAATAATTTTCATATTTTTTGAATTCTTGAATAATTGATGGGCAAAGGATTGGAGTATTGTTGACCTCGGGTCTTTCGTCTTATAAATCCTATGCCCTACACCCATTATCTTATCTTTCTTCTCAAGCTTCTTTTCTATATAAGGTCTCGCATTCTCCTTTGAACCTATCTCATTGAGCATATGGATGACCTCTTCATTCGCCCCGCCGTGAAGCGGACCACTTAATGTCCCTATGGCAGACGAGATAATTGTATAAGGGTCTGCAAGCGTAGAGCCGACAACCCTTGAACTGAATGTGGATGCGTTCATTGTATGGTCTGCATGGAGTATCAGCATCACATCAAGTATTCTTTCTGCGAGTGAATCGGGTATTTTTTCAAAGAGCATATAATAAAAATTTGCAGCAAATGAAAGGTCATTATTGGGCTGTATTGGTGCATCACCATGTTTTAAACGATGGCATGCAGCTACAATAGTCGGAAGCTTTGCAATCAGTCTTACAATTGACCAGTAGCGGACTTCTTCAGATAGGACATTTCTGGCAGGATAATACATCCCCATTGCAGAGGTTACAGATTGTAGATACTCCATTGGATGGCCATTCTCTGGCAGAAACTCCATCATTCTTAAGATTTTCAGTTTCAGTCTGCTGTGGAATGTGATGTCATTTGTAAACTTCTTGAGTTCTCCCTCCGTCGGCAGCCTGCCGAATATGAGCAGATAACTTACCTCTAAAAAACTGCTCTTTTCTGCAAGAACTTCTGCAGGGATGCCGCGATACTCAAGTATCCCCTTCTCGCCGTCAATAAAACTGATTGATGATTCTGCTGCCGGAATTCCTGCCAGCCCGGGCACTACTTCCATCTCTCTCTCTTCCATAAAAAAACACCTCCTTTTTAAGTTACCCCTCGGTGGGTTGGCTTAACCATAATTCAGACACTGCCATCTGGTGTTTATGAATCTACTATATTATATAACCCTGCTGTATCAAAAAAAAGATTTATTTTTTTTGGGTTGTATCTATAACCTAAAAAAATGCATGAATTGGTAGCCGCAACCCTTCACTTCTTCAGGGCAGGCTCTTTAGGCTGCGTCATTAAAAGGAAATCATTTCGTTTTTTAGGTGCAGATTATCGCAGACTGAAGCCTGCGGCTACCGTGAATTTGGAAATCCATGTATTATTTAGATATAATAATCACCATGAAAAAGGTTACACTTGGCAGGACAGGCATCAAGGTCTCAAGGCTTGGCATTGGAACTGGGACTGCTCATCCATCAGGTTACTGTGCGCAGGCATTAATGAATGAGAAAGAGCTTGATGAAAATTGTAGAATTGTAAAGGAAGTGGAATGAAGGAGGTTTTAATATGATGCTTATCAATGGAGAATGGAGAAAAGGTAAGGATTGTTTTGAGGTAAGAAATCCTTACGATGGCAGCCTTTTGAGAAAGGTGCCATTGTCATCAAAAAAAGATGTGGAAGATGCAGTGCAATCAGCAAAAAATGCCTTTGCCATCATGTCTGAAATGCCTGCCCACAGGAGGTCATTAATACTTTCAAATACATCAAGAATCATAGAAAGCAGAAAAAGGGAAATAGCAGAACTGATAACAAGGGAATCCGGAAAGTCAATTAAATATTCTTTAGCTGAAGTGGAGAGGTCAATACAGACCTTTCAATTCGCTGCAGAGGAGGCAAAACAGATTCATGGAGAGACCATTCCAATGGATGCCTCGCCAAATTCAGAAAAGAGGTTTGCCTTCTATCAGCCCTTTCCGATTGGAATCATAGGTGCTATTACACCTTTCAATTTCCCCCTTAATCTTGTTGCCCATAAAGTCGCCCCTGCCATTGCCTCCGGTAATTCAGTAGTCTTAAAACCGGCAAGTTACACACCCCTTACCTCCATTAGCCTCGGTGGGATAATGATAGAGGCAGGATTACCAAAGGGTGCATTAAATATTGTCTTTGGAGGTGGTTCTACGGTTGGAGAGTGGATAGTGGAGAGTGAGGAGCTTGCAATGATTTCATTCACGGGCAGCCCTTCTGTTGGAAAAAGGATTAAAGAAAGGGCTGGAACGAAAAGGGTGGCACTTGAACTCGGCTCAAATTCTGCAACGATAATAGAGCCTGATGCTGATATAGATATGGCAATTCCGAGATGCATTATGGGTGCATTTTCAAATGCAGGACAGGTATGTATATCTCTACAGAGGATATATATCCATGAAAGAGTATTTGATGAGTTTAAGGAGAAATTTATCGGTGCGGTGAAAAAGATGAAGGTTGGAAATCCAATGGAGACTGATACAGAATACGGACCGATGATTGAAGAAAAGGAGGCTGTAAGGGCTGAAGAATGGATAAAAGAGGCGGTTGATAGAGGAGCAAAGATTCTATGCGGCGGCGAGAGAAGGGGAAGTATAATAACACCGACAGTTATGACAGATGTAAAAAGGGATATGAAGGTTGTATGCAATGAGGTCTTTGCACCACTGGTAACTCTGATTAAATACAGGGAGTTTGATGAAGCCTTAGAGGCGGTAAACAATTCAAGGTATGGGCTTCAGGCAGGGATATTCACAAAGGATATAAATAAGGCGTTCAAAGGCTTCAAGAAACTTCATGTAGGAGGCGTAATAATAAATGATGTCCCCACCTTCAGGGTTGACCATATGCCATACGGCGGTGTAAAAGAGAGTGGGACAGGCAGAGAGGGTATTAAATTTGCGATAAAAGAGATGACAGAGTTAAAACTGATGGTGGTTAATCTTTGAAAAGGAAGGAATTATTGAAATGGCAGCGGTTAAAGTTTCCTCAACTCTCAAGAATTTATCGTTTTTATTTTGTTCTGATTAAACTACAGGTAGTTTGAAAGGTATATATTTGCTCCAGCTCTTGACAAAAGATTGTGGGGCACTCTGATATACGGAATTGTGAATTAAAAAGTGAGGAGTATAAGGTCTTCTTAAGAGTCTTATACCAACCTCGTGAGGAGTTCTATTACCTTTCTTCAGATTGCACTCAAGACATGCCACAACCACATTCTCCCAGCAGGTAGCCCCTCCTCTTGATTTTGGAGTTATATGGTCAATGGTCAATTCGCCTCTGTTTTTACCACAATACTGACAGGTATGATTATCCCTTCTAAAGACATTCTTCTTGCTGAATGATACTATCCCCCGATAAGGTATATTTATAAAGTTCATAAGACGGATAATAGTTGGTAATCTGAAAGTAAAAGTTGGAGAGTGAAAGACCTTACCGTCACATTCTATCTGTTCCGCCTTCCCTTTGAGGACCATCACCATAGCCCGCCTGGCATTGCAGAACTGTAAAGGCTCATAGGTGCTATTTAGGACCAACACCCTTAAGTATTCCATGTGCCTCCATAAACTGCCAAACAATCTCACTGCATTTTTAAAAATTTTGGTTATTTTATTATCTTTTTCAGCTATTGTCAATTTTAGATTTTTTTTGCAGCTTTAAAAATGCCTTGACAAATATATAATTATTGTGTTACATAAGTAAAAATCTATCCGTGTAAAAGAAGGAGGAGTCAATATATGCTGAAGAAATACACTATAATGGTAATCCCTGATATATCGGGGAAACTCCATCGTTTCAGTATCTCTGAAAGATCTTTAAAGAGACTGTTAAGTATCTTCGTACTGATAGTTATTACCTTTACCTTCTTATTCTACCGTCATATAAAGTTAAGCAAAGAGGTAATAGAGTTAGAGTCTTTGAGAAGAGAAACGAGGGAGCAGAGGCTTCAGATTCAGCAGTTTGTTCAAAAGGTTAAAGACTTTGAGCAGCAGATGGCAAAACTTGAAAAATTTGACAGAAAGCTCAGAGTAATAACCTCCCTGGAAAGTAGCGGAACATCAGCACAAAAATGGGGCGTTGGTGGGGTTGATGAGAGGGGTGCAGATAATGCCTATGCGTCAATTTTACCCGGCGAAGGTAAAGATGTAATAGATGACCTGAATAAAAATATAAATGTATTAAAAAATCAGGCAGAAGTCCAGGAGATAAGCTTTCAGGAATTGGACGAATTTTTCAAGGGACAGGCGTCATTATTGTCATCCACACCCTCAATATGGCCTGTGAGAGGGTGGGTGACAAGTGGTTTTGGATACAGGATATCACCATTTACAGACAGGAAGGAGGTGCATGAGGGAATAGATATAGCGTCGCGGTTGAGCTCACCGGTAATTGCTCCAGCAGATGGGATAGTGGTAAGAACTGGAAGAGATGCAACTTACGGCAATATTCTTGAGATAGACCATGGATATGGTGTTGTCACAAGGTATGGGCATAATGCAAGGGTTTTGGTAAATGTGGGGGAAAAGATAAAGAGAGGGCAGGCAATCGCCCAGATAGGGAACACCGGCAGAAGCACTGGACCGCATCTGCATTATGAGGTAGTACTGAATGGTGTTCCGGTAAACCCATTCAGATATATATTAGAAGAAAGTTAAATTTTCTTTACTATTCTTGGCTTGTTTAACTGTAAAAATATGGGAATAAGTGGGAATGGCAGGAAGAGGATTTGGAGGTTTAAAGCATGGCTAAAGGCAAGGTAAAATGGTTTAATGAAGCAAAAGGGTATGGATTCATAAAGCAGGATAATGGGGAAGATGTATTTGTTCATTTTTCAGCGATACAGTCAGAGGGATTTAAAACATTAAAAGAAGGGCAGGAGGTGGAATTTGATGTAAAGGCAGGGGAAAAAGGCCTCCAGGCAGTAAATGTAAAATGTTATTAGTTAAATGAAATCTCAATCGTCAGTCCTCCGAACTATAAAATAACAAAATACTTTTTTGAGCGAAGACCCTGATAAGTTATACCTTGTCAGGATCTTTCTTTTTTTTCTAAATACCTTCTATTGGATGCCTGTCAGTTAACCTCTTGTATCGCCAACCATTTCTATATATAATTAGTGTGCGGTGAAAAATAACATTTTTCACCAGAAACTAATTAGGATAAAAGGGGAAGGTAAATTTTATAAGGGAAAACTTATGATAAGTAGTTTTATTAGAAAGATTATCGGCAGCAGAAATGAGAGAGAATTGAAAAGGCTCCAGCCCTATGTGGATATGATAAATAGACTTGAGCCTGAGATTCAGAAACTCTCCAATGAGGATTTAAGGGCAAAGACGATTGAATTTAAGGAGAGGTTTAATAATGCCGTTTCAAATCTCAATCCGGATATTTTATCTGAAGGGCAAAAAGAAGAGGTTATGGAGAATACCCTCAATGAATTACTCCCTGAGGCATTTGCCGTTGTTCGTGAGGTTGCAAAAAGGACACTTAATATGAGGCACTTTGATGTCCAGCTAATAGGTGGAATTGCCCTGCACGAGGGGAAAATCGCCGAAATGAAAACAGGTGAGGGGAAGACCCTTGTGGCAACACTCCCTGTCTATTTGAACAGTCTTACGGGGAAGGGTGTTCATGTGATTACCGTGAATGACTATCTTGCCAGAAGGGATGCCGCCTGGATGAGTGAGATTTATAAATTTCTCGGATTGTCGGTGGGAATAATCCAGCATGAGATGGATGACAGGAAGAGACAGGAGGCATACAGGTGCAATGTAATATATGGCACCAATAATGAATTTGGCTTTGACTATCTCAGGGATAATATGAAATTTTCCATAGACAGCTATGTCCAAAGAGAACTCAACTATGCCATTGTGGATGAGGTTGACAGTATTTTAATAGATGAGGCAAGGACACCGCTCATAATTTCAGGACTTGCCGAAGAATCTACAGATAAATATTATAAAATTGACAGGATAATTCCAAGATTAAAAAAAGAAACAGACTATCAGATTGATGAAAAGGTAAGGTCGGCTATACTGACAGAAGATGGGGTCGCAACGGCGGAGGGACTTTTGAGTGTAGATAACCTTTATGACCCGTCAAACATAGAGGTTCTCCATCATGTCAATCAGGCATTGAGGGCACATACACTTTTTAAGAAGGATGTGGATTATATAGTAAAGGATGATAAGGTGGTAATTGTGGATGAGTTCACAGGCAGGTTAATGCCCGGAAGAAGGTGGAGTGATGGGCTTCATCAGGCCGTAGAGGCTAAGGAGGGCTGTAAGATTGAAAATGAGAATCAGACACTTGCCACAATTACATTTCAGAATTATTTCAGACTCTATAATAAACTTGCAGGTATGACTGGCACGGCAGATACCGAAGCAGCAGAATTTCAGGAGATATACGGCCTTGAAGTTTTGGTAATCCCTCCGAACAAGCCAATGATAAGGACTGATAATCCAGATATGATTTATAGGACAGAAAAGGAGAAGTTCAATGCAATTGTCAGAGAGATAGAAGAACTCCATAAGATGGGGCAGCCTGTCCTTGTAGGGACAATATCCATTGAGAAATCAGAGCGAATAAGTGATATGTTAAAGAAAAAAGTGGTAAAACATCATGTCCTCAATGCCAAGTATCATGAGAAGGAAGCAGAGATAGTTGCACAGGCTGGAAGATTTGGTGCTGTTACTATTGCAACCAATATGGCAGGAAGGGGGACAGATATACTCCTCGGGGGTAACCCCGATTTCCTCATAAAGAGGAGATTTGAAAATGAACCTGATTTATTGTCAGAGGAGGGGAATAGAATAATTGAAGAATTTAAGATGCAGTGTGAGAAAGAAAAACAAGAGGTAGTAAAGCTTGGAGGACTTCATATTTTGGGAACCGAGAGACATGAGGCAAGGCGGATTGATAACCAGTTGAGGGGACGTTCAGGAAGACAGGGTGACCCCGGCTCATCAAGATTCTATCTCTCTCTTGAAGACGACCTTCTCAGGATATTCGGATCTGACAGAATATCCGGTTTAATGGAAAGGCTGGGAATGGAAGAAGACCAGCCTATTGAGCATAAGATGATAACAAGGGCGATTGAAAATGCCCAGAGGAAAGTAGAGTCACATAACTTTGATATAAGAAAACACTTACTGGAATATGATGATGTTATGAACAAACAGAGGGAGGTTATTTATGAGCAGAGGAGACAGGTTCTGGAGGGGGGGAATCTGAGAGAGATGCTCTTTGAGATGGTGGAAGAAGTAGTTGAAAATACGATGAGTATCTATGTTGATGGTGATAAACACCCCGGAGAGTGGGATATTCATGGGTTAAGGGATTCTCTAATCAGACAGTTCTCATTGAATATAACATCTAATAATGGGATGTTATCAATTGAGGGAGGGAAAAACCTTGATATAAACACTATCAATTCTGAAATATTTAAAGAGGTGGTGGTAGAGGCACTTCAGCAGAAATATGATGGGAGGGAGTTAGAATTGGGGGGTGAGATGATACGCCATTTAGAGAAGATGGTCATGCTTCAGATTATAGACAACCAGTGGAAGGACCATTTACTCGTTATGGACCATATAAAAGAAGGAATAGGATTCAGGGGCTATGCACAGAAAAACCCGTTAAATGAATATAAGAAAGAGGGGTTTGATGCCTTTGCTGCTATGATACAGAGGATAAGAGAAGAAATAACAGAATATCTGTTTAAGATTCAAGTTGCAAAAGAGGGAGTGACTGCTGAGGCTGCACAAAAAAGGCAGCAAAGGATTATTGAGCATAGAGGTGAAGTGGCAGAAGAAAGGCATTCGCAGGTAAAAAGGGACGGTAAAAAGGTAGGCAGAAATGACCCTTGCCCCTGCGGGAGTGGGAAGAAATACAAAAAATGCTGTGGGGTATGAAGGAGGTAAAGTATCTTAGCTTGCTCAAGCTTCCGACCCGAATAGTTTGCAAAGTATTTCAAAAACAATATATTCTGGCTCTTGGTTAAAATCAAATACCTTTCCAATCATTATTCCATCCCTATTAATAACTACCTTTATCCCTTCATTTTTCTGTATCACATCTATATCAATTTTATCCCTTATAAAATACTGTTGATAATTTTCTGGGGTTCTAAACCAGCCGTCCCCCGAAAGGTTTTTGGCAAGCAAGGCAACAACACTATATACTTTCCGAGAACTTTCCCTCTCCTTAGGAAATGTAGAGAGATATACGGTCACCTCATCAAAACGGTGATTATTAAAGAATATTGTATATGACACTGAAAGAACTTCTGTCAGGTTCTTATTCTTGTACAGGTTGCTACTATCTGCAAAGGCAGATACAGCCAGAATTGTTAGTAAAACGGCTAAAATTATTTTTTTCATAAACACCTTCCATATCGGTATAATCTATTTCATTGTCATTGATGGATATACCACATTATTCATTTTTTGGCAAATCACTGCCTCTAACTTATTGAAAGATAATGCAATAGATGATATTATAGTTGTAGTCAGCCCCTTATTTAATCATGGGGAAGGTGGGGGGTAAGTTTTCATATCTAAGTAACTCTATTCTTTACACAATCTGAGATTAGTGATATAAGATTAGCCATACTGCACCAATAACTTCCCTCTCTTTATTGGAGAGGATTAAGATGAGGGGTGGATTTTTTTATGAAAACATGGACTCATCCCGGCGGTAAACTGAGAGAACTTGGCGCCGAATCCTTAACAGATGCAGAGCTTTTATCAATCCTTATCTCCACAGGGACAAAGGGTAAATCCGCCGAGAAGATTGCACAAGAAATTATTGATAAATTCGGCTCATTCAAAGGCATGGCGAATCAGCCACTTGAAAAGTTTCTTGAGTTTAAAGGGCTTGGTGATGTGAAGATTATCCGAATAGCAGCAGCCTTTGAGATTGCAAGAAGGATTGTTAACCAGACATTAAAAGAAGAATGAAAAAGACAAGACTCACAGAAAAACCTTCCAGAATTCCTGATATTTTAGAGCAAGATATATCTCATAAACTCAAAGAATACATAGAGCAAGTCTCATCATTGAATACTGAATCTGCTAAAGCCCAGAGATTTCTTATTCTTTTAAAAGACCTCTTTGGCGATGTAAGTGTTAATTTTATTGAAGACTATCTTCATGGTGTTGAAAAATATATCAGCGTAAAACAAAAGGACATAATCTTGAGGGGGAGGATAGATACCCTTTACGGCAATCTGATAATAGAGTTTGAGAAAGACTTAAGAAAATCTTTTAATGAGGCACTTGAACAGTTAAAAAGATATGCCTCATATCTTATTCAATCAGGAGAAAAGGCAAATTATTTATGTCTTGCCACTGATGGAATTTTATTTTATATCTACCTCCCAAAAATAAAAAGCGATAATGAGATTGAGCTTGAGGAAATTGAAAAGATAGATTTAACAAAAATAGATTCTTATCAGGCATATTTCTTTATTGACAGATATTTCTTCAGAAAAACGAAGCTCCATCCAAAGACCGAGGAGATAGTCAGGGACTTTGGAATAAAAAGCCCTGCCTTCAAATACTCTCTTCATGTAATGGCAGGAACATGGGACTTTGTAAAAGAGAGGTCGGATTTTAAGGTTGTATATGATAACTGGGAAAGTTATCTGAGAGTTACTTACGGAAGCGTAATCGGGAGTGAAGACCTGTTTTTAAGACATTCCTACCTTGCCGTTTTTACAAAGCTCATTGTCTATATGCGTATCTCTGAGAGCGGTGCTATTCCATCTCAAGAGGGCATACGAAAAATACTTGACGGAGATTTTTTTACCGAGCAGGGGATTGATAATTTTCTTGAAGAGGATTTCTTTTCGTGGATTGTAAGAGAGCAGACCAAAGACACAGGTCTTGATATTGCACGAAAACTTATAAACCAGCTTTCAAATTACAATCTCAGGGAGCTTTCAGAGGATATTTTGAAATCCCTTTATCAAGAGCTTGTTGACCCTGAAACAAGGCACGACCTCGGTGAATACTATACCCCTGACTGGCTTGCCCAGAGAATGGTTGAGCATATTTTAAAGGATAATCCAAAGGCTGCCGTCCTTGACCCCTCCTGCGGCTCAGGGACATTCCTTTATATGACCATCAGACACAAAAGACATATACTTAAGGACAAACAGGAAACCCTTGAACATATTATGAAGAATGTTGTCGGTATTGACATTCATCCCCTCGCAGTAATAACAGCAAAGACCAATTATCTCCTCGCCCTCGGAGACCTTCTTAAAAAGAGGGGTGCAAAAAGGGTTCAGATTCCGGTTTATCTTTCAGACTCCATAAATCCTCCGGAAGGAAAACTTCAGCACGACCTCTTAACTGCTGTGCCGAGTTATCATACAAAAATAGGAGGCAAAGAGGCATATATCCCAGACACAGTAATTAATGACTCTGTTCTGTATGACAATGTGATAGAGGCTACGAAGGAATTTGCAAGACATTTTGCAAACAAGGGGGGCGGCAATCTTGAGGCTTATGAAAATTTTATAAAACAGCGTATTCCGCAACTCCATGATAGAAACACCATTACCATGCTTTTCTCTACTGCAAAGGCAATGAAAGAGCTTATTGAGGAAGAAAAAGACAGTATATGGGGATTTGTCTTAAAAAATATGTATAAACCCTTATTCCTGAAAGAAAAATTTGATGTGGTTATCGGTAATCCGCCATGGCTTTCTTACCGTTATGTTGATAAGGGTGAGTATCAGAAGTTTTTAAAGAGAATGATTATGGATGAATATAAACTCCTTAGTGGTATGAATACTGAAGGCGGTAAAACGAAGGTTAAAGTAGAATTAATGACCCATATGGAGCTTGCCACACTATTTTTCTTAAGAACCGCAGACCTGTATCTCAAAGACGGCGGCACAATAGGTTTTGTGATGCCGAGAAGTCTTTTTACAGGAGACCAGCATAATATCTTTAGGAGACAGCAATATTCCACAAGTTTAGGATTCACAGAAATATGGGATATGGAAGCCGTGAAACCACTCTTTAAGGTTCCCACCTGTGTTTTTATTGCTCAAAAGGGCATGGAAAAAACCCCGCCATTTAAGGCTGAATTTCTTTCTGGAAATCTTGAAAGAAAAAATGCAGAGCTTATAGATGCCGAAAAATCATTGACAGCAATAGAAGGTGTTCTTTATGTGGTTTCTAAAGGTGAAAGGAGCTTTTTATCACAATCAGAGGAAGGACACCTTAAACTTGTAATAGGGGAAGAATATCGCAGTCCCTATCATCCAATGTTCAAACAAGGTGCAACCATTGTCCCCCGCAATTTCTGGTTCGTGGATATAAAACCTCATTCAAAATTTGGATTCAATCCTCAATCACCCTATGTAGAGACCTCTGAGGCTTCTGAAAAGACAGCAAAAGAGAATTACAAAGGCATATCTTTTAAAGGCAATATTGAGAAAGACTTTCTCTATGCAACCCTTCTTTCCACTGACATAGTCCCATTTGGATATCTCAATTTCAGGATAGTTGTGCTGCCGCTTAATCCCCCTCACCCCAACCCTCTCCCACAAAGGGAGAGGGGACAAAAAATCATTCCCCCTCCCTTGACGGGAGGGGAAAAAGGGGAGGGTGAAAAGTGATTTTCAATCATCAAAGAATCCGATGCAAGTAAGAAAGGCTATATCCATCTCTCAAAATGGCTACATAAGGCACAGAAGACATGGGAAGAAAAGAGGGGAGAAAAGGCTAAAGGGATAGATATTGTTGGCTGGCTTGACTACAGACATAAACTTACTGAGCAAAAACAATCCAAATATAAGGTCTTATATCCAACATCTGCAACATATCTATGTGGCTGTGTGGTTGAAAGAAAGACGATTAAAATTGAGATTGAAGGACAGGAGTTTGAACTTCAGAGGTTTGTTGCTGAATCAAAAGAATATTATTTTGAAACAGAGAAAAAAGTAGAAGCTTATTATCTCTGCTCAATTCTGAACTCCCCTACAGTTGATGACCTCATAAAACCTATGCAGAGCCGTGGACTTTTTGGTCCTCGTGACATCCACAAAAAAGTCTGGGAGCTTTCTATCCCAAAATTTGACCCATCAAACCAAGACCACATAGCCTTATCAGAACTCGGCGAAGAATGCACAAAAAAAGTCTCAAAACTTCTGTCAAAAGGAATTCCACAAAAATCTATCGGAAATCTGAGAAAAATAATAAAGACAGAATTTGAGAAAGAGATTAAAGAGATTGATGAAATTGTGAAGAAGCTCTTTTCTTGACATATCCTACTAAAAGATGTAGATTGAAACTTATAAAAAGTAACTTAACCTTATATTTATATGAAATAGGATATACTAAAAATGAGTATTGCATCAATGATCTTCCCCCGATTTAACGGACACAAAGTTAAGTTAGGCTACCATAGTCTCCAGCTCAAATGATACCGGAGATTTATATCCCA
>MHDI01000106.1 GCA_001804915.1 Nitrospinae bacterium RIFCSPHIGHO2_02_FULL_39_82 | reverse complement strand
CTTATAGTATAATTTTCACCATCAGATTCTATCTCTATTAAGCCATCTCTGTCTGTGCGGTATATTTTAACCCTTTTCTCTCTATATCTCTCAAGAACCTTTTTATTCGGATGCCTGAATGGATTCTTATATCCCACCGAGAATATGGCTACCTCTGGATTTACGGCATTTATAAACTCACCTGTGCTTGAAGAATTGCTGCCGTGATGCGGGGCTTTTACAACAGTAGATTTTAGAGAGGATTTCTGCTTTTCTATCAGGAACCTTTCTGCCTCTTTTTCTATATCACCTGTAAAAAGGACAGAAAATTTTCCATAAGTAATCTTCATTACAATGGAGAGGTTGTTATCATGCCCCCCCTTGTAATTTTGGGTTTTAGATTTTCGTTTTTCTGTTTTAAAATCGTAATTCATAATTCGTAATTCGTAATTCTTTGGCGGGTGTAGTATCTCCACCTTAGCCCTTTCATCAATCTTTATCTCATCTCCCGACTGTAAGACCGTCCAGGGGATATTCTTTTCAGCAGCGATTTCATGCAGGGTTGAAAGACTTAAATCCAGAGAATCCTGTCCATTGTCATAGTAGTTTTTGACTACCATTTCTTTTAAAATAAATACGAGCCCGCCTACATGGTCGCTATCGGCATGTGAGCCAATTACATAATCTATTTTAGTAATACCGGTATCCCATAGATAAGGGGCTACCACACTCCCTCCCATATCAAAATCACCCATCATGCTGCCGCCATCTATGAGCATGGTCTTTCCATTTGGAAATTCAATCAGCGAAGACTCCCCCTGTCCGACATCAATGAATGTAAGCTTCAATGAGTTTGGAGTTCGGAGTTTGAGGTTTGAAGTTAGAATCCAGAAACCAATTAAGAATATACAAACAGATACAGTCCCTATCTTTATCCATTTATGCCGCTTAAAATTTAAAATTCCGAACAACAGGGGGTAAATCATAAATATAGTCAATACAGATGGCGTCTGAATCCTTATAGAGTAATAGGGAAGGTGTGTGAAGAGCCTTGCAATATCTACTAAAAAAGTGGTCAGAAATACAGGGATATTCATTAACAGAGAGGCAATTTGCCCATTGATTGTTGATAGTATTGAAAAAAATAAAGTAAGCGGGACAACGAGTGATGCAAGGGGGATTGCAAAAATATTCACAATTACTCCAACAATTGAAATTAGATTGAAATGGTATGCGATTATTGGTAATGTCCCGATGGTGGCAAAAACAGATGAAAGAATGTAGTTATAGAGCCAGCGGTGTTTAAGAAAAAAGGTTTGCAGGCTACCCCTGATTAAATCAGGGGCTATGGCTACCGGGGGGCTGAGGGGTGAAGGCTTAAAGTTGTCCTGACCCTGAACTTGATTCAGGATTGAAAACCCATACACGATGGATAATACTGCCATAAATGATAACTGGAAACCTATATTGAACAAAGAAGGGGGATGCCATATTAAGATAATTAATGCAGCAAGAGATAGGGTATTATAGATGTTGCTTTCTCTGTAAATGACAAGGGATAAGAGATATACGATTATCATTATGGTTGCCCTTACTGCCGACGGGCTTCCGCCAACTAATAGTGAGTAATACAGAACAGGAAATATAGTAAAAAATGAGGCAAATCTTTGTGCGGCACCGATTAAAAAAAATCTGAGATGGAAATTTAAAAAGATAAAAGAAAAAGTTTTTTTGAAAATAAAAAAAGAGGCAAAGGCTACAAATCCCATATGAAGTCCTGATACAGCCAGGAGATGGGCAATGCCTGTAGAACTAAATATATTCCTCGTTTCCTTTGAGGTTGCTCCCCTCTCACCGAAGACCATTGTCTTTAAGATTGCTGATTCTTCAGAGGGGGCATTATTTTCTGTAAAGAGCAGTATCCTCTCCTTAGATTTATATATAGAAGAAAACAGGCTGTCTTTGCCCCTCTCCAGTATTTCTATCTGATTAGCCTTACTTATACTCCCCGTTACATAGATACCATGGTCTTCCAGAAATCTCCTGTAATCAAAACCCCCCGGGTTTTTAAAGTTTCGAGGTATGCGCAGTCTTACTTCTTTTATCCTGATTTTGTCTTTATAATAGGCATCAGTGATATCCCTGTATAGTGTTATTCTTGCTTTTCCCATAGTATCTCTGTAGGTTTCCCCCTCATTATCCTTTATCCTCCGAACCTCTACATAGAGTCTTGTCCTGTTTTCAAGAACCTCAGGCGATTTGTATAAAATACCTTCAATGGATACCTTATCATCGGAAATAAAGTTGGAGATGTGATTATCGGGGATGGTTATAGACTGGTAATTTATTGCAACAGCCCCCGCAAGAATAAAAGTAGGCAGTAAAGAGTATGCAGTAGGCAGTTTGCTACATACTTTACTGCTTACCATAGAGCAGATAAGACGGACTGTTAATATAAGAATTATAAATACGGTTAAATTAATGAGATAGAGGGGCATGTATCTGCCGTAGAGGATACCGGCAAGATAGAATAGAAGGATGGGGATAATTGGTTTTTTCATATAGCTATTTAGCCACGAATTGACACGAATCTACACAAATCCCCCCCTTTAATTTCCCCCTTTGTAAGGGGGGACAAGAGGGGTAGAGAGAAAATTTACTGTCCTGTCCAGTTGTGCATGACTTCCCAGCAGGATTAAGAGGTCTCCCGGCTCAATTCTGAAATCAGGGTCAGGGTTTACATGTGTACCCTTTTTTCTTATAATTGCAATTATTACTGCACCTGTCTTTTGTCTGAGGTCAAGCCCTTTTAAGGTTTTGCTATCTGCAATTGACCCTTTTGTTACCAGATAGCTTTCTGTTGTGCTTGACAGGAGATAATTGTAAAGGTCTTTTAGTTTTTCCTGAGCTATGGAAAGACCGCGCAGCATACTGTAACCATCCATCCTTATCATGTCCACATACTGCTTTATAATATTCCCTGCAATATGATATTCCTTTAACACCCTTGAGAATATCTCCACAGAGGTCTCAAAATCCATAGGGATAACCTGATCTGCCCCGAGGGTCAAGAGGTCTTCCACCTCTGATGTATAAAGAGTCCTCACAATAATATGGATATGGGGATTCATCTGCCGTGCTATATGAATGCCCCTGCGGATTGAGAGTGGGTCGGAAATGGCAAAAACTATAATCTTTGCCGTTTCAATACCTGCTTTATAGAGTATTGCCTTGCTGGTTATATCACCATAGATTACGGGGATTCCGGCTATTTTTCCTGCCTTTATTCTTTCATCATTCAGTTCAATGACTATGTAAGGTATCCGTGTCTCTTTGAGTACCTGTGCGAGATTCTTTCCATTTAATCCATAACCGGCAATAATGACATGGTCATTCAATTTATCACCTTCCCCCTCTTCCCATCCCTTCTCAGAAATAGAGAAAAGGGATTGCAGCCTCAGGGATAGAGGATAGGATATAAGTATCAGTATCGGGGCTGCCATCATGCTCAGGATGGCAGGTATCAGAAAGGTTTGAAAATCACCGTTTCCAATGAGATTAAGGATGAATCCCTTTCCGGCTAACAGGAACGAAAATTCACCAATCTGGGCAAGCCTTAAGGCTGATATAAATGCGATGCGAAAGGATTTCTGGAATAATACAATTGAGAGAAGGGTCAATATTATCTTTAGCAGGATGATGCCGAGAGTTAAAAGCAGAAGGTAAATTAAGTGTTCTGAGAGATAATATGTTCTGAAAAGCATACCTATGGATATAAAAAAGAGACTGCTGAAAAAGTCTCTGAATGGCAATATCTCCACTACTACCTGACTGCTGTATTCTGATTCAGATATAATAAGCCCTGCAATGAACGCCCCCATGGCAAGGGATAATCCAAACCGATTGGTTAGCCATGCAGTCCCGAGACAGAGGAGTATGATAAGAAGTATCAATGACTCACGGCTTTTCAGCCTGACAACATGATGCAGGAATTTTGGCACTAGCAGGCGGGATGCGAAGAATATAGTGGCTACAACAATAATTGATTTCAGAATTGTTATAAAAATAATCTGTAAAGATACCTCCTCTATGCTGGCAAGGACAGGGATAAGGAGTACCATAGGGACGACGCAGAGGTCCTGAAATAAGAGAATACCTACAGAAAATTTTCCATGCGGGGAATTGATTTCTCCTCTGTCTGTATACATCTTTAGTACAATTGCAGTACTGCTTAATGATATAAGAAAGCCGAAAAAAACCGATTGTTGCAGTGAATATCCATACAGGTAAGTAATAGCCGAGACAACCATGATTGTGAGGATGACCTGAATGCCGCCGCTTCCTATAATAGTCTTGAGATTTCTTACCATTCTGGTCAGGGAAAATTCTAACCCTACCGTGAATAGTAAAAGCACGACGCCAATTTCTGATAGTGTCTCTACCATTGATGGTTCGGATATCAATCTTATGCCATAAGGTCCGATGACTATTCCAGTGAGCAGGTATCCGACAATAATCGGCAATTTGAATCTATGGAATATAAAAGAGATTGGGATGGTAACAACAAGGATAATGATTAAATCTCTCAATAATGGAAATTCACTCATGGAGATAATTATACTTGTCCCTTTGAAAAAATGGAACAATCTTTTCATTGTAAAAGAGAAGAAAAATCTGATATATTAGCAGTGGAAACTCCTTAGAAATAATGAAAAGTTGCTCAAAAAATTTTTTAAAATGAAATAATATGACAAGGAGATATTATGACTGGAATGTTAAAGCGAACACGCACCTGTGGAGAACTTAGAAGCAGTAATGTTGGTGATATCGTTGTGCTTAACGGATGGGTTCACAGACGGAGAGACCATGGTGGATTGATTTTCATAGACCTGAGGGACAGGGATGGAATTACACAGGTGGTTGTAAATCCGACAGTTGATAAGATGGTACATAAAAAGGCACATGAGATAAGGAATGAATATGTGTTGGCGGTTAAAGGAAAGGTTGTTGCCCGACCCGAAGGAACCATAAATCCAAAACTTCTTACAGGAGAAATTGAGGTCAATACAGAGGATTTGGAAATTATAAATGAATCAATTGCTCTCCCATTCTCAATAGAAGAAGATGAAGATATATCTGAGGTGTTAAGGCTTAAATACAGATACCTTGACTTGAGGAGGTCCTCTGTAAAAAATAATATTATCTTAAGACACAGGGTTGTTAAACTTGTGAGAGATTTTCTTGACAGGAGGGGTTTTCTGGAGATAGAGACACCCTTTCTTACAAAGAGTACACCAGAGGGGGCAAGGGATTATCTTGTCCCAAGCAGGTTGAATCCAGGGAGATTCTATGCATTACCACAGTCTCCACAATTATTCAAACAGATACTGATGATTGCAGGATACGAGAGATATTTTCAGGTAGCAAGGTGTTTCAGGGATGAGGACTTAAGGGCGGACAGGCAGCCCGAATTTACCCAGATAGATATAGAAATGTCCTTTATAGACCGGGGGGATGTCTTTCCTTTGATTGAAGAGATGGTGTATGAAATATTTAAAAACTCTATTGGGGTTGAAGTAGAGAGACCCTTTCCTGTTTTGAGTTATCATGAAGTTATGGAAAGATTTGGGACAGATAAGCCTGATACCAGATTTGGAATGGAATTAAAGGATGTAACATCAATAGTATCTAAATCAGACTTTAAGGTTTTTACAGAGGCTATAAAAAATGGCGGGGATGTAAGGGGGATTAATGCAGCAGGTTGTGGTGATTTTTCAAGGAAAGAACTTGATGCTCTTATGGCAGAGGCGGTAGTCTTTGGTGCAAAGGGGCTTGCCTGGATGAAGATTACTCATGAAGGTATCCAGTCTCCTATAGCGAAATTTTTCCAGAAGGACACTCTGAATGAAATTATAAAAGTATTTGACGGAAAGGTATCAGACCTGCTTCTCTTTGTTGCAGATAAACCAAAGATTGTATTTGATTCTCTGGCACATCTAAGGCTAAAACTTGGAGAGAGATTAAAATTAATAGATGAAAATAAATTCAATTTTCTCTGGGTAACGGATTTCCCTTTACTGGAATGGGATGATGAGGAGAAGAGATGGGTTGCAATGCACCATCCTTTTACATCCCCTGTTGATGAAGACATCATTTTATTTGAAACCGATAGGGGGAAGATGAGGGCTTTAGCCTACGATTTAGTCCTGAACGGTTCGGAGATTGGAGGCGGGAGTATCAGGATACACAGGCAGGAGGTTCAGAAAAAAATGTTCAATACACTCGGTCTTACAGAAAACGAGGCAAAGACAAAGTTCGGATTTTTGCTTGAGGCACTTGAATATGGGACACCACCTCACGGAGGAATTGCTCTGGGACTTGACAGGCTGATGGCAATCCTTACAAAATCAAAGTCTATTCGTGATTGTATTGCCTTTCCCAAGACACAGAAAGGGGTCTGTCTTATGACCGATGCCCCATCTGAAGTAGAGAAGAGGCAGTTGAAGGAATTGAATATTAAACTTGACATACATTAAAAAAAAGGTTGACAACAGTATGGATAATATTGTAATTTAATATTATGTGGATTGTTTACCGCCGTAAGGGCAGTATATGTCCTTACGGTTTTTTTATGCCCGGTCGATTTTAAAAGGGCAGGGGATAACTATTCACTGTTACTTGGATAGTGTTCCAGATAAGGGTTGTTCCCTTAAATTTTGAAGGAAGGGAGGAAGTTATCAATGGCAAAAGGAGTTGTAAAGTGGTTTAATGGCAACAAAGGCTATGGATTCATCAAACAGGATGAAGGCGAAGATATATTCGTTCATTACTCAGACATTAAGGATGAGGGATATAAGAATCTGAATGAGGGTGATAGAGTCGAGTTTGAGGTTTCAAGCGGACCTAAGGGTCCAAAAGCTTCAAATGTCGTTAAGTCGAATTAAATCCTGACATAACGAATGTAGTGCTGGAAGATTTCCAAAATGGAAATCTTCCAGTCAAAATAATCATCCCACCTTTTTTATTGCATCTGATATTTTTGCTACCCTAATCATTTTTTTTACATCATGAACCCTGACTATATTTGCACCATTAAGTATGCCAATCGCTACAGCAGCGGCAGTTCCTTCCAGTCTATCCTCTGCAGATAAGTCAAGAATTTTGCCTATAAAGGATTTTCTTGAGGGTCCTATCAGTATGGGTCTTCCTAATTCTTTAAGCCTCGCAAGTTCTCTCAATATTTCGAGGTTGTGGGCAATGGTTTTTCCAAATCCTATTCCGGGGTCCACTATAAATTTATCAAAGCCGATACCTGCCTCCAATCCCGTGTTGATACTATCTTTTAAATACTGAATAATCTCCGTTAAAAGGGATTTATAGTGGGGATTATCCTGCATTGTCTTTGGCTTCCCATAAGTATGCATTATAACTACAAGCACATTATATTCGGAGGTAACCTTTGCCATATAATGGTCAAATCGGAAACCACTTATGTCATTTATCATAGCTGCACCATTATCAAGTGCCCATTTTGCTACAGTGGATTTGTAGGTATCTACCGAAATTGGTATGTTTAAGCCCTTGCAGAGAATAGGGAGAACAGGTTTGAGTCTGTTTATCTCCTCCTCTGATGATATGGGGTTAGAGCCGGGTCTTGAAGATTCACTGCCTATATCTATAATATCTGCACCATCTTCAACCATCTTTTCCGCATGTTTTATTGCTGCTTCCGGATTAACAAATTTGCCGCCATCGTAAAAGGAATCAGGAGTTAAATTGAGGATTCCCATTATGTATGTCCTCTTTCCGAGGGCTAATTTAAAATTCCCGCATTGCATGGTAAATTCATCTGAGGTGGGAGGTTGATTCTCTGAAATAGTGGTTGACATTTCAGGATTATGGGAATTATTTAAAATTTTTAATTTGCTGTTACCATCGGTTGGATAGTTTCGCTTTTTTCAGCCAACTCTCCTTTTATAATTTTATCTATCTCATGCCCTTCCAATACCTCTTTCTCAAGCAGTGTATTTGCCAATCTGTTAAGGGTGTCAAAGTTCTCAAGGATAAGCCGTTTTGCCTTTTCATAACTCTCCAGCACCAGTCTCTTTATCTCGGCATCAATCTCCTGTGCCGTCTGTTCGCTGTAATCTTTATGCCGTGTTATCTCCCTTCCCAGGAATATCTGTTCCTCCTTCTCTCCGTATGTGAGAGGTCCCATCTTTTCACTCATGCCCCATTCACATACCATCTTCCTTGCAAGTTCTGTCACCCTTTCAATATCATTTCCTGCCCCTGTGGTCTGATGATTCAGGGCAATCTCTTCCGATGCCCGACCACCCATCAGTATAACCAGATTATTAAGGAGATACCCCTTTGGATATGTATGTTTCTCATCAATAGGCAGTTGCTGAGTTATCCCAAGTGCCATGCCTCTCGGTATTATTGTTACCTTATGAATAGGGTCTGTCCCGGGGAGCAATTTTGCAACAAGTGCATGTCCTGCCTCATGGAAGGCAGTATTCCTTTTCTCTTCCTCACTTATTATCATGCTCCGCCTTTCCACACCCATCATAACCTTATCCTTTGCATACTCAAAGTCTTCCATATCTACCTTATCTTTTTCCTTACGGGCTGCGAGCAGGGCTGCCTCATTTACCAGATTTGCCAGGTCAGCACCTGAAAATCCGGGCGTTCCTCTTGCTATTATCTCTATTTTTACATTATCCATGAGGGGAATATTTGAAGTATGAACCTTTAATATGCCTTCCCTTCCTTTTACATCAGGTCTTGGAACTACCACCATTCTATCAAACCTGCCAGGTCTTAATAGGGCAGGGTCAAGGATATCAGGTCTATTTGTTGCTGCTATGAGAATAACCCCTTCACTTGATTCAAATCCATCCATTTCAACGAGCAGCTGATTGAGGGTCTGCTCCCTCTCATCATGTCCACCACCGAGTCCAGCACCCCTGTGCCTGCCTACTGCATCTATTTCATCAATAAATATAATGCATGGGGCATTCTTCTTCCCCTGTTCAAATAGGTCTCTTACCCTCGATGCGCCAACTCCGACAAACATCTCAACAAAATCAGAACCACTTATACAGAAGAATGGAACCTCTGCCTCTCCTGCAATTGCCCTTGCAAGAAGGGTTTTTCCTGTCCCCGGTGGTCCCATAAGCAATACCCCTTTTGGTATCTTTCCACCCAGCTTTTGAAACTTATGGGGGTCCTTAAGAAAATCAATTATCTCCTTCAATTCCTCCTTTGCCTCATCTATGCCCGCTACATTCTTAAAGGTAGTATTGTTTTTTTTGTCGGAGAGGAGTCTCGCCTTTGCCCTTCCGAAGGAGAGTGCCTTTCCTCCACCCATCTGCATCTGTCTCATAAAGAAGAGCCATATCCCGAGGAGGAGCAGCATTGGAAGCCACGAGACAATAATGCTTGTAAGCCATGATTCATGTTCAGGTGGTGCTGCATTTATTTTTATACCCTTTTCTCTCAATATCTTTATAAGCTCCTGGTCTTTGGGTGTGAAGGTTTTAAATGGCTTTTCATCACGAAACCTGCCAGTTATATTATCTCCCTGAATTAAGACCTCTACCACATCCCCTTTCTCTACGGCACTTATAAAATCACTGTAGATTATTTCCTTATAGGGAACATGGGGTTTATTAAAAATGTTGAAAAGGGCTATCGTTATTAAGCCTATTACAACCCACAATGCAAGATTTTTATAAAACTGATTCAATTTTTACCTCCAGAACAAAAGATTCAAACTGTTTGTATAATTATATCTTACTATTTCAGAATAGCATATAAGCAAATTTGATTCTACTTCAAAAAATATTTTTTGGGTGGCTCTATTCGCATCTCAATGCCTTTATCGTCCTTTTATAATCCTTACTTTTAAAAACAGAGGCACCTGCTACTAAGATATTCGCCCCTGCATTAACGACATCTCTTGCATTTTCAGGTTTTATGCCCCCATCCACCTCTATATCAATCTTGAGGCCGGCATCATCTATCATTTGTTTTAGTTTTTCTATTTTTTTCACAGTTGATGGGATAAATTCCTGCCCGCTAAAACCCGGATTGACAGACATAAGCAATACCAAATCAACCTCACCTAAAATATGGTCAAGACTATTTAGAGATGTGGCAGGATTTAAGACCACGCCTGCAATTTTTTTATGCTCCTTTATTGACCTGATGGTTCGCTGAAGGTGTTTGCAGACTTCTGCATGGACAGTGATTATATCAGCCCCTGCCTTTACAAAATAAGGTATATAAAAATCAGGGTCTTCTATCATCAAATGGACATCCAGCGGTAACCTTGTTGATTTTCTCACAGCCTCAACAATCATTGGGCCGATAGTAATATTCGGGACAAAGTGTCCATCCATTACATCCACATGAATCCAATCCGCCCCTGCCTCTTCTACAGTTTTTAACTCATCACCCAATCTGCTTAAATCTGCCGACAAAATTGAAGGTGCAATCTTTATCATAAAATCATTCTCCTAAAAAAACTAACCACTTTTTAATCATTTAATTTCTGTGTTAATCTGTGTCCATCTGTGGTTTCATTAAGTTTTTTGTCCTTTTTTTCCTCTCCGTGACCTCTGTGGTTAATTATATTATTGAATTACCCCGGTGGCCACTTCATTTTTCTCCCGCCAAGCAAATGAAAGTGGATATGAAATACCTCCTGCCCGGAATCCCTGTTACAGTTGACAACCAATCTGAAACCTGATTCTGCAATCCCCCTTTCCACGGCAAGCCTGTTAGCCACCATAAAAATAGACCCTATCAATTCCTTTTCTTTTTCTGTAACATCAAGAGATTTTGCAATGTGTTTTTTAGGAACTATCAGTATATGAACAGGTGACTGTGGATTTATATCCTCAAATGCAAAAATATCCTTATCATCATAAACCTTCTTTGAAGGTATCTCCCCTTTAATTATTTTACAAAAAATGCAATCTCCCATCTACTCCTCCTTACAATAAAGTTCTGAAATAATATAATAACAAATATACTTATGATTCTACAAAGAAAAAATTTTTAAAAAACAATTGACATGATGATTGAATGGAGTAAAATATTGATAAATTTGTTAAAGAGGGTTTAATCATGGGGAACAAAGCACAAAGATTATACCGTCAGTTTATTTGTTGCCTGCTTATTCTAATAATGATAATACTTTCCTGTGGAAAAAGTAAAAAGATAGTAGATAAAACAGCCCCATCAAATCCATCAATAACAATAAACAATGGTGCAGCATCAACCACATCAACAGCAGTAACGATTAGCCTATCAGCATCGGATGATGTGGGTGTAAGAGGATACTGTGTCTCAGAGTCCTCAACAACACCATCAGTTAGTGATTCATGCTGGACATCTGTTATATCAGCGACCAGTTACTCATCCAGTGTATCATTCACATTAAGCGGCGGGAGTGTGGGGAATAATACGAATACTGTTTATGTCTGGTTTAAGGATAATGCTGGCAATATATCATCATCTGCAAGTGATAGCATAACCCTGACAGTAAGTGATACAACAGCCCCATCAAATCCATCTGTTTCAATAAATAGCGATGCAGCATCAACCACATCAACAGCAGTAACGCTTAACCTATCAGCATCGGATGATGTGGGTGTAAGAGGATACTGTGTCTCAGAGTCCTCAACCACACCATCAGTTAGTGATTCATGCTGGACAACGGTTACATCAACGACATCTTATTCAGCAGCAGTTACCTTCACATTAAGCAGTGGGGGTGTTGGAGATAACACAAAGACTGTCTATGTCTGGTTCAGGGATTCTGCTGGCAATGTATCATCCTTTGCAAATGATTCAATAACCCTTACAGTAAGTGATAAAATAACCCCATCAAAACCATCTGTTCCAATAAGCAGCGGTGCAATATCAACCACATCCACATCCAAATCTGCGATGCTGAAATTGCCTGATACTGGTCAGACAGGCGATTATACAACTACCGCTGGTGAAGATTCAGACTATACGATTAATCCTCCATCATATACTGACAATGGAAATGGGACTATCACTGACAATGTAACTGGTCTTACATGGCAGAAGGAAGATGATAATATTGAGAGGGCATGGGATAATGCTAATACCTACTGTGATGACCTTACTCTTGGAGGTTCTACTGACTGGAGGCTTCCATCCGATATGGAGCTGATGAGTATTGTCAATTATGGGATATATAACCCAGCTATAAATACAGCATATTTCCCAGATACAAATTCCTCCTTCTATTGGTTGTCTAATACAATTACCAGCGATTCTTCTACCTATACGTTGCATATGAATTTCACACATGGCTTTATCATCAACTATGTCAGCAAGTCAAACCGCTACTATGTGAGGTGTGTGCGAGGAGATATAACAGTAACGGGAAATTTTACAGACAATGCCAATGGAACCGTAACTGATAATAATACAGGTCTTATGTGGCAGAAGGATGATGATAATACAGCAAGGGAATGGGAATCTGCAATTACTTACTGTGAAGGGCTTTCCCTCGGAGGGGATAATGACTGGAGGCTGCCGAATATAAAAGAACTATTATCAATAATAGACACAACCTATTTCCCAAATACAAATTCGTCCTACTACTGGTCATCTACTACGGACGCCGACTATTATACCAATGCGTGGCTTGTGTATTTCGGCGATGGCAATGACAATGACAATGGACCGACGAGCAGCTACTATGTGCGGTGTGTTCGGGGAAAATGAAATGAAGGATTTAACCATGAATACAAAAAACAAGGCACGAACATTGCTCAGTCAGTCAGTCAGTCAGTCAGTCAGTCAGTCAGTTTAGTCTCCCCTAAAAAATCCTTCCTTTTATCTATTATCTTCACCGTAATTCTCTCTTTTAGCCACCTTTTAAGATTCCTTTCTATTCTCTCTATTTTTGCCATACTCTCATGTTCAGGGAGCGAAAATTCCCCTATTATAAGCAGCGGAAATACCGGCACCATAATTATTTCCTACAGAGTCCCTATCGGGGTCTATAAGGTAAGAGCAGCCATACTTG
>MHDI01000105.1 GCA_001804915.1 Nitrospinae bacterium RIFCSPHIGHO2_02_FULL_39_82 | reverse complement strand
TGTCACTGTCTTAAAGTGAAATATAAGAGACTCAATTTTTGTATAAATATCATCCTTTGACTGCCATCTGTATTCAGGAATATCAACATTAATTGGTCCGGAGGGGAGTTTTTCTAACGCCTGTTCTATAATCCTCATACTCTGATTCAGTTCTTCCATCCTCACAAGGTACCTGTCAAAATTATCACCTTTTTCACCAATTGGAATTTCAAAATCTATCTGGTCATAAACAAGATACGGGTTTGCCTTCCTTACATCGTATGGAACCCCGCTTGCCCTTAAACACGGTCCTGTAAAGCCCCATGCTATTGCCTCATCAGGGGGCATTATACCTACATCCTTCATCCTGTCAAGGAAAATCCTGTTCTTTGTAAGAAGCTTATCTACATCTACCCATAATTCACGACATCTTTTAAATACCTCTTTTGTATCTTCCTTAAATCCATCGGGGAGATCATTTTTAAGCCCGCCAATCCTTACATAATTAGATGTAAGTCTTGCACCACAGAAACTTTCCAGTAAATCCCATACAAGTTCCCTTGCCTCTACAAAATACAGGAATGCAGTAAGGGCACCAAGCTCCAAAGCACTTGCTGCAATATTCGTATAGTGGTCTGCCATACGGGAGAGTTCGCTGGTAATAACTCTAATATACTTACACCTTTCAGGGGTATCTATGCCAATAAGTTTTTCTACAGCAAGGGCATAACCTACATTATTAATTATAGGGGACAAATAGTTTAGTCTGTCTGTGTATGGAAATACCTGCTCCCATGTACTGTTCTCACACATCTTCTCAAATCCCCTGTGGAGATACCCTATCTCAACATCAAAATCAACAATGGTTTCCCCATCAAGCGTTACGAGGAACTTGACAGTCCCATGGGTCACGGGGTGAGAGGGACCCATGTTTATAACCATGTGCTCTGTATGTAAGTTTTTTGCTAAATCAGACATAGTCAAGAGTAGGCAGTAGGCAGTAGGCAGTAAAAAAACTGCTTACTGCATACTCCTTACTGCTTACTTCTTTTAGTCCTTTGGTCCTATCAAAGGCTGTCTCCCTTTAACCGGATAATCCTTTCTTAATGGATGCCCTTCAAAACCCTCATAAAGGAGTATCCTCTTTAAATTGGGATGCCCTCTGAAGATTATCCCGTATAAATCATAAGCCTCTCTCTCAAACCAGTCTGCAGCAATCCAAATAGAAATAATTGAATCAATAGTGCAATCTGATTCTGAGACAGGTGCCTTTATCCTTACCCTCCTGTTATATTTAAGAGAGTAAAGGTGATATACAACCTCAAATCTCGGTTCTCTCCCGATATAATCCACTGCCGTAAGGTCCATCATAAAATTATAAAGGAGTCCCTCATCATCCCTTAAAAATTTACATATCTCTATGATTTTCTCCTTCTTCACAATTGCAGTCTCATCCCCACGGAAGGAATGAGTCTCTATTATTGAATCAGGAAACCTATCTTTTAATTTTTTTAAAGTAACACTTAATTCCATATAAACGATTTGAACAGTTTAAACGGTTTAAACCGTTTAAGCCGTTCTTTTACTTACCGGTGCCTCACCTCTTGGCCAGTCTGACCATTTTTCCCTTGCAACTTTCTGCTGCAATCTCAATAATCCGTCTATTACCATCTCAGGTCTCGGCGGACAACCAGGCACATAAACATCTACAGGTATAAGGGTATCAATACCCTGGACTGTAGCATAGTTGTCATAGAAGCCGCCTGAAGTGGCACATACACCAAATGAGAACACCCACTTCGGCTCAGTCATCTGATTATAAACCTTCACCAATATCGGAGCCTGCTTATGGCTTATCGTCCCTACTACCATCAATAAATCTGCCTGTCTCGGAGAGAATCTCGGCAGTGCTGCACCGAATCTATCCAAGTCATACCTTGGCCCTGCAAGGGACATAAACTCCATCCCGCAGCATGCGGTAACAAACGGGTAAAGAAAAAAGGAATATTTTCTCCCCCAATCAACTATGGCATCAAGTTTTGTAAGAAGCACACTATTACCTAAAACCCTCTCAATCCCTTCCTCCTGTCCTGCACTCATTGCTCGTTGCTCATTGCTCATTGCTGCATTTACTGCCATTCCAGTGCCCCCCTTCTCCATACATATATCAATCCAATAGCCAGTATTATTATGAATATCATCATCTCAACAAAACCGAATATACCGAGGTCTTTAAAAATGACTGCCCACGGATATAAAAATACCGCCTCAATATCAAATATTACAAAGAAGATTGCCACAAGATAAAATTTAACAGAGAACCTCAGCTTTGGCGAAACTATGGGATGCTCACCGCACTCAAATGGCTCCATCTTATCGGCAAACTCCTTTTTAGGACCAATAAGTGTGGTCGCCACAAGTATCCCTGCAGCAGTCCCTGCTGCAAGCAAAAGCATCATCAATACTGGAATGTATTCACTCATAATAAACAGTCATTCGTGAAGCGTAGTTCGTATTTCGTAATATGCACTTTACACCTCACTCATTGCTCGTTGCTCATTGCTCATTCTTTATAATTTTTACCCTTATTACTGCATCCTTTTTGTTTGTAAGAATATTCGCCGGTGCATTTTCAAAATTCACAGGGATAAATACAACACCCTGAGGCGATTTATTTGTAACCTTAGTTTTAATTGTAATATTCCCATTCTTTGACTTTACTGTAACCGTATCTTTATCATTTATTTTTAATTTTTCAGCATCTGAAGGATTTATCTCCACTATACATTCAGACGTAAGCATATTCATTGCAGCAGATTTTCTTGAGAGTGTACCGAGATGAAAAAATGTATTTCCACTCAAAAATATAAATGGCATATCACTATCACCTATACTTTCAATCTCGCTATGCTGAACAACCCTAAATTTCTTTTTGGATTGTGACTGATAATTTGCAAGCTTACCATTATTTTTTATGCTTGAATATGTAATACCACCATACAGAGGGATTGCTGCGGCTATCTCTTTAAATACATCCTCAGTAAATGAATATTTAAAACTTCCACCCATTTTATTGGCAAGCTCCTTTATTATCACCCAGTCCGCCCTTGATTCACCGATTGGTTCAATTGCCTTATTTATCTTCTGAATTCTCCCCTCCATATTTGTAAATGTCCCTTCCCTCTCTGAAAAGCTTGCACTGGGGAAGACTACATCTGCAAACAGGGCAGTCTCACTCAAGAACATATCTTGAACAATGAGAAAGTCTATCTTTTTTAATGCCTCTCTTGCCTGATTTCCATTGTGAGAACGAAGGACAATATCTTCACCCATTATGTAAAGCGCCTTTATCTTTCCGTCAACTACATCATCTATTATATTCCTGCCTGCTGTCATTCTGCCTTTTACAGGGAGTGTAACCCCCCATACCTTTTCAAAGTCCCCTTTAGCCTCCAAATCAGCTACATTTTTATAGCCAGGATACTTATCAGGAAGAACACCCATATCATTTACTCCCTGTGAATTGCAGTATTCCCTGTAGAGGATGATATTTCCATTTATAATGTTTGCAAGATTCTGGAGTGCGTGGATTATCTCAACCCCTCTTGGATGTTTATATATCTCTCTTCCACAGAGTATTACAGGGGACTTTGACTTAATTAAACTTAAAGAAATAGCCTTAATCAAATCTTTTGATACACTTGTCCTTGAAGATACATCCTCTAACTTTATGCCCTTTAAGTAATCCAGAAATTCTTTAATCCCCTCCGACTCCCGACTCCCGATTATCGACTTTATTATTCCATTTATAAGAAGAACCTCTGTCCCGTATTTGTAAACCATTCTGAAATCAGGCGGCGGTCTGAACCCGACATCCCTGCTGCTCCCCACAATAAGGCGAGCCTCCCTATCCCTCATTGTCACCCTGATTATATTCCCGATGACAGGGTTCTCTTCGCATGCATCAGCACCAAAGGTAAATATAATATCGGATTTAGTTATATATTCAGTGGAATTTATGATAGGCAGGTCAAATTTCTCAAAGACCTCTGACCCAAATGAGCTATTTTCCATATTAAGCAGATTGTCTATATTGTGTGACACAAGGACAGTCCTGAAAAATTTCTGGAAGAGGTAATTATCTTCATTGGAAGCCCTTTCAGAGCCTATACCTGCAATTGCATCCCCTCCATGACTGTTCTTAATCTCCTTAAATTTAGCACTCACTAATTTTAATGCCTCGTCCCATGACGCAGGCACAAGCCTATCACCTTTTCTGATAAGCGGCGTCTTAATCCTGTCCTCAGTATCTATGAACTGATAGCCAAATCTCCCCATGGCACAAAGATTCCCGTTATTTATACCAATATTATCATCAGATGTTACCCTGTAAACCTTTCCCTTCTTTACATCCAGATTTATTGGGCAGCCCACACCGCAGTATGAGCATACACTCCTTACCTTGTTCAACTCCCAGCTCCTTGCCTGAAGCACAAGGCCGCTGCTCATTGCACCTACAGGACATACCGCTATACACTGGCCGCAGAAATCACAGTCAAGAGGTTTTTCATCAACTGTATCTATAACAGACCTGAAGCCGTTGTTTTTAATCTTATACGTAGAGACCCCCTGAACCTCATGGCATACCATAATACACCTTTCACAGAGAACGCAGAGATATGGGTTATATCTTATAAGCTTCCAGTCATATTTTTTTACCCTCTCTACAGGCTCTGCCTTTAAATCCTGCCTTGATATTCCAAACTCATAGGTTATATCCTGAAGCCTGCACTCACCACTCCTCTCACAGACGGTGCAGTCAACAGGGTGGTTTACAAGTATAAGCTTTACCATCAATTGGCGGAGTTCTATCACCCTGTCAGATTTTGTTGAAACAACCATTCCTTCCATGACAGGAAGCTGGCATGATGTCATCGGGTCATCTGCACCCTCTATATCCACAAGACAAACCCTGCATGAGCCTATCGGATTAAGCTTCTTCAGATAGCACATGGTGGGTATATAAATATCATTTTCAGCAGCAGCTTCAAGGACAGTCTTCTTGCTATCCGCCACTATCTTCTTCCCATCAATTGTTAAAGTTACTTTCTTCATATTAGTGTCAGTATAAGTGTACTATTAAAAGCAATGAGCAATGAGCAATGAGCAACGAGTAAAAAACTCATTGCTCATTGCTCATTGCTCATTGCTATTTCCTTTTTCCAGTGCCACCATCCCTATCTGATAGCACCTCATGCACCTTGATGCCTCCTCTATTGCCTGTTGAAGTGTATATCCAGTCTCTACCTCATCAAAGCTGCCCACTCTCCTGTCCATCTCAATAGTAGGCATGGGGACTCTCTCCCATCCTGCCTTTTTACCGACCTTCTCTTCTTTATTGTATGCACCAAGCTTTTTTATAACCTTGTCAAGCTTCTGGTCAACTGAAAGGGCAACCTGACTGCCGCTCAGATACTGGTCAATACTCTCCGCCGCCCTCTTCGCATTTCCACAGGCATCAACTATTGTAAGCGGACCATTGAAGACATCACCACCTGTGAATATATCAGGGACATCCGTCTGAAATGTATCAGGGTCTGCAACAATCGTCTGCCACTTTGTCAGTTTTACACCATCAACACCATTCAATATTGAGAGGTCGCAGTCCTGTCCTATGGCCTGAATTATTATATCTGCAGGGACAATAAACTCAGACCCTTTTACCTCTACTGGTTTTCTCCTCCCACTGGCATCAGGCTCCCCCAATTCCATCTTTAGACATTCAAGACCTGTTACCTTTCCATTTTCTGTCACAATCCTCTTTGGTGCTGCGAGGAATATATATTTTACACCCTCAACCTCTGATTCATGCACCTCATGCGGGTCTGCAGGCAATTCCTTTTTCGTCCTTCTGTAAACTACTGTAACCTCTTTTGCACCATTTCTCACTGGTGTTCTGCAGCAGTCCATTGCCACATTACCGCCGCCGACAACAATCACCCTCTTGTCCCTTACATCATAACATTTTGTAATTACGCAATCCCTAAGGTAATCAATACCCCTTACAAAACCATCATAACCTGCATCCTCACCCTCAGCCCCCATTTTTTTGGAGATATGGGCACCTGTGGATATGAAAAATGCCTTATATCCCTGCTCCCTCAACTTTGGAATTGTTATATCTTTTCCAATAGGGGTGTTATATTTTATCTCAACACCCATATCAATAATAAAATCTACCTCCCTCTGAAGAACCTCTTTAGGCACCCTGTATTGAGGGATTCCTACACCTACCATACCGCCAGGAACAGGGAGTGATTCAAAAAGTGTTACCCCGTATCCCCTCAGGGCTAAATAATATGCAGCAGACAGTCCTGCCGGACCCGCTCCAAAAACTGCCACTTTATCTTCCTTAATATGTTTGTTCTCATTTACGGGTTTTGAAACCGAGTGGACGTCTTCATAATCCCATGCAAACCTCTTTAATTTACAGATAGAGATAGCCCTCTCCACATTTTCTCTGCGGCAGTTTTTTTCACATGGGTGAAAACATGCCCTGCCGAGTGAGGCTGCCATGGGGCTTGCCTCTCTAATTCTCTTCAGTGATTCTAATGGTCTCCATTCTTTAATAAATTCAATATAGGTGGGGATATCCATCCCTGTGGAACATGCGGCATAACACGGGGCTGTCCATTTTGATTCGTATCTCGTGCTGTTGCTGACTGGTTTTTTATCTCTAACTGCTATTACAAAATCATCCCTGAAATATTTTAAGGCATGGAGTATGGAGATAGGGCTTGTCTGTCCGATGGAGCATTTTGATGCCTTTGATATATTTTCAGCAAGGGCTTCAAGCTGTGTGAGGTCAGCCTCCTCCCCTTCACCGCTTGAAATCTTCCTTAATATCTTCTGCATTACAGCCGTTCCTATACGGCCTGAGTAGCACTTCCCGCATGATTCCCTCTGGACCTTTTCTATGAAGCGGGTGGACATATCAACAATATTGATATTGTCTTTAAGCAGGATTATCCCGCTCCATCCAATGAATGCAGTAATATTATTTTCCTTATCAAAGTCGGTAGGTAGTTTTAATTTGGGGGTGTCCTTCCAGTTGGCAGGGTCAACGCCTCTATTATCAATTATCTCGTCATTCCATGAAGAGAATAAGACTTTCAAGCTTTACCCCCGGATAAAAAATCAAAATGCAAAAGTCAAAATGCAAAATTTTGGTATTATTTTTAAAAAGATAATTCCTTAATTTTGATTTTCGAGTTTTAAATTTTATAAATAGGGTGTCTTTTATATAATAAAAAAAATATAATTGCAAGAAAAAAATCTAAACATTTTTTTATACAAAAAATACAGAAGAAAGTTTTTCTTCAGGGTTTATTGATTAGTTGATTCTAATGTTATATTACTCACATTCCCAAATTCTGACATGGGTTTGTCAAATTTTTTATCATTTCCCACTACCACAAGGGTTAATTTATCAGGGTTGAGATACTTCCTTGCAGCATTCAGGACATCCTCCTTTGTCGCCTTTGCTATATTGTCTCTGTATTTTTCAAGATAGTCATATGGCAGCTTGTAATATTGGACATTTATCCTCTGGTTCAAAACCTGCAGATTTGATGTAAACCCGAATATGAATGAATTTATAATGGAATCTTTTGCCACCTGCAATTCTTCATCTGATACGGGAGATTCCCTTATTTCCTGTAAAATATTTTTCATCAGAACTATAACTTCATGTGTGCTTTCTGATTTTGTCTCGCAACCTGCTACAAATAGTCCAAGGTCCATCTTGCCTGCTGTGAAGATGCTCCAGACGCTGTATGCCAGACCTCTGTTTGACCTGACCTCTTTCATAAGTCTTGATGTAAAGCCACCGCCACCCAGTATATCATCCATAACCATTACTGAATAATAATCAGGATTATCTTGTTTTATCCCGAGGTGCCCCATTCTTATCACCGTCTGGGTTGTATCCTTGAAGGCAAAATTTACAGAACCATTAAAATCTTTTTTTACTGAAGGCACATAGGGGAAATCTATATCTGATTGCTGCCAATCTTTAAATGCCTCCTCAATTTTCTTAATAATTTCTTCTCTGCTAAAATCACCTGTTATCCCCATAATGATATTATTCGGATGAAAATATCTCTTATGAAATTGAACAAGGTCATCCTTTTTTATTCTGGTAATTGTATCTATGGTAGGTGTTCTTCCATACGGATGATTGCTATATACAATCTTCCGAAATTCCCTTCGTGCTATATTTGAAGGGTCATCATTCTGTCTTCTTATTGATTCAATGATTTTTTGTTTTTCAATCTCCATTTTATCCTCGTCAAAAACAGGGTTCATGAGTATATCGGCATATATCCTGAGCCCTTTATCTAAGTCCTTTTTCATTACAGACATTGTTGCACTGCCTGAATCCATACCAATGCTTACCTCAACAGAACCCGCAACGAACTCCAGCGTTTCATCTATCTCCTTTCCTGTCATATTAACTGTCCCGCCTGTCCTCATTACAGTTCCCGTAATACCCGCCAGACCTGTTTTATCTTCTGCCTCGTAAAGTGAACCTGTTCTTACCACTGCCACCATGTCAATAAGGGGGAGTTCATGGTCTTCCAATAAATGAAGTGTAACCCCATTGTTTAGTATTACTACTTCTGTATTAGGTGGATTAAATTTAAAAGGTTCAAATTTAAGTTTTGAGGGATGGATAGCCCATAAATTAACAGGCAACAGGCAACAGGCAATAGCCAATATTAAAAATTTGAAATTTGAAATTTGAAATTTGAAATTTCTCAATTACTTCTCCTCCTTCTTCACCAGAATCGCTACCGTTCTGTTACTCTTTTTAAAATACTTTTTTGCTGTGTTCATAATATCCTCAGGAGTTATTTTTTTTATCATATCTATATGTGTCATTATATATCTCCAGTCTCCTGTAATTGCATGGTAATATGAGAGCGTATCTGCCATACCCCTGTTTGACCCCAGTTGCCGGATTAAGCTTGCCTCTAAATGATTTATTACCTTCTCAAGCTCTTTCTGACTTACAGGCTCATTTTTTAATCTCTCCAACTCTTCATAAAATGCCTCCTCCAATTCCCTTACTGTATGTGGTGCACGGGGGACACCGTAAAAAACGAATAGATTTGGATACCTTGAGCCCGGCATAGAATAGGTATGAACAGATACTGCTATTCTTTTTTCTTCTACCATCTTTTTATAAAGTCGTGATGTCCTGCCACTCCCGAGCACAAAATCTATTATATCAAACACATAATCATCCTGGTGGGGGATGGTAGGCTTATGGTATCCAATCATTATATTTGGATTTGCATCAAACTCTACCTCTATCCTCCTCTCGCCGCTTTGCTCTGGCTCTTCTGTCCATATTCTCTCTGGTGTCTCCTGCGGTGGAATGTCTCCAAAATATTTTTCTATCATTTTTATAACTTTTTCCGGTTTAATATCTCCGACTACTGCTATCACACAGTTATTTGGTGCATAATAGCTCTTTAAAAACCTCTCTACCTCACTTTTTGGCAGGAATTTTATATCAGACATCCAGCCAATTGTGGGCATACCATAGGGATGGGCATTATAAGCAGAGGCGAGGAAATTTTCCATGAGGCTTCCCTCAGGGTCATTGTCATAGCTCATCCTTCTCTCCTCCATGACTACATCTCTCTCAGAGTAAAATTCCCTCAGCACAGGGTTTTTAATTCTGTCAGATTCTATTGCAGCCCACAGTTCCACTTTGTTTGAAGGTAAGCTTATTAGATAGGATGTTGTATCCCTGCTTGTTCCTGCATTATAACCTGCCCCGCCATGTTTTGAATAAATAGCAGCAAACTCATCTTTTATCACCAGATTTTTATGTTTTTCCTGAATCTTCTTAAGTTCTGTTTTTAATCTCTCTATCTTTTTTCTGTCAGCCTTTTCACCCTTTCTCTCCTCTGTATCAAGCTGAACAGCAATCTCATCCATCTTATCAAGGAGGGGTTTTTCCTTTTTATAGTCTCTTGTCCCGAGCATCTTTGTCCCTTTGAAAAGCATATGTTCAAGAAGATGTGCGGTCCCTGTCCTCCCTGTCTTTTCATCCACTGACCCTACCTTGAACATAATGGTAGTAGCAACTGTAGGTGATTGATGCCTTTCAAGTAAAAGCAATTTCATGCCGTTTTTAAGTGTATGCTCTATAACCCGTTTATCAAGCGATTCGGAAAAGGCAGGAACATAAAAAACAGATAAAATAAAAATGATGGTATTTAAGAATATTCTTTGTCCCTTCATCAATCCCTCCTGTCTAAAATATTTTATGCCATAGCATACATATCAATTCATTGATTACATAGAAAAATATCTATTCTCAGGTTTTCAAACTTTATCACCTCATCATCTTGCTGTCAATAATTTCAAAAAGCCTCAAAATCCTAACCCGAATAAATCGGAATTAATCCGCAGATTACACAGATTTACACAGATTAAAATCTATAAGGGTTTTAAAAAATCTTTTTAATCCACGAAATCTGCGGATGTAAAATTTTTTTGCCAAAATGTGCAAAATTTAACAAATAAGATACTAAATTGGATTGTGGGTGAAATTTCAAGATTGCCTTATCAGCTACCTCCTGATAGAATTTTAAAAAAGAAAGATAAATAGTTTCTTGAGAAAAATGTCATTTTTCACCACACACTAAATAGTTATGAAAATATTAGACAGATATATTTTAAGGGAACTGATTAAATTTTTTGTATTAAGCGTTTTAATATTAACACTGGTTCTTTTTCTTGACCAACTCCACTTTTTATCAGAGATGATTTTAAACAGGGGGGTATCGGCTAAAGATGTTGTTACCCTTATCCTTTATATCTCCCCTGCCTTTCTCGCCCTCACAATACCACTTTCTGTGCTATTCGCATCTCTTATGACATTCAGCCGTCTATCAGCGGATAACGAGATTGTAGCAGCACAATCATCCGGCATGGGTATTTTCAGGCTTATGCTTCCGGTATTTATCCTGTCTATAATTACCTATTCTGTTAGCAATTATATAATGTTGAATCTCCAGCATAGAGGAAATTATGCCTTTAAGAATTTTATATTCCAGTTATCAATGGAAAGGGCAGACTATAATATAAAGGAGAGAGTTTTTAATGATGACTTTAAAGAGCTGATAATGTATGTAGAAGAGAAGGGGATGGGGGCATCACAGTTGAAAGGGATATTCATATACGATGCCCAGATAAATTCAGAACCGCAGATAATCACGGCAAGAGAGGGGAGTATAATATCGTCGCCAGAATCCATGAAACTTTTGTTTCAGTTAAAAGATGGGACTATTCATAGAATGGGGGATAAAATGGAGAGATACCAGCTCCTCTCATTCCATACTTATGACCTTCTCATTAGTATGAATAAGGGCGGGGGAAAAGTAACGATGAGAAAGGAGCCAAGGGAAATGTCTATAAGAGAACTAAAAGAAAGAATAGGGGAATTAAAGAAAGAAAACAAAAAATCCTTCGTTGAAGAGGTAGAGATACATACAAAGTATTCTCTGCCTTTCTCTTGCATTGCTTTTGCTATATTCGGTGCGCCTTTGGGAATCAAGGTTCACAGGTCGGGGCGCAGGGGTGGGCTTGGCATAGGGATTATGTTCATTGTTATAGACTACATACTTTTAATAGCAGGACAATCCATGGGAAGGAAGGGGGATATTCCGCCGTTCATTGCTTTATGGTTACCCAATATCCTTATCGGGGGAATTGGTATATACCTTCTCAGAAGCATATCCAGAGGGGCTACCCCTTTTGAGTTTATGATGAGAATTTCAGATTTTATAGATAAGGTAAGGAAATGAAAATTCTGAGTCGTTATATATTAAGCGAATATCTGAAGGTATTTTTATTTATCCTCATAATTCTGACCCTCCTTTTTACAGTAGTAGACTTTTTTGAAAAAGTAGAGGACTTTATAAAATATAAGGCGTCTCTGACTTCAATTTTAAAATATCTCATTTTCAGATTGCCATTATTCGTTTATTACATGATTCCAATGACCATACTGCTGTCCACCGTGATATGCATGGGGATACTTTCAAGGAATAATGAGATAATTGCAATGAAATCCTGCGGCATGGGTCTTCATAAAATAACTATGCCTATTTTAATGACTGCTGCCGTAGTAAGTATCTTTGTTTTTTTGAATAGTGAATATATATTACCTTCCACAAATCGTCTGACAAACCATATCTATAAGGTTGATATCAAAAAACAGGAAGAACGTGGTATATATAAAAAAAATAAGATATGGTTCAGGTCTGATGATGGTTCTATATGGAATATAGATTTGTTAGATACAGAGGCAAATACACTTATAGGCGTATCTGTATTCAGGTTCAAGGATGGCAGGTTGAAGGATAGAATAGATTGCAGACAGGCTAAGTGGACAGGAACAAAGTGGATATTTTATGACGGCTGGGTCAGAAATTTTGATAATGAGGGTTCTTTCGGTTCTGAATATTTCAAGAGTCGGGAATTTATACTTACTGAAAGTCCTGCTGATTTTATGTCAATCAGCATCAGCCCTGAAGAGATGGGTTTTGTAGAAATAGGGGAATATATAAAAAAGATTAAAAAAGAGGGGTTAGATGCTACAAAATATATTGTTGACAGGCAAATAAAAATATCTTTTCCTGCGGTAGGTTTTATAATGGCACTTATAGGTATTCCTTTTTCCCTGAGAACGGGGAGACAGGGAGGTTTTACAGTGGGGGTTGGGTCAAGCGTGGTTATAGGGTTTATAGTATGGTTTATCTTTTCAATGGGGGTATCTCTCGGCCATGCAGGTAAACTGCCTCCCATTGTATCTGCATGGGGTGCTAATATTATTTTTACTGCAGGAGGGGTATATTTTTTGACAACATCAAGGCAGTAAATATTTAATGACAAAAGGAAACTACCAAAAAGTCACAAGATAGTTGCATAATAATGGCAATAACAAAGCCCTGATTTAATCACTGAAGACACTTTTTCTTCCAACTTTCCGGTCTCGTTCAGGATTGACTTTTTCTACAGGTGATCTTCCCCCGATTTAACGGACACAAAGTTAAGTTAGGCTACCATAGTCTCCAGCTCAAATGATACCGGAGATTTATATCCCAGGGCTGAATG
>MHDI01000104.1 GCA_001804915.1 Nitrospinae bacterium RIFCSPHIGHO2_02_FULL_39_82 | reverse complement strand
CACCCGGAGATAAACGAGGCATTGGTTTATGTGAACAGAAAGACTGCATACAGTGCAGCAGTGGAGTCGTTGAATTTTCCTAAGATAAGGTTTGTGTCAATGATTACTGAAGGTGTCCCTGAGATGGATGCAAAGAAACTCCTCCATCTGGCAAGGGAGAAGGGGAAGATATTTAATGGTCCATCGGCAATTGGAATTTTTTCTGCTGGTGAATGTAGAATGGGTGTGGCAGGTGGCTCCTTTGATAACCTGATTATGTCCCGACTGCATCGCCCGGGTTCTTTTGGTGTTTTAACAAAATCAGGGGGTTTGCTTAACGAAATAATGTGGATGCTTTCACAGTGGGCAGATGGGACAACAACTGCCATAGGTATTGGTGGAGACTCATTCCCGGGTTCTGACTATGTTACTTATCTAGAGTTCTTTGAAAATGACCCCCAGACACAGGCCGTTGTTATCATCGGTGAGATGGGTGGAAATCTGGAAGAAGGGGTGGCAGAGTGGTATTCTGCAAAAAAGAGAAGAATAAAAGTTATAGTGACAGTTGCAGGTATAAGTCAGGAAAAACTACCGAAGGGGATGAAATTTGGTCATGCAGGTGCAAAACTCGATGCAAGTGGAAGGGGAACGGCAAGATATAAGATGGATATACTTAAAAAGGCAGGTGTTGTTGTAGCTCCAACTTTTGGTGATTTGGGTCCGATAATTGAGGATGTCTATCTGCAACTGCTTAAAGATGGAAAGATTGTTCAGGGTAAAGAAGCAGAGCCTGTCAATGCCGAGTTGCCAAAACCAATAGAGGATTTGATCAAGACAAAATCTGTGGTTATTCCATCACTGTTTACCTGTAATAACTTTAATAAGGGTGATGAACCTGTTTATTATGGTTACAGGGCATCTGACCTCGTGGAAAAGGGATATGGAATTGAGCATGTAATTGGTCTTCAATTGACCGGGCATCTGCCATCAAAGGCAGAGGCAGAATTAATCAGGAGATTGATTCTATTGACTGTGGACAATGGGCCATGTGTAAGCGGTGCATTGACTACTATTATTGCATCATGTGCTGGCATTCCTCTATCACAATCTGTTGCAGCAGGTCTGATTATGATAGGTCCAAGATTTGGCGGTGCTGTTACTAATGCAGCCCGCTACTTTGAATTTGGATGCAAAAATTATTCTGGTGATGTCCCTGGCTTCCTTGAACATATGAAGAGAGAGATTGGTCCTGTCCCCGGTATTGGACACAGGAAATTCTCAAAGAAGAGCCCTGACCTGAGGGTTAAATCAACGATAGGGTTTATCAGGGAAAATAAACTCAATATGTCTATACTGGATTTTGCCCTTGAGGTGGAGAAAGCAACGCTTACAAAGAAAGACAATTTGATTCTGAATGTGGATGGAATGATGGGGGCAGTCTTGAGAGACCTCGGTTTTGATATTGAAGGACTAAATGGATTCTTTATTATTGCAAGGACAATCGGACTCTGCGGTCACTGGGTAGACCAGAGAAAGAACAATTCAAGATTAATAAGACTATTTGAATGGCTTGTGCACTGGGGCAGAAAAGAGGTCAGAGAGGTGCCTCCATTAAAGAGTTAAGAGTATTGGTTTTTAAGGAGGCATGAGAGATGGGGAAACACCAGAAGTCAGAAGTCAGAAGCCAGAGGACAGAGGACAGAAGCAAGAAGGTTTTTATTCTGTATTCTGTATTCTGTATTCTGTATTCTCTATCTTTTCCTGCCTTCAGTCTTCAGCCTTCAGCCTTCAGCAAAAAGCCTCTCCCCGCAAAGCCTGCCCCTGCAGTAGTGAGCAGGGGTCTTAAGCAGGGAATAGACCATATACTCAACAATAGGTGTCTAAGTAACGGAAAAGTCGGGATAAAAATTGTATCTCTCAAGACAGGTGAGGTCGTTTACCAGCGGAACAGTAATGAGCTTCTTATACCTGCCTCCAATGTTAAACTCATAACCACTGCGGCTGCTTTATCAAAACTTAAATCCGATTATAAATTTAAGACGACGATTGCCTACGATGGTATTAAGGACGGTAACACCCTGAAAGGTAACCTTTATATCAAGGGTTATGGGGACCCAAAACTGGTTACCGAAGAATTATTGTTAATGGTCGGCGAGATACGAAATACAGGGATAGAGGTAATTTCAGGGGATATTATAGCCGATGATAGTTTTTTTGACGGCGAAAGAGTTGGAAACGGCTGGAAGATAAATGGTGATTCGAGGGCTTACAATGCCAGAATAGGTGCCCTGTCGTTTAATTTTAATACTATTGCAGTGGACATAGAACCGGCTGAGAGCCGTCGGGAGAGACCGGAGGTAATTATCAATCCCCCTACAAGTTTTGTAGAGGTTGTAAATAAAGCGATTACAAAAAATAGAAGGATTGGAGACAACATTACAGTTGATAGATTATCCGAAGGCGACGAGGATAAGATTATAGTTGACGGAGAGATATCCGTTGGGAAAAAAGGGATGCGTTTCTATCGCAGTATATCAAATCCACCGATATATACAGCTACTGTGTTTAAGGAGTTCCTTGAGAAGGAGGGTATTACTGTTAAGGGAAGGGTTATATCAGGGCTTAAACCAGCAGATGCTGCAGAACTCCTGACCCACGAGTCTGCACCACTATCTATAATTATTCGTGACCTTAACAAGATGAGTAATAACTTTATGGCAGAGCAGATACTTAAGACCATGGGGGCTGAAGTTAAAGGGGTGCCGGGGACAGCAGAAAAAGGACTAACGGTTGTCAGAGAATATCTTGAAGGTATTGGTATCCCAAATGGAACATATGTTTTAGCCGATGGCTCAGGACTCTCAAGGCTCAATCGCATGACACCATCACAGATAATAAAGGTTCTGATGACTATGTATGACGATTTTAAACTTCAGGCAGAATATGTATCCTCTTTAAGTATAATGGGAGTTGATGGCTCTCTAAAACACAGAATGGATGGCTCTACGCTGGACTGGATGGTCAGAGGTAAGACAGGCACACTGGATGGAGTCAGTGCTGTGTCAGGGTATACGACCTGTTATAGTTGCAGTGTAAATAAAAGGGAAGTATTTGCCTTTTCTATAATAATGAATAATTTAAAGTGCGATGTTAACAGAGTATGGCAGATACAGAACCAGATAATATCATCACTGACAGATAAAATGTAGCTGCTAAAGTTTGTAAAGTTATAAAGTGAAAAGTTTATAAAGTTGTTGAACTTTTTAGAACTTGATAACCTTATAAACTTGATAACTTTATGAACTTGATAAGGAACAGATGGAATTTTATTGAACCAAATCATGAACTCCAGGAGTCTTTTTCAAAAGGACTCAGCATATCGCCTATCACTGCACAGCTTCTCATAAACAGAGGAATAGATAACCTCACCAATGCCCTTGATTTTATAAATTCATCTCTTAACAGCTTTCATAACCCCTATCAGATGAAAGATATGGACAATGCTGTCAGGAGGATAATTCATGCGATGAATTCAAAGGAGAAAATTTTTATTTATGGAGATTATGATGTAGATGGTATTACCGCCACCTCCCTCCTGCTGATATTTCTGAAGGAAATGGGGGTTGATGCTTCGTATTACATACCGAAGAGGACAGAAGAAGGATATGGTCTTAATTTGAATGCAATAAAAAAGATAAAAGGACAGGGCGGAAAGCTTATTATAACGGTAGACTGTGGAATAACAGCGGTAGAAGAGGCGAGGGCGGCGAAAGAGATGGAGATAGACCTGATTATTACAGACCATCATCAGTTATCCGATACTTTACCTCCGGCATTTGCAATCCTTCACCCCGGGCAGGAGGGGTGTCAGTATCCCTTTAAATCGTTGGTAGGTGTGGGCATAGTATTTAAACTTATAAAGTCTCTACGGCGTACCTTTAGAGATATGGGGATATCACAGGATAAACTGCCAAATCTAAAAAAACACCTCGACCTTGTTTCTCTCGGAACCATTGCTGATATAGCACCACTATTAGGAGAAAATCGTTTAATTGCAAAGTATGGATTAAAAGAAATAAGCAGGACAGAAAAGACTGGACTTAAGGCATTGAAAACAGTTGCTGGAATAAATGAAAAAGAAATTGCTGTAACTGATGTTGGATTTATACTGGGACCAAGGATTAATGCAGCAGGTAGATTGGGAGATGCTGATGCAGCTATAAGGCTTCTAACTACAGATAATGAAGATGAGGCTATGGAAATAGCGAGATATTTGGATTCGGAGAATAGAAAGAGACAGGTTATACAGGGGGAGATACTAAAAGAGGTTAGAAGTATGATAAAAGGACAATGCTTACTTGATAAAGATAGGGCAATCGTCCTTTCCTCTCCGAACTGGCATCAGGGTGTTATAGGTATTGTGGCATCAAAAATCGTAGAAGAATATTATAAACCAACTATTCTTATCTCCCTTGATGGAGAATATGGTAAGGGGTCAGCGAGGGGTATTCCATCTTTTCATTTGTATGAGGGTTTGAGGAGATGCAGCGAATTATTGATTGATTTTGGTGGACACAAATATGCGGCAGGATTAACTATAAAGAGTGAGAGAATAAATGAGTTCAGAGACCATTTTCAAAAAATAGCAGGAGAGATGCTGAAAGATGAAGATTGTATTCCTCAGATTAACATAGATATGAATATCAAACTATCTGAGTTAGACTGTCAGTTAGTAGAAGAAATAAACAAAATAGCTCCATTTGGTCCATCCAATCCACCACCGTTCTTTTGTTCTAAAGGTGTAGAAATTGCAGGAGAACCGGTAATTGTAGGTAAAAATAATGGACATATAAAAATGGAGGTGGAGAATGGAACAGAAGTTATGGATATTATAGGTTTTAACTTGTCTCATTTAATAGAAGGGTTTGATAGTAGTTATTCATATGATATTGTCTATACTCCAATAATAAGGAACTGGGGAGGGAAAAAGAAGGTTCAGCTAAAATTAAAGGATATAAGAGTGGCAGAGTAATAAAATATGAAATATGATGTCATTATTGTAGGGGCAGGACCATCGGGAATTTTTACAACCTTGGAGTTGACAAAAAGGAAAGATATTCGCATACTCCTGCTGGAAAAAGGAAAGTCTCTTGAGGAGAGATTACAATTAGTTAAAAATTATGAAAAATCTGAAAAACTATTGAATGTATTATCTCCGACTATATGCGGCTGGGGCGGTGCAGGTGCATTCAGTGATGGAAAATTGACCCTCTCTACCGAGGTTGGAGGATTCCTTCACAGGTATTTGAGTAAAAGTGAATTGACAGAATTAATTGAATATGCCGATAAGTGCTATGTCCAGCATGGTGCCCCTGAACATATCTACGGTTCCGATATTTCTGAAATTGAAAAACTCAAGATAAAGGCTATACAAAACAATCTTAAACTCATCCCTACGAGGATAAGACATCTTGGAACAGATAAATGTCCTTATATCCTTCAGAATTTTAAAAACAGCCTTGAAGGAAATGCAGATATAAGATTTAACAGCAGGGTAGAATCAATTATTTGCGATGATTCAAAAGTAAGAGGGGTTATAACGGATGCCGGAAAGGAATTTCTATCAGACTTTGTTGTAATATCGCCGGGAAGGGGAGGGGCTGAGTGGCTTGACAGGGAATGTCGCAGAATGGGGCTGACCACATTGATAAATCCTGTAGATATAGGTATCAGGGTAGAACTGCCTGCCGCCACAATGGCTTTTATTACGGATGTAGTGTACGAACCAAAACTCCTCTTCTATTCAAAACAATTTGATGACCAGGTGAGAACATTCTGTGTAAATCCATACGGTGAAGTTGTTCAGGAATTCAATGAAGGGATATATACGGTAAATGGTCATAGCTATACTACAAGGAAAAGCGATAATACAAATTTTGCTATACTTGTAAGTACTTCCTTTACAAAACCCTTTAATGAGCCTATATCTTATGGTAAATATGTAGCAAGACTGGCAAACTTTTTAAGTGAAGGGGTAATTATTCAGCGTCTCGGTGACCTCCTGAAGGGAAGGAGGTCAACACAGGAGAGAGTAGGGAGGGGGATTGTAGTTCCTACCTTGCGAACTGCTATACCGGGCGACCTTAGTTTTGTCCTTCCATATCGGTTTCTTGTTAATATACTGGAGATGTTGATGGCACTGGATAGGTTTGCCCCTGGTGTATGTTCTGAACACACACTTCTTTACGGTATAGAGGTAAAATTCTATTCCCTTCAATTAAAATTAACTAAATCTCTGGAGACCGAGGTTAAAAATCTTTTTGCCGTAGGGGATGGTGCTGGTGTCAGCAGAGGACTGATTCAGGCATCTGTGTCAGGCATTATGGCGGCAAGAGAAATTATGAAGAGATTAAATAATTCACATTGAAAATCATTTTTCAGTATCAACTAAATAATGGATTATGAAACATTAAGGAAAGTAATGGTGGAAGAACAGCTTATAAGCAGGGGTATTAAAGATAAACGGGTTCTTGATGCAATGGGAAAGGTTCCAAGACATATCTTTGTAGAGGAGGCATTGAGAAGCAGGGCTTATGGAGATTATCCTCTACCAATTGGCGAAAAACAGACCATCTCTCAACCATATATGGTAGCCCTCATGACGGAAGCCCTTGGGTTGAGAGGAAATGAAAATGTCCTTGAAATTGGCACGGGTTCAGGTTATCAGTCAGCAGTTCTCGCAGAGTTATGTGATAGGGTATATTCTGTTGAAAGGATTAAGTCTCTTGCAATAAAGGCAAGAGAGCACCTCGATTCGTTAAAGTATATGAATGTTGCTATTAAGATATTTGATGGGACATATGGCTGGATTGAGTATGCACCATACGATGCCGTAATTGTAACTGCAGGTGCCCCTGAAATACCACAATCCCTTATTGACCAGCTTGCAATTGGTGGAAGGATGGTGATACCGGTAGGTGATGAATTTTCTCAGGTATTGGTTAAGGTGGAGAAAAACAGGGATGGTATAAAAACTACGAACATATGTGGATGTGTATTTGTAAAACTGGTAGGCAATTATGGCTGGAAGGAATAATTACTCTTATAGTATTTTCAGGTGAAAAAGATATTTTTCACCGCCCAGTATAGTACACCCCCCTTTTTCGTTTTTGTGCATCTCCCTCTCAATTGATAAGAAGTGCGTTGTTTTTATCGGGCAAATAAATCTTGACAAGGTGTTGAATAATAAATTATATTGAAAAACCTGTCAAAATATTAAATGAGCGAAGCGAATCTATTTGATATCCTTATTTTAGGAGCTGGACCTGCTGGATATACTGCAGCAATCAGGGGTGCTCAGCTTAAGAAAAAGGTCTGTGTTATTGAGAAAAATGAGGTTGGAGGGACATGCTTAAACAGGGGGTGCATCCCGACTAAATCAATAATAACATCTGCCAATCTTTTTACCTCTTTGAAGAATTCATCTAAATTTGGAATCTCTGTTGAAAAGGTAAATGTAAATTTTCATTCTGTTCAGGAGAGAAAAAGAGATGTTGTAAAGGCAGGTATAAATGGTATAAAGCTTCTTTTTAAAAAGCATGGGATTACACTTGAATATGGGGCTGCAAGATTTGTAGAGCCATTTCTCATTGAAATCCAGAAAGAAGATAATTACACTAAACTTTTAGAAGGAGATAAAATTATTATTGCTACAGGTTCTTATCCTGCTGATATCCCTGGGGTTTATGCTGATAATAACCATATATTTAACAGTGATTCAATCCTTGATATTGAAGACTTGCCTGCCTCCCTGACAATCATAGGCGGGGGAGCTGTAGGTTGTGAATTTGCACATATCTTTAACAGTCTGGGGGTAAAAATTAATCTTGTGGAACAGCTTGCTCATTTAATTCCTTCTGCGGATGAGGAGATTTCTTCTATCCTTGAGAGAGAATTTAAAAAAAGGGGGATTAAAATATATCTTAATAAAAAGGTTGAAAGTATTTCACAGATAGATGACCATGTAAAGATAATTTTATCTGATGGTGTTGAAATAGATTCCGAGATGCTTCTTGTGGCTACAGGCAGGAGGTTCAATACTGAAGGCTTCGGGATTGAAAATACAGGAATAGGAAGAGGAGAAAAAGGCGAAATAGCAGTAAACGATAGAATGGAGACTTCAATATCAGGTGTATATGCAGCAGGCGATGTGACAGGAAAGGCTATGCTTGCGTATGTTGCTTCTAAGGAAGGTATTGTTGCTGTAGAAAATGCATCAGGTATAGATAAGAAAATGGATTATTCCCTTATCCCCTCTACTGTGTTTACGGAGCCGGAAATAGGATATGCTGGTTTGAGCGAAAGAAATGCGGAAGAAAAGGGTATCAATACAGTTACAGGCTCTTTTCAATTCAGGGCGTTGGGAAGGGCACATGCCTCCGGAAAAATTTCAGGAATGGTAAAAATTGTGAGTGATTCCGAGGATGACAAGGTTTTAGGGGTTCATATTATCGGGGCACATGCCTCCGAGATAATTCATGAGGCAGTGATTGCTATGAAGATGGGTATAAAATCATCGGAACTGGAAGATACAATACATTCTCACCCTGTCTATTCAGAAGCCTTGATGGAAGGGGCAGCAGATGTTCATGGTAGGGCAATACATAAAATAAACTAATAACTTACAACTTACAACTGATAACAATTATAAGTTGTTAGTTGTAAGTTGTAAGTTTTAGTTATAAGGAATGGGGGGGTAAATGAACGAGATTACAGATAAAAAGGTTTGGTGGTCTGATGCACCTGCTATAAAAGAATTTGTAGTAAGAGCACCATGGATTGTTGAAAAACATAAGGCAGGACAGTTTGTAATATTAAGGGTGTCAGAGAATGGAGAGAGGATACCATTAACAGTATCAGACAAAGATTTGAAGAAAGGGACTATAAATATACTCTTTCAGGAGATGGGTGCAACTACCATAAAACTCGGTAAGTTAAACAAGGGGGATAATATACTTGATTTAACGGGTCCCCTCGGAAAACCAACCCATATAGAAAAATTTGGTACAGTAGTATGTGTTGGTGGCGGTATTGGTGTTGCTCCTGTTCATCCTATAGCACAGGCATTGAAGGAGGCAGGTAACAGGGTAATTTCTATACTCGGTGCAAGAACAAAGGGTATCCTGATATATGAAGACCTTATGAGAAAGTGCAGTGATGAGGTGAGAATCACTACAGATGATGGTTCTTATGGCAGACATGGATTTGTCACCGATGAACTAAAGGGAATGATAGAATCTGGGATGAAGATTGACCTCGTGGTAGCCATTGGTCCTCCAATAATGATGAAGATGGTCTGTAAGGTTACCGAGCCTTACAAGATACCTACCTATGCCAGTCTCAACACCATCATGTTAGATGGAAGCGGGATGTGCGGGGCATGTCGTGTAACTGTTGGTGGAAAGACAAAATTTGTATGTGTTGATGGACCCGAATTTGATGGTCATCAGGTGGATTTCGATGAAATGATGGCACGGTTGAGGCAGTATATGGATGAGGAAAAGATAGCAAAGGAAATTTGTCAGAAAAATACAATGTAACTAACAACTAACAACTGACAACAATTGTTAGTTATTGGTTGTAAGTTGTTGGTTGTTGGTTGTAAGTTGTAAGTGGGAGGTTTCTAATGGCTGAAGAAAAGAAGAAAAAAAAGGCAAAGATTCCAAGGCAACCGATGCCGGAACAGGACCCTCATGAAAGGGCAAAGAATTTTAGTGAGGTTACCTATGGTTTTACAGCGGAATTATCCCTCAATGAAGCCGTAAGATGTATTCAATGTAAGAAACCCCTCTGTATTGATGGTTGTCCTGTTTCTATAAATATACCTGAATTTATTAAAAAGGTTGCAGAGGGCGATATATTGGGTGCGGCAAAGGTGATAAAGGAGTCAAATTTCCTTCCTGCTATCTGTGGAAGGGTTTGTCCGCAGGAAGACCAGTGTGAGATGGTATGTGTTGTGGGTGTCAAAGATAAACCTGTAGCAATTGGAAGACTTGAGAGGTATGTGGCAGATTATGAAGCATTACACGGTAAATTTGAGATGCCCAAAATGGCACCGAAGACAGGCAAAAAGGTAGCAATTATAGGGTCTGGTCCGGCAGGTCTAGCATGTGCAGGTGACCTCATAAAAACGGGGCATGATGTAACAATTTTTGAGGCACTCCATAAAGCAGGCGGGGTTCTTGTTTATGGGATACCGGAATTCAGGCTTCCAAAGGCAATAGTTGAGAGGGAACTGGATTATTTAAAAAAAATAGGTGTCGAATTTAGATTAAACCATGTAATAGGAAAGATAAGAACTGTTGATGAATTAATGAAGAGTGATGGATACCATGCGGTTTTTCTTGCAAATGGTGCAGGGTTGCCACAATTTATGAATATAGCAGGAGAAAACCTTAATGGGGTCTATTCTGCCAATGAGTTTCTTACCAGAAATAACCTAATGAAGGCATATCAATTTCCAGAATATGATACACCTATAAAGAGGTTTAAGAATGTTGCAGTAATAGGTGGTGGCAATACTGCTATGGATGCGGTAAGAACAGCATTAAGACTCGGGGCTGATAATGCCTATATAATCTACAGAAGGTCAAGGGATGAAATGCCGGCAAGGAAGGAAGAGATAGAACACGCAGAACATGAAGGTGTGAAATTTATAATGCTTACCGCCCCTCTCCGTGTTATCGGAAATGAAAAGGGATGGGTAACTGGTCTTGAATGTATAAAAATGGAACTTGGTGAACCTGATGAATCCGGGAGGAGGAGGCCCATTCCTGTTAAGGGTTCTGAATTTATAATAAACCTTGATGCTGTGATTGCAGCAATAGGCACCAATTCAAATCCCTTGGTGGCTCAGACAACGCCGGGTCTTGAACTGAATAAGTGGGGCTATATTGTTGTTGACAATGAGAAGACCTGCAGGACAAGTAAAAAGGGTGTTTTTGCCGGGGGAGATATTGTTACCGGTGCGGCAACAGTTATACTTGCTATGGGGGCAGGTAGAAGTGCTGCTAAATCCATAGATGAGTATTTAAGCCTGTAAAAAAAACTGTAAAAAAATATTGACATTATATTAAATTGTGATAAATTTACTTTCCCATATCTGATTTATGGTTTAATTATTTCAGAGAGGTAATGGAATATGGATAAGGAAAATGAGTTTGAAAAGAGGGTCTCCCGCAGAAAATTTTTTAATATAGCAGGGTGGACAGGTTTCTGTACCTTTCTCGGAAGTTCAGGTGCTGCTGGTGCAAGATTTTTTTATCCCAAGGTCCTTTATGAGCCAGCCAGCACATTTAATGCAGGAAAACCCGAGGATTATACCGCACCTACAGGGAATGAACAGGTGGTGGTTGACGAGAGGTGGAAGAAGAGCCAGAGGGTATGGATTGCAAGAAACAGGGAAGGTATCTATGCGACGGTTGCTCTCTGCACCCATCTCGGATGCACCCCAAATTGGTTTCCTGCTGAGGTGCGTTTTAAGTGCCCATGTCATGGCAGCAATTTTAATCCAGACGGTGAGGTGGTAGCTGGACCGGCACCTGAGCCTCTGTACAGGGCAAAGATAGAGCTTGCACCCGACGGCTCTATGATAGTTACCACAGGACTTCTTGGGATAAGAAGGGCTAATCTTCAGGCGCAAAAGAAGACGCTTGGAACTTTCTGGACTAAAGAGGAAAAGGAAATCATCTGGAAACCACCGTATTTTTTAGAATTAAAGGCATAATAAAACAGAAGGAATTAGGTTTTAGGTTTTAGGTTTTTACTAACCCCTAAACCCTATCCCCTAATCCCTGAATTTGAGGGGGTAAATAATGGCAGTAAATTTTAATAAGCAGAATGATGTCTCTTTTATCCCATCTTTTTTTAAAAAAATATCAGAATATATAAAAAGTACCACTGTGTGGAAATCCATCTTCAGGGTAGGGTATCCTGATACCATGCCCAAGAGGATGGCTGTAATGAGAAGCAGTTTTTACATGCATATATTTCCCACAAAGGTTGGTATTCACGGCATGAAATTAAAATATGGATGGTGTATGGGTGGGATAACATTCTTCTTATTTCTGCTTCTTTCTATAACAGGTGTGATACTTATGTTTTATTATATTCCGGAGGAGCACAGGGCATATAACGATATGAAGGACTTGAGATACATGGTTCCTTATGGTGTAGTATTGAGGAATATGCACAGATGGGGGGCACATGGAATGGTGTTTACCATTATACTCCATATGATAAGGGTATTTTATACCGGTTCTTATAAACCACCAAGACAGTTTAACTGGATAATTGGTGTTTTACTCCTTACTATAACATTGCTCCTGAGTTTCACAGGTTATCTTCTCCCATGGGACCAGCTTGGTTTCTGGGCAGTTACCGTGGGAACAAATATGGCTTCCTCTACACCACTTATCGGTTATGAAGGGCCATTTTCTAAATATCTCGGTATACAGATTGATAATGACATCCGTTTTGCCCTTATAGGGGGAACAAGGATTGGCCCGAATGCACTTATAAGGGCATATGTCTGGCATTGTATAGGTCTACCGCTGATTGCAACAGCACTTATGGTATTTCATTTCTGGCGGGTAAGAAAGGATGGATTTTCAGGATCAATGTAATAACTAACAACTAACAAATGACAACTTATAACTAATAACCTATAACTAACAAATTGCAAATGTGGTTAGTTATAAGTTATAAGTTATGAGTTGTTAGTTGTTAGTTAGTAAGGGGGGAGGTTTAAATGGCTGATTCAACTGTGAAAACTGATGCAATGATTGCAACACAGCCGGAATATGAAAGAATGGCATCCTGGCCATATTTTATGTGGATTGTATTGCTATGCTCATTATTTATCACTATATTGATTTGGGTATTATCCATGTTGTTCAATGCCCCTCTTGAAGAGGCGGCAGAATGGGCAAAGACCCCTAATCCTGCCAAAGCACCATGGTATTTTATTGGCCTTCAGGAACTCCTTGTATATTTTGACCCGTGGGTAGCAGGGGTTATCATACCGAATCAGATTATTATTGGCTTGATACTTATTCCATATGTTGATACGGCCCCTGCAGTTCAAGGATACTACAATTTCTCTAAAAGAAAGTTTCAATTCTTGTTTTTCACCTTTGGCATATCTTTATGGTTCTTTTTAATTATAACCGGGCAGCTTTTGAGGGGTCCAAGCTGGGAGATATACTGGCCTATTATTGATTATCCGTTAGGAGGATATGAATGGGTATATCCAGGACACCCGCTTAAAGCCTCACAGGCAAAGCTCCACAGTCTGAGTTTACCTGTTGGTATAACCATTTCACTAATTGGTTTTGTCATTGGAATGACCCTTCCTACCCTGATATTTAAAAACTATTTTAAAAAACTTGGGATTATAAGGTATTCATTAGTAATGGTTCATGTGTTGCTCACACTTGCAGTGGTAGGTAAGATATTTTTGAGGCTTTTTTTTGGAATAAAATATGTAATAGTTACACCGTGGTTTAATATATGAAAAGAGTTATTTATACATTTTTAATCCCCCTTATCATTTCAATCTATCCAATTG
>MHDI01000103.1 GCA_001804915.1 Nitrospinae bacterium RIFCSPHIGHO2_02_FULL_39_82 | reverse complement strand
ATAGTCGCACTATATGCAATGGTTATAGTTGTTGAGAATGGTTATCAGGCTGCAATTATGGCACCTACAGAGATACTTGCAGAGCAGCACTTTTCAAATATCCACGGGTTGACAGAGCAACTCGGTCTTAAGACAGTACTCCTTACAAGCAGTGTAAAGGGGAAGGATAGGGAAGAGATACTGACTAAACTTGCAAATGGTGAGGTAAATATAATCGTAGGCACCCACGCCCTTATTCAAGAAGGGGTGAGATTTAAGAATTTAGGGTTTGCCATAATAGACGAACAGCATAGATTCGGTGTAATGCAGAGGGGAATACTTAAGAAGAAGGGCTATAGCCCTGATATACTTATCATGACAGCCACGCCAATCCCAAGGACACTATCAATGACTGTCTATGGAGACCTTGAGCTTTCAGTGATAGATGAGATGCCTCCGGGGAGAAGACCTATCAAAACACTCCTATTTTATGAAAGCAGGATTAAAGAAGCCTACACTCTAATTGACAAAGAGATAAAAGGAGGGAGACAGGCATACATTGTCTATCCCCTCATAGAAGAATCGGAAAAGCTGGATTTAAAGGCTGCAACTGAAATGATGGAGCATTTCAAGAAAGATATATTTCCACATCTTAAAATAGGACTCCTTCACGGCAGAATGAAATCTGATGAGAAAGAGGATATTATGAGGAGGTTCAAGGAGAGAGAGATAGACATCCTCGTATCCACAACGGTTATTGAGGTTGGTGTGGATATCCCGAATGTCTCTGTGATGGTTGTTGAACATACAGAGAGATTTGGTCTATCACAGCTCCATCAATTGAGGGGCAGGGTAGGAAGAGGAGAGTATCAATCCTATTGCATCCTCATTGCATATTATCCCCTTTCTCATGAGGCGAAGATAAGGTTAAAAGTAATGACAGAAAGCACAGATGGGTTTTATATAGCAGAAAAGGATTTAGAGATAAGGGGACCCGGTGAATTTCTTGGAACAAGACAGTCAGGATTACCGGAGTTAAAGATAGCAAATATAATAAGAGACCATAAATTGCTGGAAACAGCCCGAAGCGAGGCATTTAAACTTATAAAGATTGATTCATCACTCTTTATGTCAGAACATCAATCCCTCAAAGACTCTCTGAAAAAGAGATGGCAGAAGAAGCTGGAACTGGGGACGATAGGATAAAAATAGAAAATTTGTTATACTTTAACCATGATTATAAAAAGGTTATTTCTTATAATCCCGCTTGTTATCACCATACTCCTGTTACAATCCTTTTTCTGGGTTCCAACATACGATAACCAGATTAAAGGCAGCAGGGATAGGCTTTACCAGTTTATACAGGGGTCTATCGGTGATGCATCTATATTGAATCCAATATTGAGTGCAGATGCATCAAGCAGTGATATAAATTCCATGGTCTTTGAGGGTCTCCTTGATTATGATGAGGAGCTTCGCTATCGTGGCAGACTTGCCACCAACTGGGAGATATATGAAGAAGCAGTATTTTTTGTAAACATGGATGGACACTTCCCCGATGAAACCCCCGTTACCGCCAAAGAGATTGTAAAAAAAATAAATGACTATAAAATCCGAAATCCAAAATCCGAAATCCAAAATATAGATATACTTCCGCCCCAGGCTGAAATTATAGAAACCAGAGACCCAAGACCCGAGAAAAAGGGTGCAAAGGTAGTAGCAACATTAACCCTTCCACAGAGGATTAAGGTTACCCTGAAGACAGTTGACCAGGAGTTCTTTAAAAAAATGGGGGATATACTTGGTAAAGATTACTTCTCCTCAATTCATCCTGAAAGATATATAACAGTATCAGAAACTACCCCCCCATTATCCCCACCTTTGAAGGGGGGGGAGTTAGAGGGCGTGCCTGATTTACTTGAGCCTCTGTCAGGGCAGTTAGTCCAGACCACAGAGCACAATCCTGTAATAATATTTCATTTGAGAAAAGGGGTTTTATTTCATGACGGGCATGAGTTTGATGCAAGGGATGTGAAATTTACATATGAGTCCATAATGGACCCGAGAAATCTCTCCCCAAGGGTGTCTGATTATGAGCCTGTAAAATCCCTTGAGGTTATTGATAAATACACAGTTAAAATTACTTACAAAAGGCTTTACTCTCCTGCAATAAGCACATGGATGATGGGTATATTACCTGAACATCTTTTAAACAAAGAGGCGCTGACCAAAGAGGCAAAGGCAAAAGGGGCTGACCCTAACAAATTTACCATTAGGGATAGTGATTTTAACAGAAATCCTGTAGGTGTAGGGCCTTTTAAGTTCAAGGAGTGGAAGTCGGATGAATACATACGGCTTGTGAAAAATGATGGATACTGGGAGGGTCCCCCGAATTATAAAGAATTCATCTACCGCATCATACCTGACCTTCTTGGGCAGGAGATGGAGTTTTACGCAGGGACAGTGGATAGTTATGATGCACAGGCACATCAGGTTGAGAGGTTTAAGAAGGATAAGAGATTTCATAATTTTTCAGGGCTCTCCTATGGCTATACTTACATTGGCTACAATATGAGGAGGGATATCTTCAAGGATTGGCGTGTGAGGAAGGCATTGGGGATGGCAATCAATGTGGATGAGATAATAAAATATCTATTTTATAATCAGGCTGAAAAGATTACGGGACCATTTGTAAAACAGACAGATTATTATAATCATAATATCACGCCGCTTCCTTACGACCCTGAAGGTGCATTAAAACTACTTGAGGAGGCGGGGTGGAAGAAGGTAAATGGAAGACTTGAAAAGAATGGCAAACCCTTTCAGTTTATAATTATCACAAACCATGGGAATGAACTCAGGAAGGCAATAATGATTATCGCACAGAACTCATGGAAGAAGCTCGGCATTGATGTAAGGGCAGATACAGTAGAGTGGGCTGTATTTTTAAAAAAGTATATTGATGTGGGAAATTTTGATGCCGTAATCCTCGGGTGGAGCATGGGTATTGACCCTGATTTGTATCAGATATGGCATTCAAGCCAGACAGGACCATTTCAATTGAACTTTGTCGGCTACAACAATCCAGAGGCTGATGATTTAATTATAAAAATCAGACAGGAATATGACAGAAACAAACAGATAGAATACTGTAATAAACTTCATGAAACAATATACAGAGACCAGCCCTATACATTTTTATATGTAGGGAAATGGACTGCCCTGATGGATAAGAAAATTGTAATCAGTGAAAGGATGACAGATGGTAAAGAAGTTATCAGACCTATAACCCCTACAAAGACAGGAAATTTCAGATTTCATTTCAATAAATGGATAAAACTCTCCCAAGAACCTGTGTTTTTGGTGCAGTGAGCCACCTTTAAATGTCTTTTACTCCCCTTGAGGCTGGATTTATAGAATGTCAGGTCTTTGAGAGCTTTACTATTATTGAATTTATTCCTTTATCCGAGAGGTTTGTGAGCATTTCTTTTGCCTCTTTATAATTCTTAAAGTTTCCTATTCTCAATATATATACCTTCTTTTTCCCCTTAATTTCAGAAGACCTTGCCGGATACCCTTTTTCTATCAATTTATTCTTGAATTCTTCGGCATGGGGTCTGCTAAAAAATTCACCTGCTGAAAGGGTATAAAGCCCCTTTGAAACAACTTTAAACTTCACCTCTATATCATTACCGATAAGTTTTTTTACTATATTTCTAACCTCCTGGGCATCCTGAAATTCACCTACTTCAACACGGTAGGATTTTATTTCTGATATACCTGGGTTTTCATAAGGTTTAAATCCCTTCTCCTTTAACTCTTTTAAAACCATATCCATATTGTGTTTGAATACATAAGTACCAATCTGGACGGCATATTTTTTTTCTGGCAGTGGGGGTGTTTCTTCTACAACTACAGGAGACTTTTTTACTTCAGGGGAAGGGGGGGGAACAGTTTCTGACGATGGTAATTCTACCTTCTTTTCAGGAACAACTGGTTGTGGTTGAGGAGGAGGTGTTGCTACTTCTTCCGGGGGTTCTTTTAGCGAAGGCAGATATTCAATCCCGATATAAGCGGCTCCGCCTATAATTATTAGTATCAAAAGCATAATTCCCAACCTCTTTGGTTTATTTGAATCTTCTTCTTCACTGTTTAAATCATCTTCAATTTTTTCTAAATCATCTCTCTTTTCCCTTTCCATAAAATAACCCTCCCTTTTAAAGTGTCAAAATGTCAGAGTATCAAAGTATCAAAGCATTAAATAACTCTGACACTATGACACTTTGACTCTCTGACACTAATTCATGTTCCCCTCTCCCATGACTCCAGATACTTCTTTTGCTCATCTGTAAGTTTATCAATCTCCAGTCCCATGGATTTTAATTTAAGGGAGGCAACCCATTCATCAATCTCTTTAGGAATATTATACACCATCGGTCCGAGATTGCCTTTTTGTTTTACTGCATATTCAGATGCGAGGGACTGGACTGCAAAGCTCATATCCATGACAGAGGCTGGATGTCCTTCAGCAGCAGCCAGATTTATCAATCTCCCTTCACCAAGAAGGTATATCCTCCTTCCGTCTTTGAGTATATATTCATCAACAAAATCCCTTACATTTTTATTAACCTTTACTGACAACTCTTTTAATCCTTTTATATCAATCTCTATATCAAAGTGCCCTGAATTGCAAAGCATTGCCCCGTCTTTCATAACGGCGATATGCTCCTTTCTGATTATATGCATATCTCCGGTAACGGTGCAGAACAAGTCGCCTTCCTTGGCAGCCTGTATCATGGGCATTACCCTGAGTCCATCCATTGCAGCTTCAATCGCCCTTAATGGATTTATTTCCGTGATAATCACATTTGCACCCATACCCCTTACCCTCATGGCAAAACCCTTACCACACCAGCCATATCCAGAAACAATGACAGTCTTTCCTGCAAGCAGGATATCAGTAGCCCTTATTATCCCATCTACTGTGGACTGTCCTGTTCCGTATCTGTTATCAAAGAGATGTTTGGTCTCAGCATCATTAACGGCAATAACAGGGAATTTCAACGCCCTGTCTCTCTCCATAGCCCGTAGTCTTATCACCCCTGTGGTAGTCTCCTCCATACTGGCAATTATCTGACCGCTCATCTGGGGATATTTTGAGTGGATTGTAGAAACAAGGTCTGCACCATCATCCATAGTAATTACAGGATTATGTTTTATAGCTGCATCCAGGTGTTTGTAATATGTATCATTATCTTCGCCCTTTATGGCATATACGGGAATCTGATAGTATTTTACCAGTGCCGCTGCAACATCATCCTGTGTGGATAGTGGATTGGAGGCACAAAGCAGGATATCAGCACCCCCTGTCTTTAATGTCCTGACGAGATTTGCTGTCTCCGCAGTAACATGGAGACAGGCAGACATTTTCAGTCCTGATAGCGGCCTCTCCTTTTCAAATCTCTCCTTTACCAATCTGAGGACCGGCATATCGTTATTTGCCCATTCAATCCTCTTTTTCCCCCTATCCGACAGAGAGATATCCTTTATATCGTAATTCCTTTCTGTTTCCATGACCTTTAATTGTGGCTTCATTATACCCCCATAAATAAATTTAAAATTCAAATATCAAAAATCAAAATTAAGGAAATTTTAAAATAAGTCTAATTCCACAATTTTGCATTTTGCATTTTGATTTTTGATTTTTGATTTTCTTACAGTCCTGCTGCCTTTCTAAATTCTTTTGCCTTATCAATTTTTTCCCATGTAAACTCAGGCAACTCCCTGCCAAAATGACCGTATGCAGCGGTCTTTTTGTATATTGGTCTTCTCAAATTCAGTTCCTTGATAATCTTTGCAGGTCTGAGGTCAAAAAAATCTTTTACCAGTTTCTTTATCTTATCCAGAGGGACCTTTTCTGTCTTGAAGGTATCAATCATAATTGATACTGGTTCTGCAACTCCAATGGCATACGCAATCTGAACTTCGCATTTTTCAGCGACACCAGAGGCTACTATATTTTTTGCGATATATCTTGCCATATACGATGCTGACCTGTCCACCTTTGAAGGGTCCTTTCCGGAGAATGCACCCCCACCATGACTCCCAACACCTCCATATGTATCCACTATTATTTTTCTGCCTGTAAGTCCGCAATCCCCCATTGGTCCCCCAACAACAAATCTCCCTGTTGGATTTATATGATAGGTAACCTTATCGCCGGTCAGCAACTCAGGAGGGATAACCGGTTTGATAACCTTTTCTATTATGTCTGCCCTGATTTCTTTAAGTGATACATCAGGGCTGTGCTGGGTAGAAATAACAACGGTATTTATTCTTACAGGTTTCCCGTTGGCATATTCTACCGTAACCTGAGACTTCCCATCGGGTCTTAAATAGGAGAGAATATCCTTTTTTCTCACCTCGGCAAGTTTCATAGTTAATTTATGGGCAAGAGATATCGGCATGGGCATCAATTCTGGCGTTTCATTCGTTGCATATCCAAACATAAGCCCCTGGTCGCCTGCACCCTGCTCCTCATCGTTGTCCCTGTCTATTCCCATTGCAATATCAGGGGACTGCTCTTTTATAGAGGTAATTACCGAGCATGTCTCATAATCAAATCCATACTTTGCCCTTGTATAGCCAATATCTTTAATAACATCTCTTGCTATCTTTGGAATATCTATATAGGCTTTTGTGGTAATCTCTCCTGCTACAAATATCAGTCCTGTAGTAACCAGTGTTTCACATGCTACCCTTCCATGAGGGTCTTCTTTGTAAATCGCATCGAGAACCGAATCTGAAATCTGGTCAGCTATTTTGTCAGGATGCCCCTCTGTTACTGATTCAGAAGTAAAAAGATAATTCGTCCTTCCCATTAATCCTCCTTTTAATAGTATTAAAGTTTTGTTGAACCACGAGTTTAAAAACCTTGTGCCTTTACACCATAACTCTTTATCTCTCTGCCCGTGACTTGGTTAGAGATTTGACTATCTAAGTCTTCAGGATATATCTTTGGAATCTCATTGTTCAGATATTCCTTTATCTTTTCTATTGACTTGAGGCTTAAAATCTCCCCTGCAATTCTGACAGCATCTTCATATTTTATCTGACGGACAAATTTTTTAACCCGCGGTATTGAGTGAGGGTCCATGCTTATAGATTCTATATTCCCCATACCGAGGAGAATTAATGTATATACAGGATCACCCCCCATCATTCCACAGACGCTTACAGGTATTCCATTCTTTTCAGCAGATGATATAATACCTTTAATTATTCTTAAAACAGATGGATGGAGAGGCTGATAAAGATATGCAACCTGCTCATTAATCCTATCTATGGCTAAGGTATACTGAATAAGGTCATTTGTTCCTATACTGAAAAAATCTACCTCTTCGGCTAAAAGGTCTGTAATTATAGATGCCGATGGTGTTTCTATCATTGCCCCCACCTCAATATCAGTAGCAAAAGGTATCCCTTTAAGTTTAAGCTCCCCTTTCACCTCCTCTAATATGTGGTTTGCCTCTCTTACCTCATCAATGCCAGAAATCATTGGATACATGAGCTTGAGCTTTCCATAATGACCTGCCCTTAAAATACCTTTAAGCTGGGTCTTGAATATATCCAACCTCTTTAAACACAGTCTTATCCCTCTTAAGCCAAGGGCAGGATTGGCCTCCTTATCGCCCGGCTCTGAAATAAATTTATCTCCACCAAGGTCCAGGGTCCTTATGATTGAATAGCCATCCGTTATACTGGATGCGACCTTTTTATAGTCGAGGAAATGCTCCTCTTCTGCAGGCAACCCGTCCCTTTTTAAATAGAGATATTCAGTTCTGTATAATCCTATCCCTTCAGCCCCGTATCTTATTGCCAGGTCGACCTCATCTGAATACTCTATATTTGATAAAAGAGTGACTCTGCGACCATCCTTTGTTATTGCCGGCAGATCCTTTGTCTTGAGGAGTTCATTCTCATGATATTTGAATTTCTGCTGTTTTTTTAGGAAGCTTTGAAATATGTCAGCCGTGGGATTTATGATAACTGTACCATCAATTCCGTCTACAATGATGGAATCACCGTTCTTTGCCTTCTCTGTTATATTTTTCAATCCTACAACGGCAGGAATTTCAAAGGCAGAAGCCATAATCCCTGTATGAGATGTTTTCCCCCCTGCATCGGTTGCAAAACCGAGCACCCTCTCTCTTTTTATCTGAATGGTATCAGATGGAGTTAAATCATGAGCCACAATTATCACAGGTTCTTCCAAATCGGCAAGGCTTTCCATATGGTACCCCATCATATTTCTTAATACCCTGTATACCACCTGTTCTATATCCTTTTTCCTGCCTCTTAGATATTCATCGCCTATCCCCTCGAATTTTTTTAAAAAACTTTCCAGAGATTCCTTCAATGCCCATTCAGCATTAACATTCTGCCCCTTTATGATGTTGATTGTGTTTTCTATTAAGGTAGCATCCTCAAGTATCATGATATGGGCATCCAGTATATACAGGTGTTTTGCCCCTATGTCCTTTCTTGCCTTTTCCCTGACCTCTTTCAACTGAAGTTTGGATTTTTCCAGTGCCCTCTTAAACCTGTTTATTTCCTCTTTAATATGGGAATCTGCAATACTGTGTTGTAATATGCAAGGATTTGCCCTGTCGAGTATATATACCCTTCCTATAGCTATTCCCGCCGATGCAGATATCCCCTTTAGCTCAGAACTTTTATTTTTTTCTGATTTCATACAAGTTTTGAGTCCTCATGCGAAATAAACTCGTATAATTCTTTTTCATCCTTTGCCTTCATAAGCTCCTGCCGGAATGCAGGATTCTTCAGGAGCCGGGAAATTCTTGCCAGTGTTTTAAGGTGTATACCAGCAGAGTTTTCAGGTGATATCAGCAGAAAGATAAAATAAACGGGTTTCTGGTCAAGAGAGTCAAAATTAACTCCATTTTTTGACCTCCCGAAGGTGGCTACTATGCCGCCTATTTCAGGGGACTTGGCATGGGGGATTGCTACATTTCCACCTATTCCGGTGCTGCCGAGTCTCTCCCTCTCCATAAGGGCATGCATTGCCGTATTCTTATCTTTTATCTTACCATTCTTAACCAGCCGATCTACCAGTTCTGCAATTATATTCTGCTTTGTATTTGCCTTCAGGTCGGCAATTATAGAATTCTCGTCTATTATATCCGTTATCTTCATTGTTCGGGTTCAATCAGGCCAAAATTACCATCTTTTCTTTTGTATATCACATTAACTTTTTCATTTGTCGAATTTCTGAATACAAGAAACTCGTATCCAAGAAGGTCCATCTGCATGGCAGCCTCTTCTACAGACATTGGTTTATAGGGGAAATTTTGGGTTTTTATAATTCTGTGGGGGCTATCAGCCGATTCTTCTAAACTCTCTTTTGCTATTACATTCATCTTTATATTCACATCCCTTTCATGCTGCTTGCTTTTTAATGCCCATATTTTTTCTTTATGTTTCCTTACCTGCCTTTCTATCTTATCCATTACTTTGTCTATAGAGGAATACATGTCCTCCGTAACCTCTTCGCCGTGAATCTTTACACCGTTGGCATTGATTGTTACCTCTGCCTTCTGGCGAAACTTTTCAACGGCAAGTATGATATGGGCATCAATTGATGCATGGAGATATTTTTTTACCTTCTGCACCTTTTCTTCTGCATACTTTTTAAGCGCCTCAGTCATCTCAATATTTCTACCTGTTACAGTAACCTGCATCTTTCCCTCCTCCTTATCAGTTTAATCTATCACACTGCAAGAGCCTTTTTCCTAATAGTCAAATCTCTTTTTCCTCCTGCAAGCAGAAGGAATTTTAATTTCCTTTCGATATTTTGTTATGGTTCTTCTTGCTATATTTACGCCGTTATTCTTGAGGACATTTACAAGATGTTGGTCTGTAAAGGGTTTTCTGGAACTCTCTTGTGATACAATTTTTTTCAGCATTTCCTTAACTTTTATTGATGATATGGCATCTCCCTGTGATGAGCCTATTCCACTGTGAAAGAAAAATTTTAACTCAAATATCCCCATAGGGGTATACATATATTTATTTGTTGTAACCCTGCTTACCGTGGATTCATGCATACCAATATCTGAAGCCACATCCTTGAGGATGAGAGGTTTGAGATAGGTGAGTCCTTTATCAAGGAATTCCCTTTGAAATTTGACAATGCTATTCGCTACTTTATAAATGGTCTGTCTTCTCTGTTCAATGCTCTTTATAAACCACAGGGCAGCCCTGAATTTATTTTCAATATATTCCTTAGCCTCTGCCTTATTTTTGCTATTCAGAATTTCGTGGTAACGTCGACTTATCCTGAGTCTTGGTATCCCCTCATCATTAATTACTACCTGATAGTCGTCTGCAGTCTTCACAACGATTACATCGGGAGATATATACTGGATTTCTGCGGAAGTATAACCATTGCCCGGGTTTGGATTCAACTCTCTTATAATCTTTACTGCCGTCAGCAGTTCTTCAATGGGAATATTTATTTTCTCAGCAATTCTTTTAAAATTCCTGTCTTCTAATTCTTCCAGATATTTTTCAATCAGAACTGCAGCAAGAGAATCTGCAGGTGCCTTATTTTTAATCTGAAGCATAAGACACTCTTTAATGTCCCTCGCTCCTACCCCTACCGGGTCAAAAGATTGAATAAGCTCCAGAACCTTTTCTACTGTTTCGGTATTTGCACCTGTATTTTGCGCAATTTCCTCAACGGTACTTCTTAAATACCCATCATCATCAATATTGCCAATGATGATTGCCCCTATATATTTCCACCCTGCATCTTCTGTTGATAAATTGAGTTGCCATATCAAATATTCTCTTAATGAAGTCTTCTGTTTGAGGGTATTTTCTATGGGTGGTCTGGTAGGGGCGTAATCCTCAAAGGGGACTCCTTGATAATAATTTTCTTCAAAAAATGTATCCCAGTCAATTTCAACAGGATTTTGATTTTCACCCTTTTCCTCCTTTGCATATTCTATATCCGAATATTCACCAGAACCATTATTTTCACTATCAGTATCGCTTGGCTGAATAGGTTCTTCTTCAAGAAAGGGGTTTTCCGTCATCTCCTGATTAATCAAAGTGATAAGCTCAAATCGGGCGAGGGGCAATAATTTTATTGCTTGCTGCAGCATCGGGGTCATTACCAGCCTGTGTGTCTGTCTTAATGTGAGTTTTGTCTCATTTGCCATAACAAACAAAAACCTGAACACGAATGACACGAATAAACAAATTACACGAATTAGTAAAATAAAATAATTTAGTCTTTATTCGTGCCATTCGGATATTCGTGCAATTCGTGTTCTAAAGGTTTATAAGGTAAAATTCTCTCCCAGATAAAATTTCCTTGCCTTTTCACTTCTCGCTATTTCTTCAGGACTTCCACTATCAATAATCTCACCTTCGTTTATAATATATGCCCTGTCTGTAATTTCCAGCGTCTCTCTGACATTATGGTCGGTTATCAATATACCTATCCCCCTTTTTTTTAACTGCGATATAATATTTTGAATATCTATTACAGCAATCGGGTCTATCCCTGCAAAAGGTTCATCTAATAAAATAAAGTATGGAGAGGTGACAAGGGTTCTGCAGATTTCTACCCTTCTCCTTTCACCTCCTGAGAGGGCATATGCCTTTGTATCTTTTACATGGAGTATATTTAGTTCTTCCATAAGCATCTCAGCCCTTGTTTTTCTCTCTCTTCCTGTAAGTGACATGGTTTCCAGAATTGCCAGGATATTCTCTTCTACCGTTAGTTTACGAAATACTGAAGGTTCCTGTGGTAGATAACCGATTCCCAGCCTTGCCCTTTGATACATGGGAAGCCGGGTAATCTCTCTTTTGCTTAAGAATACATTTCCACTTTCAGGCCTCGTCAGTCCCACAACAATGTAAAATATTGTTGTTTTCCCTGCCCCATTTGGTCCAAGTAACCCTACAATCTCACCCTCTTGTATCTCAATATTTACTCCCCTTACTATCTCCCTCCCCCTGAAGGTCTTTACCAGTTCTACTGCTTTTAGTATCTGCAAATCCTTTAATTCCTCTCTTCCCCGCTCTTTTTTTCCTCAGGGAAAAGAGTTACCTCTACCTTCTTTTTTTCATCACCCTGCACAGATATATTATCTTCTTTTAGATAATAAATTATTTCGCTTCCTTTTATAAAATTATTCTTTTCCTTTATCTGAGGGGTCCCCTTTAAAATCAATTTCTGTTCTTCTTCGTAATATTCCGCCTTCTCTCCTGTAGCTGTTTTCCCACCCTTTTCTATTCTAACATTTCCCTCTGCGATTATTTTTATTAATTTTTTTTGGTCTTTATCGCTGTAGACATCAACCCTGTTTGCATATATAGTCATATCTCCTTTCTCAGCAATTACATTCTCAAGAAAGGATACAACATTTTTTTCATTGTAGGTTTCCATCCTGTTGGATCTTATTTTGATTGGGGTCTTTTCATCTTTATTTTCCGCATAGGATACAGAAGATAGAAGACAGAAAACAGTAAGCAGTAAACAGTAGGCAGTAGGTAGTAAACAATAGATAGTTTTCTGCTTACTCCTTACTGCATACTGCTTACTTATCTTTGACTCCTTACTCCCGACTCTTGTTTTCATTAATAATATATCGCCTCTACATTACTCTTTATCTTTATATCCTGTGAATCTATATTTGAGACAAGCCCATTGCCTGTAATTTTAAATCGCTCCCCTGTTATCTCAATAAAATCGTCAGTTTCCAGCACCCTTCGGGAGGCAACCCACTTAAGATTTTCCGTATTCAGTTTATATCCATCATCTGATTTTATAAAAACATTACCACTCAACTCAATATTCTTACTTTTATTATCCATAATCCCCTTTTTTGAACTAACAGTGATAGGCTTTCTATCCGCAGGGTAAAAGATAGCCTTTATATCTTCAAGATTTATCTTGTTTTTAGATTTATCAAATTCTGCCATTTTCGCTACTAACTCCCACTCCCTGTTTCCGCCCCTTTTCTCTTCCAGTCGAACCCTCCTCATAATAAGGTCAATGCCTCTTTTTGCTATATTTATTGCTGCAGAATTATCTTTTATAGGCTGACCTTCTAAGAGATAAAATATTGTGAGAGATGTTACAGAGAGGATGATTATAATTAAAAACCATCTTAAGATTTTAATTCCTTTCACAATATATTAAACCTGACGATACAACGAATTCGTGGTTAAAAACTTACGCAAATATTGTGCCATAATAATAGAAAGTTGTAAAGGAAAATGTCAAGGCAGAGTTAAAGGAGAAATTCAAATCTATTATCAGGAGACGAAATTGTAAATTTCCGTGTATTAATATCAATGGTAGAAATATGAATATTAATTCTCTTTTCTGGCAGAAGCTCCTTTAATCTCTCTGCCCATTCTATTATTATAACTTCATCACCATATAGATGCTCCTCTACCCCTATATTTTGAATCTCATAAAGATTATCCAGACGATAGAGGTCAAGATGGCAGACAGGCATTCTGCCCTTGTATTGATTGATTAGCGTAAAAGTAGGGCTTCTTAAATATTTATCTTCTCCCACATCCAGCCCTTTTATTATCCCCTGTGCAAGACAGGTCTTGCCTGAACCGAGGTCACCGTAGAGACAGACGATATCACCTGATATGAGGAGTTTTCCA
>MHDI01000102.1 GCA_001804915.1 Nitrospinae bacterium RIFCSPHIGHO2_02_FULL_39_82 | reverse complement strand
TTTTTGTAGGTGCTGAGAGTATTTGCTGACCGTGCTTACCCACAAAATAATTAATAATCTGCTCCTCCGTTTCACCCATTTGAATTCTGCCGACCATCTCCTCCTTGAAAGGCACAGCAAAACCGCACTTCTCCATAGGACAGGTCTTTATAGTGGAGCCGCACCCACAGAGGCACATAAATTTATCAGAGACTTTTTCATATAAGGGTTTATATTTCTCATCTATGGTTACTGCCGATGCACTACCACTAAGAAGCAAAATGAGCAATGAGCAATGAGCAATGAGCTTTTTAAAATCCGCAATCCGCAATCCGCAATCCAAAATTTTTATCACTTCTTCTCCTTCCAGTCGGGCAGCATAGCTATAAATGTCCCTATCCCCAATACAATGCCGCCAATCCACAGCCATTTAACTAATGGATTTACATGAATTTTGAATGTAGCCGGACTATCCTTCTGAAAAGGTATGGGAAAACCTGCAAGAATAATATAAAGGTCCTCTTTTAGTCCTGATAGGTTATACACCCTCGAAATAGGCTCTTCACTGGTCTTATAAAAATCCTTTTTTGGCAGAGCAGTTACTATAATCTTTCCATTTTTTTCTACATCCATTGTGGCAATAACCTCAGCCTTTGTGGGAACTGGTTCTTTATAATTTAAACCTCTATATATAAGTTTGTAATTGCCAATACTCATTGATTCACCATTTTTAAGGGTAGCCTCTTTTTCAATATTGTAAGATGTCCCTGTAATTCCTATATACATTAAGACAACACCTATATGGATTATATAACCGCCATACCTTCTCTTGTTTTTTCTAAATAGAGTAATCAGTGCCTTTACAAAACCCTCTCCGGTTGTCTCTCTCCTTGTCTTCGCACTTCTGTGGAACTCCATGAGTATGGTAGTTAGAACAAATATGGATATTGTAAATGAGAACCATGCAAAGATATGTCCAATGCCGATAGGTATAAGTGCTATGCCGCATATAATTGAGACTAAAAACGGTGTTAAGAAATTTCTTTTAAGATTATTTATTGATGCCCTTTTCCATGAGATGAGCGGGCATATACCTGCCAATAGCAAAAGGGCAAGTCCTATGGGTATATTTACCTGATTAAAAAAGGGTGGCCCTACTGTTATCTTCTCGCCCCTTATTGTCTCTGATATTACCGGGAACATAGTCCCCCAGAATGTGGCAAAGGCAGCACCAACCAATATGAGGTTATTGAAGAGAAAGCTGCTCTCCCTCGAAACAATAGAATCAAGTTCATTATTGCTCTTTAAGAGTGAAAGCTTGCTTATTATGAGATAGGATGAAAAAATTATTGTTACTATTAAGAATGCAAGAAAGTAATATCCTACAGTGCTTTCACCAAAGGAGTGGACAGACTGAACAATCCCGCTTCTTGTAAGAAAGGTTCCGAAGATTGTAAGACAGAATGTCATTACGATAAGAACCATATTCCATACCTTGAGCATACCCCTCCTTTCCTGAATCATGACAGAATGGAGATATGCTGTGCCTGTAAGCCATGGCATGAAAGAGGCATTTTCTACAGGGTCCCATGCCCAATATCCCCCCCATCCAAGAACCCTGTAAGCCCACCATGCCCCCAATAGATTCCCCATACCTAAGAAAAACCATGAGAAGATTGTCCAGCGACGGGTGGTTTTTATCCATACATCACCGAGTTGCCCTGTTAAAAGTGATGCCATTGCAAAGGCAAAGGGTATTGTAAATCCTACATAGCCAATATAAAGTGTAGGCGGATGAAATACCATCCCCGGATTCTGGAGCATTGGATTTAGACCGTGACCATCTTCAGGGGGATATATTAATCCAAATGGTCTTGCCACAAAGACCATAAGGGCTAAGAAAAGGCAGAGGGTGAGGGATATTGTTGACAGCACATAGGGCATCAGTTCCCTGTTCTTTTTTCTGTTCTGTATTACGACTACAGCCCCAAATATGCTTAGAAGCCATGTCCAGAATAGAAGAGAACCCTTCTGCCCTGCCCAGAATGCGGATATAGTATAAAAGGTAGATAAATCCCTGTTTGAATAGCTGCTTACATATTCTACACTGAAATCCCTGATGAGAAAGGCATATATTAATATGAAAGAGGAGATACTTATGAGTCCAAGGATGGTGAATATGGAGTTTTCTGCACTGGCAATAAGCTCCCCCTTTTTCTTTTTTACACCAAGGATAGGAACTATAAACGAATATATTGAAATGCCCAGCGAGAGCAGGATACACAATTCACCGATTTCATTCATATAACCTACACTAGTTTAACCACAGATTACACAGATTTTCACAGATTTTAAAACCTTAATCTTTTTAATCTGCGTCATCTGCGAAATCTGTGGATGCTTTTATATTTTTTTTACTTCCTGTGGATGGTCTTTCCCGGCAGATTCATATTTGGATGGACAGCTGGTAAGGAGGGTGTGTGCTGTAAAGATACCTTCCCTTCTATATTTTCCTTCAACAACTACATCTCTGCCATCTACAAAAAGGTCGGGGATAATACCCTCATAATGAACTGCTATATCTTTTTTACCATCGGTAATTCTAAAATCTACCTTTAATCCGGAAGGGTCTTTTTTTATTGACCCATCCAAAACCTTTCCCTCTACCCTTACCCCTTCCCCAAAAACAGAATCTCCCCTTGAGAGAAGTTCATCTACAGTAAGATAATACACCGATGTTTTGCTTATACCGGTTATTACCAGATAACCAATCGCTGCTACAATTACTACCGAACCGATGATAAACTTTAGTTGCTTTTTATTCATATAACTTCATTTTACATCTCAATACCCGATATTTGTCAAGTCAAATTTGACACACAAATACCCCAGCTTAAAAATTAAAATCCTTGAAATACCTGAAACTTTGTAAGATAATTTAAATCTGTAAAGAGGTTTATAGTTAACCAATCTATCGGGAGTTTTTTTATGAAGAAAATTTGTATAGGCACGAGGGGGAGCCAGTTGGCGCTCTGGCAGGCAAACTGGGTTAAGAGCAGGCTTGAGGAGTGGAACCCTGGTATAGAGGTAGAGATAAAGAAGATAAAAACTACCGGCGATAAGATACTCAATGTGCCTCTTGCAAAAGTGGGAGGAAAGGGGTTATTTGTAAAGGAGATTGAGGAGGCACTCCTCTATGAAAAAATTGATGCGGCTGTTCACAGTATGAAGGATGTCCCAACTGAATTGCCAAAAGGATTGTGTATATCCGCAATAGTTAAGAGGGAGGACCCTCGTGATGTCCTTATTTCAAAAGATGGTGCAGGGTTAAAGGAACTAAAAAAAGGGGCAAGGATAGGGACGAGCAGTCTCAGGAGGCAGGTGCAGCTCCTCAATTTCAGGTCAGATTTTGAGATTCACCAGTTGAGAGGGAATGTGAATACAAGAATAAATAGGCTTGAGAGAGGGGATTTTGATGTCATTATACTTGCAGCAGCGGGGGTTAAAAGGATGGGATGGGAAGATAAAATAACAGAGTATTTGCCGTATGAAATATTTCTGCCTGCCATTGGTCAGGGTTCAATCGGAATAGAGATTAGAGAATCAGATGGAGATGTAAGGAATATTATCAACAGGTTTAATCACAGAGAAACCTCTCTCTGTGTGAGGGCTGAAAGGGCATTTTTGAAGAGATTGGAAGGGGGATGTCAGGTTCCTATTGCAGCCTTAGGCACAATTAATAGAAGTGCTATAAAGTTAGATGGACTGGTTGCAAGTGTAGATGGAAAAATAGTGCACAGGGACAGCGAAATTGATGAAGACGACAGGGTTGAAGAGCTTGGAATAAGGCTTGCGGAGAAACTTCTGAACAGAGGGGCAGATAAGATACTGAAAGAGGTTTATGGAATAAAGGGGACGGTTCTATTTAATTGACAAATTAAGCAGAGTCATGATAAATTTGCTTTATGCCGAGAACAGCGAGAGTAGCCCCAAGCGGGTATGTGTATCATGTGTTAACAAGAGGGAATAACCGTCAGGATGTATTTGCAGACGACAGTGATTATATAAAATATTTAGAAGTGCTCCTTCGCTATAAAGAGAAATATCTTTTCAAGCTGTATCATTATGTTCTGATGACAAACCATGTGCATTTAGTAATTGAACCTACAGAAAATGGTGGAAACCTGTCGGAAATAATGAAGGGAATCAACCTTGCGTATGCCCAACACTATAAACGCAAGTATAGTCATACGGGCCATTTCTGGCAGGATAGATACAAGAGCATCATTATTTCCATGGATGAATATTTACTTGCCTGCGGCAGCTATGTGGAACTGAATCCGGTGCGGGCAAGGATGGTTGACAATCCGATGGAATACCGATGGAGCAGCTATCGGGCATATGCCTATGGGAAGAAGGATACAATTGTAGATGAGCATTCTATTTACCTTCAGCTATCGGAAGATGAAGGACAGAGAAAGGTAAAATATAGAGAGTTTGTAAGAGGTATGCTTAAAGTAAAAGGTGCAATGAAGGGAGAGATGAACAAAAGAGTGGTGTATGGCAGTGAAGGATTCACCGAGAAAATAAAGGGGAAGTATAAAATTCAGGAGGTAATAAGGCAGAGAGGGAGACAGATAGGATGGCGGAAAAAATAAATAGAACCGTCCCCTTTAATCTACGCTCTTTTCCTTCTTCCAAACACTCCAAGACCTAAAAGGCCTGAGCCGAGGAGAATAAGTGTTGAAGGCTCTGGAACCGTAACCTCTGCATTTCCGTTAATAGAATCGTTTCCACAGGACATGGTCCAATGAGCATCCATAATAAAAGGATTGCTGCCCACTATTCCGGAAATATCAAATGTTGCTATCTCATAGTAATAATGATTTGATGAAGTACCACCATCACCCGTTACAGTAGTGATATCAGATACCTTAGTTCCAGTCTCCATTGCAAAAGGACTGCTATAAGGAGCATACCAACGATACAAATCATTATTCCAGGTTGTTACAGAATATAATCCGGCAGCATGAACACCTCCTGTCCCCACATTATCCAACTGATAATCCTTGGTTACATTGCCAAAGTCTATAGCGTATTCATAGCCATTAGCCGTGTTTCCATCAAACGATAGAGCTATATCTCCGGCATAATATGTATATGATGAATAAGTTTGCACACCGGTAACAACATTGAATCCTGCCTGTAAGCCTATTGATAGAGTTGAACCTTCAATCTTGTAAAAGAAATATTCGGCATCGAACTTCTGGCCACCATAGCCTGGATTGACATACCCGCCGCTATCAACACCATCATCATTAGCAAACATATTCCAGCCATCATCTGTAAATACACTCGCAGGCAATGTATAATACGTCGCCCAAGCAGGAGAAGCAACCAGCATGATAATAGCTACTATCGCCAAATTGCAAAGCACTTTCCCTTTAATACTCTTTTTCATCTTTCTCACTTTCTCCTTTTATTTAGTTCGTTTATAGTTTGATAAACTTGCTATATATTGTTATGAATAGCAGATAAACGTTGAATGGCTCTCCAGAAAATCATTGAGGGCAGAAATGGCAAGG
>MHDI01000101.1 GCA_001804915.1 Nitrospinae bacterium RIFCSPHIGHO2_02_FULL_39_82 | reverse complement strand
GAGGCTGGATAATCCGTATGTTTTTTATAATCCCGATACGGATAAGCCATATCGTAATGACTTCAAGCGGAGCTTTAATTCAGCACTCCGGAGGGCAGGGATAAAGGACTTTAAATTTCACGATTTAAGGCATACCTTTGCAAGTCATTTAATCATGGCGGGAGTTGACATTACAACAGTTAAAGAACTATTAGGCCATAAGACTTTGACCATGACTTTACGATATGCACACCTTGCACCGAGTCATAAAGTTAAGGCTATGAAGATTTTAGACACAACAATTAATGGGGAAAAAACCTCTTATTTTGATTCTACTTCACAATTACTTCACAATTTTGCTATTTCAGGGGGGATGGATGTTAGGTAATTGTTTGATTTTTATGGCGCGCCTGATAGGATTCGAACCTACGACCTACGGATTAGAAGTCCGTTGCTCTATCCAACTGAGCTACAGGCGCATACAAAATATATTTTATCATTAAATAAATTACAATGCGTTATATTATAGCTCATTTTTGTTCTATTATCTATGTAGGGTAATTGGGTCGTTTTTATTCACAATCCCTCCCTTTACTATTTTTGCAAAGATGCCTTCCTTTGGCATTACACAGTCCCCAGCCTTATAAAAGATTGCACATTTTGTATGACACTCTTTACCAATCTGCGTAATCTCAAGGATTACCTCGTTGCCAATCAGGAGTCTTTCCCCTATCTTTAATGCAAGCAGTTCAATCCCCTTGGTAGTAATGTTCTCTGCAAATGAACCTCCCCTGACATTCAACCCCAATGCCTGCATCTTGGCTATTGACTCTATCCCAAGAAGGCTTACCTGTCGGTGAGAATCAGAAGATGCATGAGCATCCATTTCTATACCATAATTCTCAATAAACCTGCCTATATCTTTCCTCGTCTTTGGGGTCCCCTTTTTGCGGCTTATACAAAGGTTTACAACCTTCCCGCAGTTATTGTTTTCCATAACCGCCTCCTCTCAAAATAGGAAAATATATTAAATACACTACCCGCCTATAAGCCTTATAAGATTTTTAATTTCAGACATCTTCTCTTTTAACAATGGTTCATCAAGGCCGTGTGATGGATTCTTCCACAACAGCACCTGCTCAAATAGATTCATTATCGTCTCTTCTCCTGCACCATTCCTCAGTATATTCTTGATGTTAATACCTCTGCTGTCAAAAAGGCATCCATAGAGAATGCCGGCTGAAGAAATCCTAAGCCTGTTACAGTCGCTACAGAAAGGGTGGGAGATGGGAGAAATAATACCGATTGCACCTTTCTCCTTTCCATTTAAGGGATAAATCTTTGCAACTCCATCCATATAAGCATTTTTAAGCTTATATTTCTCCACAATATACTGCTCAAGCCATTTGACTGATGAAAATTTTACATCCCCGATGTTTTCACCGCAGAGGGGCATAAACTCTATAAACCTGACAACAATAGGATGTTTTGAAGCAAAGGCATAAAAACGGTCAACCTCGTCAGTATTAAGGTCATTGAGGGCTACGACATTGACCTTCGGTCTGAACCCAAGTTCAACTGCCATAAATATGCCATTCATTACCTCATTGAATACATCCTTACCGGTAATTGCAGAAAACCTCTCAGGGTTAAGGCTATCAAGGCTGATGTTTATAGAATCTATTCCTGCTTCTTTGAGGGCATTGATTCTTTTACTTAAAAGCACACCGTTTGTTGTGATTGAAACCCTCTCAATACCTTTTATGTTTTTAACAACTGAAATTATTTTATCTATATCTTTTCGGCAGAGCGGTTCACCACCTGTAAAGCGTACCTTATTTATGCCAAATAAGGCTGAAATTCGTATAATTTTTATTATTTCATCAGGTCTCAATTGGTCATTCAAATCCGACAAATTTAAACCATTTTTAGGCATGCAGTAGGAACATGAAAGGTTGCATCTGTCTGTCAGGGATATCCTGATGTAGGTATGGGGTCTTCCGTGTCTATCTATATTATGCTTTATATTCATCCTTCTTTCCAATCACGGGAGGCATAATCGTTTCCAATTATACCCTATCGGCGATGTACCATAAGTAGGCTATTCAGGTAACATTGCTCGAAGGAATCATAATAAATCTAACTTATTATCAATTTAAGACTTGCAAAACATATTACTATGGTGAGCATGTATTTCATTAGCTTAAAATTTAGGACATAGCTGCCTATGTATGCACCTAAAAAACCACCTGCCATTGCTGATAGAACCCAAAATAAAAAGTTGGGAGACAATTTTATTCCTCCGGACCAAACACCAAACAAAGCAGCAAATGAATTAACAAAAATAAAGAGTGATGATACAGCAGCAGTCTCTTTTATATCAGTCCATTGGAATATCAGAAGCATTGGACTTAAAATAATCCCACCCCCTATCCCGAGTATGCCTGAAACGAATCCCAATAGCAAACCGATAGGTCCAGCAATGTAGTAAGGTGCAAAATTTTTTTTCCTGTTTTCATCCTCAAATCTCACAAGCAAGCTGATAATCATAAATAATAAACTCATACCCAAAATTTTTTTATAAATTGCCGATTCAACTGTAATTGTACCGCCTATGTATGCCATAGGAACTGAAGTTAAAGCAAATGGTAAAAAAATCTTCATTTTAAAATAGCCTCTTTTAAAATACTGATAAAAAGCAATACCTGAGACAAAAAGATTAAGAAATAAAGCCGATGACCGTATAACCCCAGTTTCGTATCCAAATAAAGTCATTACAGCAAGGTAACCGCTTCCTCCCCCCTGACCTACTGAAGAATATATAAAGGCTATTACAAAAATGTATATTAATAAGATAATATCTACTTCCATTTTAAAGATATGGAGTGAACCCCATCTATTGGACACAAATTATAATTATCATAAATAAATTAGCGACCTTCTTTAAAACTTTTCTATATGTCAATTTGTAGAATTTTTTAAATACTCAATTATTATCCATGCCACCTTTTTTGATGCACCTGGTTCGCCAAGGGAATGTTTAACCTTTTTTAATTCTTCCTTCATTTGATTCAGCCTATTCTGGTCCTTTAAAAAATACATAGCCTTTTCAGCGATATTTCCCGGATTTGCTCCAAATTGAATCAGCTCAGGGGCTATCTCTCTTCCTGCAAGGAGATTAGGAAGTCCTGCATAAGAAAGATATACAAGAATCTTTGCAAGGCAGAAAGAAATAAAGGAGGATTTATATATGACCATCATAGGTGTTCCTATTATTGCCGCCTCCAGCGTAGAAGTGCCGGATTTTGTAATAAGCAGGTCGGATACCTTCATTACATCATAGTTTTTTCCTCTGTAATGTTTTATATGCGAATATTCCGAAGTTATAAAATCCTTTAAATAATTTTCATCTACGGAGGATGAAAGGGGGAGAAGGAACTGTGTGGAAGGGTATTTTTCCTTTATAAGGCTTGATGCCTTTAAAATAGGGGGGAGCATATAGGCAATCTCTTTTTTTCTACTCCCCGGTAAGATACCTATAATTAACTTTTTATCATCAACTCCTAATTCCCTACAAATCTCTTCTCTACCCCCCAATTCCCCACCTTGTAAAGGGGGGGGGATCACCTCAAGGAGTGGATGTCCAACAAACTCCACATCAACCCCTTCTTTTTTATAAAACTCTTTTTCAAAAGGGAGTATTACCATTATCTTATCAACATATTTTTTTATAGTCTTTACCCTGCTTTTTCGCCATGCCCATACCTGAGGGCTTATATAATAAAATACAGGTATTCCCCTCTCCTTTGCCGCCTTAGCTACCTTAAGATTAAATCCCGGATAATCTATTAGGACAACACCTTTAACATTTCCACTATCTAATCTTTCTACTACTTGTTTGTAAAGCCTTCTAATTAAGCCTAATTTTTCTATAACCTCCCAAAAACCTACGACTGAAATATCAGATACATCACAAAATATATCAACACCAGCAGACCTCATCCGCCTTCCACCGACACCTGAAATATTTATATCAGGGGAGAGCCTCTGTATCTCTTTCGCTAAATTGCCGCCATAGAGGTCTCCCGAATCTTCTCCGGTTATGATTAATAATTCATAGCTCATAAAATCAACTAACAACTTACAACCAACAACTTAATCTACACATTATTTTTGTTGTCTGTTGTAGGTTGTTGGTTGTTTGTTATCTTAATTCTGCCTCTAATTTATCTCTTAAATTTGCAACAATTTTTTCATGGACAGGATTTACATCGTCATCAGTGAGGGTTCTGTCATCTGACCTGTAAACAAGGGAGTAGGCAAGGCTCTTTTTTCCGGCAGGTATCTGTTTCCCTTCATAATAGTCAAATAAAATTATCTCCTTCAGGATTGAATTATCTGTATCCCTTATAATCCTGTATACATTATCTGATTTTATATTACTATTCAGCACAATTGCTATATCCCTGTATATGGAAGGATATTTTGGAAGGTGTGTATATTTTCTTTCAGTAACTGCATTATCAAGTATTTTATCGAGACTCAGTTCAAATACATACAGCTTATCTTTCAGGTCAAAACCTTCAGCAACGGCAGGACTAAGCTCACCGAGATAGCCAATATCTTCGTCGTTAATTTTTACACACGCCCCTTTTTGAGGATGAATAAATGGAAGATTTACAGGAAAAAATTCTATATCATGAATGTTTAATCTACCTAAAAGGGATTCTACTAACCCTTTTAAATAATAAAAATTCCTCTCCCCCTTGCCCCAGATTTTCTTTTCCGTTCGCCCTGTGAGTGCTCCCCCTACTATCGTTTTTTCATCTGGTAAAATCCCCCCTCGCCCCCCTTTATTAAAGGGGGGGATATCTGACCCCTGAATAAAGACCTTCCCAATTTCAACTATTCCTACATCATATACACCCCTGTTAATATTAAAAACTGCTGTATTTATAATGCCAGGCAAAAGAGTTGTCCTCATGACACTCCAGTTCTGGCTCAGGGGATTTCTCAATTTTATTGTCTTTCTGAGAGGGTCATTTTGAGGGATATTAATGGCGTCAAAATATTTCTCATCTATAAAACTATAGTTTATAACCTCTGTAAGACCGAGAGACACTAAGATATTTTTTATATCCCTCTCAAATACTTGATTTCTTGTTGATACAGCTACTGAAACTTTTGACGATGGGATGGTCTTCAATATTTTTTCATATCCGTGAAGCCTTGCCACCTCTTCTATAAGGTCTATCTCTCTCTCTATATCTTTTCTGAAAGATGGGACATTAACTTTTATCTTGTCATCATCTATAGCTTTCGTGGTGAACATCAGCCGATTGAGGATATTTAAAATCTGCTCCCTGCTCAGTGATATGCCGAGAATCTTATTTGTGCGGCTTATCCTTAAATCTACCTGAGGATATGAAATCTTTTCATGATAACAATCAATCCTCCCCTTAACTACCTTTCCTTCTGATAACTCTGCTATAAGATTAGCTGCCCTGTCCAGTGCCGCAACTACTCCCTCATTATCTACACCCCTTTCAAATCTGTAGGATGAATCGGTAAAGATTCCATGCCTCCTTGAAGTCCTCCTGATACTGATAGGATTAAAATATGCACTCTCAAAGAGTATATCCCTTGTTGCTTGTGTTACACCAGAATTTCCTCCTCCCATGACTCCGGCAAGTGCCACAGCCCTTTCTGAATCAGAAATCACGAGGGAGTCTTCAGACAAATTATGTTTCTTTTCATCAAGGGTAGTCAGTGATTCATTTTTATAAGCATTCCTTACAATAATCTTCTTTCCCTTTATACACTCATAATCAAAGGCATGAAGCGGCTGCCCCATCTCCCAAAGTATATAGTTTGTTGCATCTACAATATTATTTATGGGTCTTAGGCCTACTGCAATAATCTTTTTTTCAAGCCATGATGGAGATGGTTTAACTTTTACACCTCTTACAATTCTTGCTGTATATCTCGGACAGAGGTCAGGATTTTCAACTGCAACAGATATAAGGCTATTTATATCTCCATCCGATTCTTTCACTGATATATCTGGATATTTAAACCTGCCGCCTGTCAAGGCTGATACTTCTCTTGCTATCCCTATTACACTGTGGCAGTCAGAGCGGTTGGGTGTAAGGTCTGCCTCAATGACATGGTCGTCATCTATGGATTCAATGACCTTTGTCTCAAGACCTGCCATTGTTAGCATCTTACACAATTCTTGAGGCGAGAGGTCAAACTCTACAAATTCCTTTAGCCAGTTATAGGTAATTTTCATATTATAAATTAGCCACAGACTTTCACTGACTTTTTAAACAGTTTAAGCTGTTTAAACTGTTTGAACCGTTTTTAATTAGTCTGTGTATGTCAGTGGCTAAAATTGTTTTAAAAATCTGAGGTCGTTTTCGAAAAATAGCCTTATATCATCTACACCGTATTTAAGCATGGCTATCCTCTCTATACCCATCCCAAATGCAAAACCAGTCCACTCCTCAGGATTATATTTTACATACGAGAATACTGCAGGGTCAATTATGCCCGAGCCAAGAATCTCAAGCCACCCTGTCCCTTTACATACCCTGCATCCAAAACCTTTGCATATAACACACCTGATATCAACTTCAGCGCTTGGCTCTGTAAATGGGAAAAAACTCGGTCTGAATCTCAAATCTATATCCTTGCCAAAAAACCGATGAACAAATAATTCCAATACCCCTTTAAGGTCGCCAAATGTAATATCCTTATCAACCATGAACCCTTCTATCTGATGAAACATTGGAGAGTGGGTTACATCAGCGTCACAACGATACACCTTTCCTGGTGCAATTATTTTTAATGGCGGGGAAGTTTTCTCCATAGTGCGGACCTGGACCGGGGAGGTGTGTGTCCGCAGTATCACACCATCGGTGATATAAAATGTATCCTGCATATCCCTTGCAGGATGGTCTTTTGGGATATTTAGCGCCTCAAAGTTATAGTAATCAAGTTCAATCTCAGGCCCCTCTGCCACAGTAAAACCCATCCCTATAAAGATGTCATTAACCTCATTTAATACCTTTGTCAGAGGATGAATACTTCCGATTATGGTTTGTCTTCCCGGCAGGGTTATATCAAAAAAGCCTTTTTTGAGACTATCTATCCCTTTTTCCTTTATATCTTTCTGCCTTTGCTTTAGATTATCTTCAATCCAGTTTTTAAGGTCGTTGGCTAATTTACCAATTTCTTTTCTCTCGTCAGGCGGGAGGACACTTAAGTCCTTTAAAAGGAGAGTCAGTATCCCTTTTCTACCAAGATATTTAATTTTTATAGCGGAGATTTCATCTTCAGTCTTGACAGACGGAATTTCAAATTCAGCCTTACTTCTAATCTCCTGCAGTCTGGATTTCATTCTATACTCATAGGACGCAGATTGACACAAATGACAGCATACGTCCTTCCAAGTTACTTGAGCCAATCAAGTATGAAGGTTTCAGAAGAATCTCTTGCATCTTGTACCTTGCATCCTGCATCTATCTTCTAATATTTCCTCTCCTCTGGTTGATGCTTTGTAATAGTCACAGGTTTATATTTTAGTTCAATTCCACCATCAGGTTTTTTGTAAGATAGTGTATGCTTGAGCCACTTTGCATCATCTCTCTTTGGAAAATCTGTTCTCGCATGAGAGCCCCTGCTTTCCTCTCTCGCCATAGCACTGACAATAATAACCTCAGAATACTCAAGCATATGTCCTAACTCTATTGACTCAATCACCTCTGTATTAAATATCTTACCCCTGTCTGTTATCTTTGCCTTTTTGAATCTGCCTTGCAGTTCTTTCACCTTCTTAAGACAGACTTCTAATCCCTCTTTATTCCTGAATACCCCGCAATTGGACATCATAATCTCTTTAAGCTCGTTTCTGATATTATTCATGCTCTCTGTCCCCGAGGTATTAATAATAGTATCTATTCTGCTCCTCACAGAAGCAATCTCTTTATCTTCATTGACATCATACAGCTTCGCACTGCCTGCAAATTCCATCAGAGCCTTTCCTGTCCTTCTGCCGAATACAAGTGCATCAAGGAGTGAATTTGTCCCAAGCCTGTTTGCACCATGAACAGAGACACATGCACATTCTCCTGCCGCAAAGAAACCCGTAACCTTCGTCCCTTTATCATCTATTATCACCTGTCCGTCTTTATCAGCAGGTATTCCACCCATTGAATAATGGGCAGTCGGCTGAATCGGTATAGGTTTTTCAATACAGTCCACTCCAATAAAATCTATTCCAAGCTGTCTCACCTGTGGCAGTTTCTCCATAATCTTATCCCTGCCAAGGTGGCGGAGGTCAAGATATATATAATCCTTTCCGTCTATTCCTCTTCCTTCATTAATCTCATTCTGTTCAGAACGGGAGACTATATCTCTGGGGGCTAATTCCAGCTTTGACTTTGCATACTTTTCCATGAATCTCTCGCCTTTTCCATTTACGAGATAACCGCCTTCACCCCTTGCAGCTTCTGACACAAGTATCCCCTGACCGTAAAGCCCTGTCGGATGAAACTGGACAAATTCCATATCTTCAAGCGGTATCCCTGCCCTGTATGCCGCTATTATTCCATCTCCTGTGCTGGCAAAGGCATTTGATGTAATACTGAATGCCCTCCCGTATCCACCTGTGGCAAACATTACCGCCTTCCCTCTCAAGACCTCCAGTTTGCCTGTCTTTATATCGTAGGTAACTACACCCTTGCATACATTGTCCTCTATGATAAGCGAAAGGACATACCACTCAGAATATATCTTTATTTTATTTGCCTTCTTCATCACCTGCTCATATAAGGCATGAAGCAGGGCATGGCCTGTCCTGTCCGCAGCGTAACATGCACGCGGTCTTGAATGCCCTCCAAACTCCCTCTGTGCAATCCTCCCATCTTCTGTCCTGCTGAAGACACAACCCATGTGCTCCATCTCAATAATTGCCTTCGGTGCATCCTTAACCATCATCTCTATTGCATCCTGGTCACCGAGGAAGTCGCTCCCCTTGACAGTATCGTACATGTGGATTTCCCATGAGTCATCAGTGGAGTTTGCAAGTGAAGCTGCAACACCTCCCTGTGCGGCACCTGAATGGGAACGGGTGGGATATACCTTCGTGATAATGGCAGTATCATACCTATCGCATACCTCAAGGGCTGCCCTCATACCTGCCAATCCAGCACCAACTATGATTACATCGTGGGTTAACATAAGGAATATAAGTATACTGCAAAAATATTTTTGCAGTATTGTTAATATTATCTTCTATATTTTTTCATCCCTTCCTGATAAAGATCATTGCCATAAATGTCATTTACAACTATCACCTGAAAATCCTCTACCTCCATCCGTCTCACTGCCTCAGCGCCTAAGTCTTCATAAGCTATAACTTCAACCTTTTTTATACTCCTTGCAATCAGTGCCGCCGCACCACCAATGGCAGCAAAATATACGCACTTATTCTTTTTCATTGCATCAACAACAGCTTTTGACCTTTTCCCCTTTCCAATCATCCCCTTCATACCTGCCTCCATTAGCCTCGGTGCATAGGGGTCCATCCTCTCACTTGTCGTAGGTCCTGCAGGACCCGTTACATAGCCCGGCCTTGCTGGTGCAGGTCCAACATAATATATAATCTGCCCCCTTATATCAAAAGGAAGTTCCTTTCCACTATTCAAAAGGTCAACAAGTCTCTTGTGTGCCGCATCCCTCGCAGTATAAAGAGTGCCAGTTATCAAAACCTGAGCCCCAATTTTTAACTTCTCAATAACCTTATCTGTAAGAGGTGTGGTTAATTTAATTATTTCTGACATATTTTACCCTTCCATAATCTCATGAATTTCCTGCATACTTTAGTGAACGACTTAAATAAGTTGACATTGTGAGCTTGTCATTCCGAACGAAGGAATGACCTTTCAGGTCACCTCATCAGGACTGCCAATCTTCCCCAATACTGCTGATGCAGCAGCGACTGCAGGGTTTGAGAGATAGACCTCACTCTTTGGATGCCCCATCCTCCCGACAAAATTTCTATTTGTAGTGGATATAGCCCTCTCTCCTTCTGCAAGTACCCCCATGTGTCCGCCAAGACACGGGCCGCATGTCGGCGTACTTACAACAGCCTCGGCATCAATAAATATATCAATCAACCCTTCATCTATTGCCATTTTGTAAATCCTCTGAGTAGCAGGGATGACTATCATCCTTACATCCTTGTGAACCTTTTTTCCTTTCAGAACTGATGCAGCCTCTCTCAAATCAGATATTCTTCCATTTGTGCATGAGCCGATTACTGCCTGGTCAATCTTTACATTACCGACCTTGCTTATAGGCTTTGTATTTGACGGCAGATGAGGGAATGCCACCTGGGGCTCAATATCGTCACCATTAAATTCAAACACCTCACTGTAGGAGGCATCTTTATCACTCTTGTATATCTTAAATTTCCTCTTTGCCCTTCCTTCAACATATTCCATAGTTATGTCATCAGGATTGATTATTCCGCTCTTTGCCCCAGCCTCAATTGCCATATTAGCCATTGTAAACCTTCCGTCTATTGAAAGGTTGTCTATTATTTCACCTGTAAACTCCATTGCCTTGTAAAGGGCACCGTCAACGCCTATCTTTCCGATAGTGTAAAGGATTAAGTCCTTTCCTGTAACCCACTTCTTTAATTTTCCATAGAAGATAAATTTCATGGATTCAGGAACCTTAAACCATATCTCACCTGTTATCATAGCAGCAGCCAAATCGGTACTTCCAACCCCTGTGGAGAATGCACCGAGTGCGCCGTATGTACAGGTATGAGAATCCGCACCTATAATCACATCGCCGGGTAATACAAGCCCCTCTTCAGGAAGGAGGGCATGTTCAATCCCCATCCTCCCCATTTCAAAATAATTTGTTATTTTGTATTCTCTTGCAAAGTCTTTTAAGATGCGAACCTGCTGGGCTGATTTTATATCTTTATTTGGTGCAAAATGGTCAGGGACAAGGATAACCCTCTCTTTATCAAAAACTTTCTTAGCACCAGACTTTTTAAATTCTTCAATGGAAAGTGGGGCTGTAATATCATTCCCGAGGGCAATATCAACCTTTGACATTATCAAGTCTCCCGGGGAGACCGACTTCTTTCCAGTATGTCCGGCAAGAATCTTTTCAGTAATCGTCATTCCCATTTCTTATATCTCCTTAGATGCAAATAAATAATCTGAATATTTAGAAAGTATATCTAACCAGCCCTGCTAAATCAAGAGAGGAAAAAATCATGTTATGGAGAAAATGGTAGGATGTCGGATAGTTTATTACTTTCCGTAAAATTAATATTCTTACATACTTCTACTATATTTTTCTCTGAATCAATCCAAGATTTCCCTTTTTGCCTATTGATACTATATCCTTCAGAGTTATCAGAAAGAAGAATTTTATTTCACTTTTTTCTTCAGTGTTTATAAAATATTTTCTATTTGCTATATCAAAAGACGCTTCCCAGCATGTCGCTGAATAGGTAATGCTATAATCATTTTCCATGAATTCTTTATTGGTCTCGTCATATCTGCTGCTGTATTGGAAATTCACATTTTTTACATTAATCCCTGTAATGCCTGTGATAAAAGTGGATTCCGGTTGACGGGTGTATCTCCTTTCCGTTGTTATATACCATAAATCTTTGTGATTTATGCCGATGTCTGTGTTGGCAGTATTTATTCTGCTATTATAGACATCGTATGTGGTGTCAAAGTTGAGAATGAGAGGTTCTATGACATGTGTATCAAAGTCAAATCTCAAATCTGAGAAAGGATGACGGGGATTTATAGGGGTATCATTTCTTGTTGCCTCTGCTATATTGTATTGCTGACTAATCTCCAATCTTAGAATTTCCTCAGTCTTAGATTTTTCATTCTCTATAAAGGATTTCTTTAGGACCCTGTTTGTTAAATAATAAGACACCGTATTCTGTGATACTACTCCATCAACAGGGTCTATCTGGATTATATCTCCTCTATCTTTGTCATCTGTATCTGGTATATATTTGTAAATTATTCTTGGTTCAATGAGATGTTTAATAGATGTATTAAACACCCTGAAGAATTTAGGCCCCTCCGTTTTTAATTCAATATCATAAAGGTCTCTTGTGAATCCGTCGTTTCTACTTATGCCTTTACTGTAATAGGTCTCCCTTACACCTATAGTTGGTGTCAGGGTAAACCATGGGTGGTTATAGAATGAAAAGGTAATTTTAGGATAGATATCAGCACGTTCTAAGTCTATTTTTTCTTTCCCTTTCTCGTTTTTGAAAATAGTTAAAGATGAATCCATGCTAAAAAAGAAAGGAGATTTTCTGATTCTTTCCTTTTGATTTGTAAAAGAAATCTCCGGCAATTGCGTATATGTCTCATTATAATCCGATTCTGTACTATCCCTCTTTCTGCCAATTATCTGGAGGCTTCTCAAAAACCAGCTTTTTGTTATTCTTATATGTGAGTCTGTGAATCTTCTCGTCCTTAAGTTGGCATCGTCCTCATACTCTCTGTCAGGATTGGCTTTACTTAAAGAATCTATCTTTACTACTCCCTGAATATTATATGGAAATATCTGGTTATGGTCATAATTTATCTTCCAGAAATCCCTTTCGGTATCTCTCTCTTTAAGATAGGAACCTGAAAAGATACCCGAACTGTTTTTGCTTAAAATATATCTATATTCCAGTTCTTCTCTGATTCCCTTTTTTTCAAGATAAGTCAGATAGATTGTTGCATCCTGCTGGTCATTTATTGCCCAGAAAAGGCTATTGTTAATAAAGTAGCCATCCTTATTACTTGAACCAAATTCAGGGGTAAGGAAGCCAGTTGCCCTTTTTGTTTTAATAGGGATAATCCAATAGGGGAGATAAAAAATCGGGATATCCTTGATTAAAAAATATGAGCCTGTCAGGAAGGCATAATTCTCCAGATGGATAGTCGCCTTTTTTATTCTGAACTTCCATGGAGGTATATCTTCGCAGCAGGTAGTAAGGGACCCGTCAAATATTGTATACTTATCCGTGCTGATTTTTTCCAGCCTTTCTCCAGTGAGATAATACCTTGATGCGATAGTTCCAACAACCTTGTGCAATGTCCCGGTACCTGTTTTTAAATTGAATTCTGCGGCTTCGGAAATTATCTGATTTTCGGCATCATAAAAAACCACATTGCCTGCAATAGACCCGCTGCCTGTCTCTGTATCAAATTCAACTTTGTCGCCAAAGATGCTCTTATCTTCATACCATATCTCTATATTCCCCCTTCCATAAATAAGGTTCTTATTCCTTTGAAATTCAAGTTGGTCTGCCAGAATGGAGAGTGGTTCCTCTGCATATGCACTGGCATTGAAAGTAAAAAAAATGAAAATAGATATTAAAATAAAAATAATCTTAATCATTTAGTTTTTTTAATGCCTCTCCCACAGTAAAAAATGAGCCGGTTATACATATTAGGTCTTTACTGTCTGCCATATTTATAGCCTTTGAGATGGCATCTGATATGTCCTCAATTATCTCCACCATCTCTAAATATTTAAGGGCTTTCATTTTTAAATCCTGCGTGTTACTGCTTCGCGGGGTTTTAGGTTTCACTATTATAATATGATTTGCAATAGGGGCTAAGAAACTAATAATACCATCGGAATCTTTATCTTTTAGTATGCCAAGGATTAATATAAGTTTATTGTAATTAATTTTTTTTAATTCACCCGCTAATATCTTTGCAGCAGAAGGATTGTGGGCAACATCAACCACAATAAATGGATTGTTTCTCAATATTTCAAGTCTCCCCCTTAACTTTACACCTTT
>MHDI01000100.1 GCA_001804915.1 Nitrospinae bacterium RIFCSPHIGHO2_02_FULL_39_82 | reverse complement strand
ATAAACTGAGGTATCGGTTTTGCCTGATAATTTTCATTTTTTGTAACATTGCGTATTATACCCGTAGAAGGGTTAACTTCAATCTCATCCCCTTCTTTAATCCCCTCTGAGGCATCAGTACTTTCAAAAATAGGTAGCCCCATATTAAATGAGTTGCGGTAGAATATCCTTGCAAAGCTCTTTGCGATTACACACGATATACCTGCCTCCTTTATTGCAATTGGTGCATGCTCCCTTGATGAACCGCAGCCGAAGTTTTTATCAGCCACGATTATATCTCCCGCCTTCATTTTCTTTACAAAATTTGGGTCTGCATCTTCCATACAGTGCTTTGCCAATTCCTTATGGTCAGAGGTATTCAGATACCTCGCCGGTATAATTGAATCTGTATCCACATCAGCCCCAAATTTCCATGCTTTACCTTTAAGTTTCATAGATTCCTCACGGAGCCTACCCTGAGCGAAACATCGAGATTCTTCCCCTTCACTTTACTCAAGACTAAAGGCTCACTCGCTCAGAATGGTAATATGAAAAAGCAGCGTCCTTCCAAAGAGGTTAAAAAAACCTTAACAGGCGATAACCTTTTGTGATATTGAATATCATAAAGCCCTGAATCAAGTTCAGGGACAATAAAGTGCAAGCCTTTAAACCTTGGAAAGGAGGCTGTATGATAAAGTATATAGGATTAGATGCACATTCGTCAACATACACCTTCAATGTGACGGGTGAAAGGGGTCTGGAGGTAGATAATACTACGATTGAGACGATCAGACTTTTCCCTTAACCCTGTACCTTTCCGTGAGGGGAGAGGGTGGGGTTCATAAAACTATCTCCTTATGCCTGCTGGCATGGCAGGATATATTAACCGCTACTGGCAGACTTGCAATATGACACGGGAATTTTTCAATATGGACTGCCATAGCGTAGAATCTCCCGCCAAAACCTTCTGGTCCCATCCCCAGGTCGTTAATCTTTTTCAGCAAATCCTCCTCTATCTCTCTTAATACTGGGTCGGGATTGATTGTCCCAAGAGGTCTTAAAAGTGCCTTTGTTGCAAGCAGTGCAACCTTCTCCATAGAGCCGCCAATCCCTACACCCACAATTACAGGTGGACATGGATTTGAACCTGACTCCAGAACCCTCTGGATTACAAAATTTTTAATCCCCTCAATACCATCAGCAGGTTTCAGCATAATAACCCTGCTCATATTTGAACTCCCGCCACCTTTTGGGGCGCAGATAATTTTTATTTTGTCGCCGGGGACAATATCATAATTGATTACAGCAGGTGTATTATCTCCGGTATTCTTCCTTGTAAAGGCATCACAGATAGACTTTCTCAGATAACCCTCTTTATACCCTTGCCTCACACCTTCATTTATTGCATCTGTAATTGAGCCTCCCTCAATATGAACCTCTTGCCCTACATCCATAAAAAATACTGAGAATCCAGTATCCTGACATATAGGAATCTTTTCGTTCCCGGCTATACGTGCATTTTCTTTCAGTGCATTTAAAACTGACCTGCCAACAGGAGACTCCTCTATCTCCAGACCACTGTTGAATGCCTGAAGGACATCCTCTGGGAGATTGTAGTTTGCATCCATACAGAGACTCTTCACCGCCTCTGTTATATCTTTGACATGAATATTTCGCATAAAAATATGTTAGTTATTTACCACTACGGAACAGAAGCCACCTGTCTAAACGAAGCGGCAACATCATAACAACTTTACGAACTCATCAACACTTAAGTTTACCTGTCGAATAATTGCTCGTAAAGTCCCTCTATCCAACTCCTTATGATCAGGAACGACAACCATCGCATAAGGATTATCTCGGCGTAAAATAATATGACTTCCTTCTTGACGCTTAAAATAGAATCCCTTTTTCTCCAGTGCTTTGATGCATTCTCGTCCAGAAATGGCAGGTAGCTTGCTCATACTGCTATCACAAGGGTTTCAAATCGCTCTTCTGGAACTGGCAAATGATCTTCCTTTAAAACGGAAATATAGCCCTGAATTGCCTCTTTGACATTGGCTATAGCCTCCTCCCTTGTTTTCCCTTGACTGATGCACCCAGGCAGACTGGGACACTCAGCAACCCAATACCCATCTTCACCAGGATAAATGACTACCTGCCTCATTTGTCTCACCTCCTATTTCTTTTCATCTTTTTACAAATTTTTCAAATACTCCACCAGCAGCCTTACACCTACACCCACAGCACCCTTCGGGACATAAGGCTTGCCGTTGTATTCCCACACTGTCCCTGCTATATCAAGGTGCGCCCATTTGAACTTACCTGCAAACTTTTTTAAGAATGCAGCAGCAGTAATCGTGCCTCCGCCTCTCCCCCCGACATTCTTCACATCCGCAATGTCGCTCTTATTCTGTTCCTCATATTCTTCCCAGAGAGGCAGTTCCCATACCCTCTCCCCGCTCTTCTCCCCTGCCTTTTTTATTGCCTCAATCAAATTCTTATCATTGCCCAATAAACCAGTTGCATGATACCCAAGTGCAATTATGACAGCACCTGTCAATGTTGCAAGGTCAATTACAGCCTTCGGCTTATATCTCTCTCCATAGGTAAGGGCATCTGCGAGAATCATCCTCCCCTCGGCATCTGTGCTTATAACCTCAATCGTTTTGCCTGACATAGCTTTGACGACATCACCGGGCTTATCTGCCTTTCCACTCGGCATATTTTCAGTGGCCGGGATAAGGGATACCACATTTACAGGGAGCTTAAGGTCTGCTGCTGCCTTTATAGCACATATCGCTGCTGCACCACCTGCCATATCGTGCTTCATCTCCTCCATCTTTTCACTTGGTTTTATTGATATTCCACCACTGTCAAATGTAAGCCCCTTTCCTGCAATTAAAACCGGCGGCTCTCCTTTTTTACCGCCGTTATATTCCATGATTATAAATTTCGGTGGCTCATCGCTTCCCCTCGCAACCGCCAGCAATGCACCCATTTTCAGCCTCTCCATATCTGCCCTATCTAAAATTTTACATCTAATACCCGATTTCTTTGCAATCCTCTTTGCCTGCTCTGCAAGATATGTGGGTGTGGCTGTATTTGCAGGATGATTTATCATGTCTCTTGCAATATACACTGCCTCTGAAATCTTAATCCCTTCATCAAGCCCTTTCTTTATTTCTTTATTTTCCTTCTCAATTAAAATTACAATCTCATCAATCCTTTTTATCTCTTCTCTCTTTTCTGTTCTATAGCTGGTAAAATCATAAAGAGAAAGGATTGCCCCTTCAGTAACTGCCTTTGATATATCGTATGCAGACAATCCGCCCTTACCCCCCTTTTTTAAAGGGGAGACAGAAGGGGGATTAGCAAGTGATGTGGAGATTTTTTTCAACCCCAAATCCTTTACAGCCCTGCTTGAACCCCCTGAAGCCTGCCTGAGCTTCTCTATGGTAAATTCCTTCTCCTTGCCCAGTCCAACCAATAAGACCCTCTCCGCAGGTATTTTTCCCTGAGTATAGATAAGCCTCGTTTGTTTCAGCTTTCCTTCAAAATCCTTATCCTTAAAGAGTTTTGAAATCAGACCATTAAGTCTCTTATCTATAACCTTAACCAACCCTTCAGTCTTTTTACTTTCAAATGAACCAACCACAAGACACCCTGTTTTATGTTTTTCAAAAGCCTCTGCTTTTATATATATTTTCATAATGTAATTAAGCCCTCCCTTCCTTCATTTGGTTGATACTGAAAAATGTCATTTTTTAGTGTGAATTAGTTAATGGCTCATGGAGTTTACTTTAATATAGCTGAAGGTGTCAAGATTTTTTGAAAAAGATGTCAAGGCAAAGTAAAAATGTCCTATTTTAAAGTCTTTTAAAGCTTTTTGGAGAGCCAAAGGATTAAGCTTGTCCTGAAATTGTTTCAGGATGTAAGATTGTAAGATGTGAAAATGATATATGGCCGTAGAGGAGGTAAAGAGCCGTAAATCAGAGTAGAGCTATCCTCATCTTGAATTAAGTAATTCCAGATGGGAAATTTATGCCACCTTGATGTTTTCGAGTTCTATCTCTGGTGTTGCCTTATTAAAGCCAAAATGCTCAGAGGCATCGAGAACTTCAATACCAACTATCTCCTCATTTGGACCAAGGTCAATAGCAATATCCTCTGTCAGACGGATTGTAGTTACCTCTGTTGGCCCCTTTTTAAAGGAGATATAGGCAGCATCAACCTCTGTGTCATATTTTATTTTCATTTTGCACCTCCAATAAAATATACATACACGGTTACAACCACAAATCTCTCAGGCTCTTCAGCTACAATAGGCACTACCTATTTAACCTGATAAAATTTACCTTTCCATATAGCATTATAGCTGAAATTTTTGCGAAAGGATAACCTTCCCTTTTTTGCAGGAAAACATTCACCTGTCTTTATTGCCAGCTCAACATCTTCTTTTGATGTCCCTCTATCAGCCATATTATCAAGGGCGTGTTGAGAAAATTTTATTAGTTTTTCTATCTTCAAATAAATTTACTCCTCTTTTAAACTTTTCAATTATACCATAGAAATTACCGGCAAAAAATCGTATGTAAAATTAGGAAAATTAAATAGAAGCGTTCTATTTATTTACTTATATTTTATAATATGATTTTACTATGGTATTTTTTCTGTCTGTTGAATCATCTTTAATGCCTCTTACCATAGAGTATCTACACCAAGCATAACGCATATATAATTGGATATGTAATATTATATTCTCATCCAGTCAGAGTCAAAATAAAAATGGTCCCTATTTTTTTATATGTTTTACTGTTAACCGGCTTATTGCTCATTATTGAACTCTTTTAAAGGTTGTTTTTTTATTTATGGTAACTGGACCATTCTATGAGATAATGGAAATATTCAGGAACAAAGTTTTAACTATCAACATTCGTCTATATCTTAAAGGCAGAGCATTAATATGAAATGTAAGCACGGCATAGAGAATGAATGGTGTTCTATTTGCTCGGCACCAAGAAAGAAACAAGGTAAATTGGGATATGAAATTGTGGAAAGTATATACAAAAAAACCCTATTATAGAGATACTCGAAAATGGCGAGCCGTTTCATCCTCATGATCCTCACTTCAGATTTGGATGTGGAAAAGCAAAATTAATCTTAGCCTGTATTGATGTTGTTCATAGGTTTGCTGAAAATACTGACGATAATGGCAATACTACTGTCAAGGCTCATAGACTTTATTCTCAGAGATTTCGGACAAAAATCGAAGTTTCTATTGAACCACACCGTGAATTTATCCATTCAAGTGGTAGAGAAATACATAAGCCATGGTTGAAGCTTAAGGCACTGTCTCTTGGAGGTCCTCATATTGGCTTCGGAGTACGAAAAGCTTCTGCGTTATGGGTGTTACGTGAAGAAAATAGAAGCTTGGGTAAGAAGAATGTGCAAGTAGTCTAATATTTTTTTCTGGTGGTCTTCTGCACTATTGCCTTGTTGTTTTTTCCTCATCCCTCTTTTGCAACTCCATTGGCATTTTCAAAGCCTGTCGTTCCCATCTGTTTAGTCCACTGTTTTGCGCCAGACGAGTCTATCTTAATTATGAGAATATCCGCATAACCACTGTACCTGTAAACTGTGCCGTTACATAGACGTTCCACATCTCTTTTGATGACCTATCTCTCCCTTTGTATCTTTCATGTATTCTTGGTAGATAAAAAAGTAGTTGTTGTTACAAATACCCTTTATAAGAAAGGAGTTTCCATGCAAGAAAAGGATATCAAAAGGATTATGGTAAAACAATTTAAAAAAAAGAACAGTGGTATTTGAAATGAACAACCATAAATGCAAAAAATTTTAAAAAAGTTCTTGACAAACAAAAAGAACTTATTTATATTGATTATTAAATTAGAATTATTCTAATCTATATGGAAAAGTTGATAGCAAAATACAGAAAAGAGGGTTTTAAGCTTACACCCCAAAGACTTGCAATACTGAAATTCTTGGAGGGGAATACAAGTCATCCCTCTGCTATGGATATTTACAGCGAGGTAAAGGATGCATATCCCACGCTATCTTTTGCGACGGTTTATAATACCCTCCAGGCTTTGAGAAACAAGGGGGAGATTCTGGAAATTACAATTAATCCCCAGAAGACACACTACGACCCCAATTCAAAGCCCCATCATCATATAATCTGCATAAAGTGTAAAAAGATAGGGGATATATTCAAAGACTATTCAAAAGTCTTACAGCTTCCTTACGATGTGGTAAGCGAGTTTAAGCCTTTGGGGAACCATATAGATTTTTATGGTATCTGTATGAGATGCCGGAAAAAAGAAAGGAGGTATAAGTTATGAGTGTAAGAGTTGGAGAAGTTTTGCAGAATTTTGAGATGGATATTTATGACCCTGTAAAGGGGGATTTCGGAAAAATAAGTCTTGAGGGGGTGAAGGCAAAAAGGCAGTGGCTGATACTCTTTTTCTATCCTGCTGATTTTACTTTTGTATGTCCAACGGAGCTCAATGACCTTGCTGAAAAGTATAATGAACTCAAGGCAGCGGGATGCGAGGTTGTTTCCGTAAGCACGGATACGAAGTTTTCCCACCTTGCCTGGCAGCAATCAGAGAAGCTCCTCCAGAATGTAAAATATCCAATGGGTGCTGACCCTACCGGTGTGGTGTCAAAGATGTTCGGTGTTTATGATGAATCAACAGGACTTGCACTCAGGGGAGCTTTTATTATAAGTCCTGAGGGGAAGCTTGCAGCATCAGAGGTAAATTTCTACAATGTAGGAAGGAATGCCTCTGAGCTTTTAAGAAAGGTTAAGGCAAATACCTATCTTGCCGCCCATCCTGATGAGGTATGTCCTGCAAACTGGACGGAGGGCAAAAAAACACTAAAGCCTTCTGCAAAGATGGTTGGAAAGGTCTATGAATCAATAGCCAAATAAGTCCTTAAATTTCGCATGGCTATAATTTATCATGTGAAAGGGTAGCTAAAATACGGGGCAGATTATCGCCCCGTATTTCTTAATGTATCAGATTATGTAACACTGCCCTGTCTTTACACTCTTTACATTCAAACTGTATTGTAGTGTGGGAGATATTGAATTTTTCTTTTAGTATCTCATTTATTAGTGATAATATGCGGTTTCCTTCGCTGATTAACTGGTTATTTATTAACACATGGGAACTTAGTGCATAGACATTGGAACATATACACCAGATATGAAGTTCATGAACATCCTCCACACCATTAATCCCCTTTATTTCTGAAACCACCTCATCTATGGATATATCTTTTGGAACACCCTCAAGGAGAATATGAATTGATTCCGATACTATTTTTGATGAACCGTAGATAATTATACCACCTATAAATATACTTACTATTGAGTCAATCATATACCATCCCGTAAAGAAGATAATTATTCCACCTATTATCACTCCCACAGAGGCTAAGGCATCTCCCATGATATGTAGAAATGCACTCCTTAAATTTATGTCTTTGCTATTTGCCTTTTTCAGGTAAATTGCAATTGCAAGATTAGCAATAAGACCAATAATGGCAATTAATAACATGCCAAGGCTGTTAATATGTTCCGGGGCAATAAACCTACCCCATGCCTTATAAAATATCCACAGAGAGATTAAAAAGAGTGTAAAACCATTGATAAGAGCCGCAAAAACCTCCATCCTGTGATACCCATAGGTTTTTGTATCTGTAGAGGGGAGGGTAGATACCCTGATGGCTATAAGACTCAGCACAAGGGAAAATATATCCATGAATACATGTGCGGCATCGCTTAAGAGAGCCAAACTGTTTGCCCATATACCACCTAACAATTCGGCAATAAATATTGTTAATGTGGTATAGATTGCAACCCTGAATTTTCCTTCTATCCTTTTATGGTTTATTGACATACAACATTCCCCTCAAAATTATAAATAATCTTCTCAAGATAACAAAAGTCTGTTAATATTTTTAACATAAAGCTTGTGAAGAACAAAGATATATTTAAATTCATCATGAATTCTTTCAAGGTATTGCATAAAGATAAAAATACGAATGCTCGTCTTGGGATACTTAAAACAGGGCATGGAGAGGTCGCAACGCCTGTATTTATGCCTGTTGGAACTCAGGCATCTGTAAAGGCACTTTCACCGCATGATTTAAAAGATAATAATGTTGAGATTATTCTTGGAAATACCTATCATCTTTACCTTCGGCCGGGACATGATATCATAAAAAGACTTGGAGGTTTACAAAGGTTTATCGGCTGGGACAAACCTATTCTTACAGATAGCGGGGGCTTTCAGGTTTTCAGCCACAGCGATTTGAGAAAGATAAGAGAAGAAGGTGTTGAATTTAAATCCTACATAGACGGGTCAAGGCATTTTATGACACCTGAATATTCTATAGAGATTCAGGAGTCCCTGGGTGCCGATATAATCATGACATTTGATGAGCCTGTTCCTTATCCGTCTACTTATGAATACACTCTTAAATCTACGGAATTGACCGCCAGATGGGCGAGGAGATGTAAGGAAAGGCATAATAAAAAAGGACAACTGCTTTTCGGGATAGTGCAGGGAGGAGTTTATGAAGATTTAAGAAGGAGGAGTATTGAAGATATTGTTGGTATAGGTTTTGATGGTTATGCAATCGGAGGATTGAGTGTCGGTGAGAAAAAATGTCTCATGTATGAAGTGGCAGAGTATACTTCTCCATTATTGCCCTTTGATAAGCCGAGATATCTTATGGGCGTTGGGACTCCTGATGATATTGTGAGGTGTATATCAATTGGGATAGATATGTTTGATTGTGTGATACCCACACGAAATGCCAGAAATGGCTGTCTATTCACAAGTGATGGAAAGGTGGTTATAAAAAATTCAAAGTATGTAAGTGATGACAACCCTTTGGACCCTCTTTGCGACTGTTACACATGCAGGAATTTCTCAAGGGGATACTTAAGGCATCTGTTTGTGTCCAATGAAATTCTGTCCTATAGATTGAATACCATACATAATATACACTACTATATGAATCTGATAAAAAATATAAGAGAGGCTATTGCAGCAAACAGATTTTCTGAATTAGTAAAAAAGATTTGTTGCAATACAGAAAATAATGAAGGCGATTGGTTTGATGTCAGGGACATCGGCAGATGGGGTTGATGCTGCTCTTGTAGAGATTAAGGGTAAAGGGCTTGGATGTAAAGTTAATTTATTATCCTTTAAGAAATTCCCTTTTCCAGAGGGCTTGCAGAAATTAATCCATAAGGCATCAACACCCGAGTATGGGAGGGTAGACCTTATATGCCATCTAAATTTTTTAATAGGTGAACTCTTTGCAGGGGCAGCAATAGGGGTTATAAAAAAGACAGGTTATAAAATGGAGGATATTGATGTTATAGGTTCTCATGGACAGACAATATATCATATACCGGAAAGCAGAAAGATCAGCGGAGATATAACAGGAATCCCATCAACCTTACAGATAGGCGAACCTTCTATCATTGCGGAGAGAACAGGGGTAATGACTGTTGCAGATTTCAGGGCAAGAGATATGGCAGCAGGTGGACTTGGTGCACCGCTTACCCCCTTTGCCCATTACCTGCTTTTTAAGGGTGGAGACACTGGAAAGGCAGTAAATAATATTGGGGGTATAAGTAATCTTACATTCATTCCAGCAGGCGGAGGTTTGGATAATTTAGTTGCATTTGATACAGGACCCGGAAATATGCTCATAGATTCCATTGTAAATATAATTACAAAAGGAAAAATGAGTTATGATAATGATGGGAAAATTGCATTAAAAGGTAAAATTTGTGAGAGGCTTTTAGAGAAACTTATGGCACACCCATTTATAAAGAAGAACCCACCAAAGTCCACAGGTAGAGAGGAATTTGGTTATAATGAGGCATTAAATATTTTCAGAATTACAAAAATATACAGGTTGTCTGATGAGGATATTGTAGCTACTGTCACAGGATTTACAGCAAAATCCATTGCAGAAAGTTATCATAGATTTATTTTGAATAAACACCACCTTTCAGAGATTATCATCTGCGGTGGCGGTGCAGAAAATCCTGCCATTATTAAGATGATAAAAAACTATATGAAGCCAATAAAAGTGAATACCTCGGACAGATATGGTTTTCCACCTGAGGCAATTGAAGCAATAGCCTTTGCAATTTTAGGATATGCCACTGTAATAGGAATTCCTTCCAATTTACCTCAAGTAACAGGTGCAGGAAAAAAGGTAGTTATAGGAAAGATAATAAAAGGAAAAGGTCAATAACCCATACCTCTTTTGATTTATATTGTTAATTAGTATTTTATCAGCTATATTATATTTATGGGAGGAGTTCATGTTCACATCCAATATAGATACCTTGATGCCCATTTACCTTTACTTTTGGAAAGAGATTGTAATATTGAACTCTTTATCCCTGCAAGTATTCTGGATAACCCCCCACTCACCGAGTTAAGGCATGTTGAAAAGGCATTAGGCAACGGCATGCACCTCACATGGCATGCACCTTTTATGGATTTAAGTCCGGGTGGTGTGGATGAAAAAATAAGACAGATAACTGTAGGCAGGATAAAACAGAGTATAAAGGAATCACTTCCCTTTAATCCAGAATTGATAGTAGTTCATCCGGGCTATGATGATTATAGATTCAATGAGCAGGAGGATAAATGGCTTAAGAATAGTCTAAATACATGGGGGGAGGTTTTGGCTGAATTTCCCCATGTTAATCTTGCCATTGAAAATGTTTTTGAAAGCAGACCTGACACGATAGAGAGGTTAATCGGAGAAATGGATTCCACCAGATTTAGATATTGCTTTGATACAGGACACTTCAATGTATTTTCTAATATTTCTCTGATGGATTGGCTGAAGTGTCTTGGTCCATACATTGCTGAGGTTCACTTACATGATAATCATGGCAGAACAGATGAACACCTTGGGTTGGGTGAAGGGAATTTTAATTTTGATAACCTCTTCGGTTTTTTAAAAACCCTTACCAAACAACCTGTAATTACTCTTGAGGCACACACAAAAGAGGGAGTGCTCAGGAGCTTAGAATATCTTAAAAAATAAAGATTAAAATTCCTTTCTATAGCTAATGCTGTAAAAACTTTTTTTCTGAACGACTTTAGCTATAATTTTGAGTTTTAACTTTTGACTTATTTTGAGGGGGGTGTTTACTGTGGGTAAGGAGGTAATAATAATTGTTGATATGTTAAAGGGGTTTCTTGAAAAGGAATATCCCTTATATTGTGGTGGTGATGCAAGGGTAATAATATCAAATGTAGTATCACTCCTTAAGGAGAAAAAGGAAGCGGAGATAATATATGTCTGTGATAGTCATGAGGAGGATGATAAAGAATTCAGGATGTTCCCCAAGCATTGCGTAAAAGGAACCGTGGAATCGGAGATTATAGATGAGCTTAAACCCTTTAAAGGGAAGGTTATGCACAAGACGAGGTACAGCGGATTTTATAATACTGCCTTAGAAGATGTTCTGAAAAAGCTTAATCCTGACAAGGTAACTGTAGTTGGGGTATGTACAGATATATGTGTAATGCATACAGCAGCAGATTTGAGAAACAGAGATTACAATGTTGAAATTCCTGTGGATTGTGTAGCATCCTTTAACGAAGATAACCACATGTTTGCATTGAAACATATGGAAAATGTTCTGGGAGTAAGGCTTGTTTAAGAAACAGTGAAAAAAATATTTTGTCTTTTACTGTCATTAGCTTTTCTCAATGTCTCCCTGCTGGATGCCTCTGAAATAAGTTCAAACCATGAAAATTTGAGGAACATTATAATAGACCCGGCACATGGAGGTGCTGATAAAGGTAGAGTGGGGAAAATGGGATTGTTGGAGAAGGATGTAACGCTGCAGGTTTCACTACATTTTAAAAAACTTGCATCAGAAGAACTTAAAATGAATATTGTTATGACAAGAGAAGGAGATTACGATGTGCCGCTGGAAAAGAGGATGTTCCCATCAATGGAGGGTGATAGCAGTTTTTTTATCAGCATCCACACAGGCCCGGAATATAGTGAAATGTTAAACGGTCTTGGAATATATTATCTGAATAGTGAGACTATAAGAGAGGAATTGACTGAAAATAACGAAAGTGAAGATTTGGAGGCAGAGAAACTTCTGAGAGATATGGCACTATCTGAATATGCCAATAAAGGAGAGAGAATGGCAGAACTGATAGAGAGGAATCTGATTAAGATTATTCCCAATCATGAGATTATAGTGGAAACACTTTCTGAATCAATCTTAAGCGATATAAATAAGCCAGGTGTTCTGATTGAGATTGGCAATATAACCGATCCTGAAGTTGAAAAAAAATTAAATGACAGGGGATATATAGATAAGATTTGCAAAGCTATATTGAATGCAATAAAGGAGTATGATGAAAAGGAATAAACCTATAACTTAAACTTGTAACTAACAACTTACAATTAACAACCCAATTTGTTGCGAGTTGTTGGTTGTCAGTAGTAAGTTGATGGAGGTAACATGAGGGCAGATGGAAGGAAGACAAATGAAATTAGGAAAGTTAAGATTGTGAGAAATTTTATAAAACATGCCGAGGGGTCATCTCTGATTGAGGTTGGTGACACGAGGGTAATATGCACTGCTACTGTTGAAGAGACAGTTCCGACATTTTTAAAGGGCAAGGGCAGGGGATGGGTTACTGCTGAATACTCAATGATTCCAAGATCTGCCAGGTCAAGAATTACAAGAGAGTCTTCACGAGGAAAGATTGGAGGAAGGACGCATGAAATACAGAGGCTTATTGGAAGGGCATTGAGGACGGTTGTTGATTTAAAATCCCTCGGTGAGAGAACTGTATGGATTGACTGTGATGTAATTCAGGCAGATGGAGGCACCCGAACCGCATCTATCACGGGTGCATGTGTAGCCCTTTATGATGCCTTTAGGTTTATGAAAAGGGAAAAAATGATAGAGGATATACCCTTGAAGGATTTTGTGGCAGCTACAAGCGTAGGTATAGTTAATGAAAAGATAATGCTTGACCTTAATTATGAAGAGGACTCAAAGGCTGATGTGGACATGAATATAGTAATGACAGGGAGTGGAAAGTTTATTGAAATTCAGGGGACGGCAGAAAGGCATCCTTTTTCAAAGGAAGATACGGATTCACTGATAAAATTGGCAGTGAAGGGAATAAAAGAATTGATAAAGATACAGAAGACAGTGATTAGTTGTAAATAACGTTCAAGGCTAAAAGAAGTGTGAGCATAAGGAAAATCCTGCCCTTTCCAAGCAACCCTCCTACCGCTTTCAGCAAAGGCAACTTACCCCTAAGCTCAAGTAGAAACACTCAACACTAATCACTCTTTGGGCTGCCTATTCTTTAAAAATATCTGCAAATTCTTGCACCCATTCTCATTCCCCATATCACAAGCCTTTTGCTAACACATGATAACAAAATCTAATTGACAAGATATTAAATTTTGATATGCTAATTTCAGAATCACGATGAGAGGCTATCCAAAGGGTTTCGTCCCGCGGTAATGCCTCTTTTTTTATTGCCTTTTATATCCTTCCCCTTACTATAAAAATATATCAACGATTACTTATAAATTTCTTTTCTGTGCCCGACTTTATGAACAGTTATAACTCTTTCATCATAATCTATCTCATAAAGAGCCCTCCAGTCGCCTATCTTCAGTTTATAGAATCCTGAAAGGTTACCTTTAAGAGGCAAAGGCGTTATGTTATCAAGATTTTCTGACAGCCATGTAATCTTGTCTGTAATTCTTTTGGCTATAGGTTTATCAATTCTGGAGAGGTCTTCAAAGGCAGTAGGGAGGATTATCACCTTATACATTATTAAAGTCCCAGTTTATTTTTTGCTTCTTCAAGAGACATACCCTCGCCATTTGCTTTCTGTTTTAAGGATTTTTTTAACCCTTCCTCTACTTCTGTTCTTAATTCTAATCCATAATCAGGGTCAATAATTTCATAAATGGTGTCCCTGATGAGTGTTTTAAATTCATAGACACTCATATCACTTATTTTTTTGTCTTCAGTTGTTGTAGACATCTTTTACCTCCATTTTAATTTAGTGTTATATATTGTTTAAATTATATCACACTACTTTTTCAAAGAAACACCCCCACCTGTTCGTCAAAGGCATTTACCCCCTGTCTTTCAGAAGTATTCATTACCTTGCCTGCCTACCTATTTTCTAAAGCCATCTGCAATGTCTTGCACACATTTTCATTCCCCATATCACAAGCCTTTTGAAAATCGGATTTTATCCGATTACTCTCCGACAGATACTTTTAAAAGGGCTTTTTCAATTTTTAACCCATACCGATTTACAAGCTCATCAGCCCCTCTATGAATATCCTCTACAATTTCCTTTCTGCTCATTTTTTTCCTTTTATCATGCAACCGTTCCATAATTTCATGAATTTCCTGCATACTTTTAGGTTCTCTCATTTTCTACCACCTCC
>MHDI01000099.1 GCA_001804915.1 Nitrospinae bacterium RIFCSPHIGHO2_02_FULL_39_82 | reverse complement strand
TCGATAAGAAAAATAACTTGATAATTTGTCAGCGCATTGCTAATCGCAAAGATATATACAGAATATTTCCATGAATTTCACATAGCAAGTCACTCGTGCGGGTGGCTGATAGCCGCCGCTGATTTCAGTCGTTCTCCCTCGCTTCGCTCGGGAGAATGCGGCAGTTAAGCCGTGAACTCCTGTTCCCCCTCTGCCTGTGCGTTGCACGCAGACAGGTCGCTCCGCTTCGGGAGAACAAGGAGTTCAAGACCGATACGCCCCTTTGGGGCTACGGCTTAACTGCCGTATTGTGCGTACAAAATAATTACAGGAAAATCCCAATATGAGTATTTTCCAAGATTTGCTTAAGGATATTCCGACCTCGGTCCACGGATATTTCAATGATATCGAAGCCGAAGCAAAAATATTGAGGTTTTTACAAAAGACATATTTAAAATATTCACCAATAAAACAAGCAGACGAAAATCAGCGCGCATGGGAATGCTCAGCTTTATACTTTCATAATACTGGAAGACAACAGCAGGCAATCACAATAATTAAGGCGTTATATAACCAAATATTACAATATCAAATACAAGCCAATAAATATGTCCACAAAGGAATGCCACTAGTTTGGCTATATGAATTTTATCGAGCGATAAATTTTAAATTTATCGCAGATAAATACATGTTTCTTACTTGTGTTGAAGATGCAATAAGAGACAAAGGAAATTTTAATAGGAAAGCCGGGGTATATTTTCGGCTAAATTTCCATTTTGGAATGAGTGATGCTGCTATCAATAAGCTCGGGAAGGATTTATACGGACTTTATTTTAAACATAAAAAGAAGATTGTTCATCCTGAGTTTTACCTTCAATTGTATGGAGACTCCTGGAAAAATAAAATTCCATCCGCTGAGGAATACAATTATTGGGACATAAATCGATTTTATTTTGATGAGTTACTCAAAAAAATATATGAAAAAATCCGATTTGATTTATATGAAAAGTGACGCATAACAACGCACTCGAACAGATGAATTTTGGCCTGCCACGGCACTTACTGTTCTTCGCGGTCAATAACCAAGAACCATAATAAATATAAACCAATTATCTCAAAACTACCATAAAGGAGTGCGGTTTTAATTTTTAAATAACAAGCAACTAAAAGCAACTAAAATAATAGTGCAAATCTGATATAAAAAATGGTATGCTTAACTTTATGAAACAAATCGGGAGGATGATATGGAATCATCAATAAATCAAGAGGATCTTAAGAATATAATTAAGACAGCTTTGGTAGAAGTCTTTGAAGAGCACCAAGATTTGCTTCACAATGCAATTGAAGATGCGATAGAGGATGTGGCATTAGCCCATGCTATTGAGGAAGGTGAAGAAACTGAATTGGTCAAACGAGAAGAAGTTTTTAAACTTCTTAAAGGTAAGGCATGAATGTTCAATTTAGAGCCAGCTTTTCTAAAGACCTCCGCAATATCAAAAATAAGAACTTATTGTATCGAATCAAAGAAGTGATTGAGCATATTGAGAAGGCTCAAAACCTACAAGACATTTCTAATCTTAAAAAGCTAAAGGGTAGAAATATCTACTATCGTGTCAGAGTGGGGGACTATCGGATCGGGCTAACTATTGAAAACAATAAGGAGTTCAAGACCGATACGCCCCTTCGGGGCTACGGCTTAACTGCCGCATTATTCCCCAACTTTTAAAATCACCTTCCCGCACTTTCCCTCTTTCATTAGTTTCATGCCCTTTTCATAGTCCTTCAGTGGAAATTGGTGGGTAATGATAGGGCTGACATTAACAAGTCCTGAGGATAGAAAACGGGATGTCTTATACCATGTAGAAAATACCTTTCGTCCTGTTATTCCATAAATGCGGATTTTTTTGAAGATGACCTCTTTATTTAAGTCAATATTTACGCTTCTTTCATAAATTCCCAGAAGGGATAGTCTTCCGCCGGGTGTGATAACTTTAAACCCCTGATTCAATGCCTGATTACTCCCTGAAAATTCAAGCACTACATCCACACCGTTCTTTTTTGTAGTATCCATGGCGATTTTGACAATATCCTCTTTCTTGGGATTGACTGCAATAGCGGCCCCCATCTTTTTACCAATATTTAAGCGATAATCATTCGGGTCTGAGAGGATAATCAATGATGCACCACAGGCTCTTGCAATACCTGTAGCAAAGAGTCCGATTGGTCCCGCCCCAAGGATTAAAACAGTTTTTGCTGATATATCCTCAGACAGGACTGTGTCAACGGCGTTTCCAAATGGCTCCTGAATGGTTGCCCACTCATCAGGGATATCAGGGTCGTTTTTCCAGAGGACATGCTCAGGCAAGACGAAAAATTCAGCAAATGTGCCGTCATGGTCAACTCCAAGCAGCTTATAATTCCGGCATACTTCAATATAACCATTTTGACACTGATAGCAATGTCCGCAGTAGAGATGGCTTTCAGAAGATACACGGTCACCAACTTGGACACGGGTTACCTCTTTACCAATCTTTGTAACTATTCCTACAAATTCATGCCCTATAATCCGCGGAGGCTTAAAACGGTTTTGTGCCCATTTTGACCAGTTATAGATATGCACATCCGTTCCGCAGATAGAGGCTATTTTTACTTTGATAAGCACATCCTTCAGCCCTATACCGGGGACAGGCACCTCAACAAATTCCATTCCCTTTGCAGATTTTTTCTTGATGACTGCCTTCACCTTAAATACCCTCTTCAGTTATGGTTTGGCGTACAGCGTTTAGCGGTTACTAAAAATCTAATAGATTTTATTATTCAATTTAAAGAAAGTCCAGCAGGATTTTTGTAAACACTTTTTATATTTGACAGTATTATATGTTTTGAGTAGACTAACACTTTACTTAATCTTTCTAAAATATCCAAAAAATCATCCCCTCATATTTCTGTAAAGAGGGAGGGAAAATGCTTACAAATGGAGGTAAGTTAATGGAAAGAAGAAAAAGTTTATTTTTACTATATTTTTTTGGTGGCGTCTTATTTATGTTAATGACATCAAAAGATGCTGAAGCCATTCCTGCCTTTGCAAGGAAATATGAGGCACCATGCACACTCTGTCACTCCACATGGCCAAGGCTAAATGATTTTGGATTTAAATATTTGCTCAACGGTTATCAGATGCCTGATTCAGAGGATGGGGCGGAGGAAGGCAAGATAAAGGTAGCAGAAGACCTGACTTTAGACAGCCCTGCTTCATTTCCTCCAATAAGTATTAGACTGGAAGGAAGTTCATACTTAAGCAGGACAACCAATACCTATATTCCCCCTTCGACAGTCGCAGGGTCAGGTGAGGATGAGCAATCTGGCGGCTTATTTTCAGGCGGCGAGATGGCAGGAAATATACTTGGCGGCGGGACTCTCGCAAAAAATGTATCATACTGGTTTGATATTCCTCAGGGGTCATCTCCTGATAATGTTACGAAACGTATAACTCAGGCGATGTTTCTTGGCTTTCATAATATCGGTGGGGCGGGTATGGTTAATATAAAATTTGGTTCACTGCTGAACTCTGACCTTGATGCTGTTCACAAAACAAGAAGAGTCATTTCAGGTAAAGATGCAACCCCGATGCCGATGGGGTGGAGGAATGGAAATGGCACAGGCAGGGCAGGCAGTAATGACCTCGGAGTTAGTATTTATGGTCGTCCCAATCTTGGACAGATTATATATGATTTAATTATCAGCCAGGGTAACAATGGGGAGACAGATGATGATAATGATGGTAATCTTGCCTATGCAGGGATGCTGAGAGGTGATATTAAGTCGGTTTCTGCCTCAGTCAGATACTTTGTAAATTCTCAGGGATTTGGCGGTAAGGCAGGCAAACAAATATATAACAATGATGTAAACGAATGGGTGTTTGGTTTAAGATATGCCTCTACTCTATTTGATGTAGATTTTCTTTACGATATTGCCAATCAAAGTGATGTATCATCAAATGGTATAGGGACAAAGAGGGAGTCAGGTGGATTTATGCTTGAGGGACTTTTCCGTATAAGTAAATCATTTGAATTTGGCGCCCTCTATGAAATACTTTCAGAAAAAGACGGAGGCAGTGAATCTTATAATGATGGAGCTCTTTCAATTGAGGGGGCATGGTATATAACGCAGAATGCGAGGATGACTCTGAAATATCTGGTAGATGTGCAGGATGAGAAATACAGGGCTCAATATACAGATTCCACCGGCGCCTCAAAAGGTATTGATGCGAGCAAGGTTATAATCGGTTTTGATGTAGTCCTGTAGTTTAAAGGAGATAAATATGTCTAAAGAAGGGATTGATGTATTGCTTGCCGAGAAAAGGGTATTCCCGCCATCAAGGGAATTCAGTAAAAAGGCTCATATAAAGAGCATTGAGGAGTATGAGGAGTTATACAAGAGGTCAGTGGAAGACCCTGAGGGTTTCTGGTCTGAGATAGCAGAAAGAGAGCTCATATGGTTTAAAAAATGGGACAGGGTTCTAAATTATAATTTTAAGAACCCGAAAGTAAAATGGTTTATTAATGGAAAATTAAATGCATCTTATAATTGCCTTGACAGGTTCATAAATACACCTATAAGAAACAAGGCTGCCCTGATATGGGAGTCTGATGATGGAAGTTACAGGACATATACTTATCAACAGCTTTATTATGAAGTAAACAGATTTGCAAATGTCTTAAAAAAATACGGAGTTGAAAAGGGCGACAGGGTAACAATATACTTACCCATGATTCCTGAGCTTCCCATCTCCATGCTTGCCTGTGCGAGAATAGGTGCGATTCACAGCGTTGTTTTTGGTGGATTCAGTGCACAGTCATTGAGAAACAGGATTCAGGATTGCAGGGCAAAACTTTTAATTACTGCAGACAGGGGGGTCAGGGGTGGAAGGCTCATCCCCATCAAGGCAAATGTGGATGAAGCACTTACTGAATGCCCGACGGTTGAAAGGTTAATTGTAGTAAAAAGAACCGACGGAGTTGTGGATATGGAGGCAGGGAGGGATTTATGGTGGCATGATGAAATTAATAAGGAGGATGTTTCAAACTATTGTGAACCTGAATGGATGGATGCAGAAGATCCGTTATTTATACTTTATACATCGGGTTCAACGGGAAGACCAAAAGGTGTTTTACATACAACAGGTGGATACCTGGTTTTTACGAATATTACATTTAAATGGGTGTTTGATTATCATGATGAGGATATACATTTCTGCACCGCTGATATAGGATGGGTTACAGGTCACAGCTATATTGTTTATGGGCCATTAAGTAATGGTGCTACAAGTCTGATGTTTGAGGGTATTCCAATATACCCGCATCCGGGCAGATTCTGGGAGATTGTTGATAAACATCGGGTAAACATCTTTTATACCGCACCTACTGCTATAAGGGCGCTCATGAGGGAAGGGGAGGGTTTTGTTACAGGATATGACCTCTCTTCGCTCAGGGTCCTTGGAACCGTGGGAGAACCAATAAATCCTGAGGCATGGATGTGGTATCACACCCATGTAGGAAAAGGTAAACTCCCGATAGTTGATACATGGTGGCAGACAGAGACAGGTGGTATTCTTATAACTCCCTTACCTGGTGCTATGACATTGAAACCCGGCTCTGCAAATAAACCACTGCCGGGTATAGTGCCGGCCATTTTAAGAGAAGACGGTTCTCCGACAGAGGTCAATGAAGGGGGATACCTTGTAATTGAAAAACCATGGCCAGGGATGATAAGGGGGACATACGGTGACCTTGAAAATCAACAGGTAAAAGAAGTTTATTTTTCAAAATTTCCAGGGAGGTATCTGACAGGTGATGGTGCAAAAATTGATGAGGATGGAGATTACTGGTTAATGGGAAGGATAGATGATGTTGTAAATGTCTCAGGGCACAGACTCGGCACAGCAGAGATTGAATCAGCCCTCGCCAGCCACAACGCAGTAGCTGAAGCAGCGGCAGTTGGATTCCCTCATGAAATCAAAGGTGAGGGCATATATACATATGTGATTTTGAAGGATGGACATTCACCATCGGATGACCTGAAGAGAACCCTTACGGGTCATGTCAGGTCAGTTATTGGGCCAATTGCGATTCCAGATAAGCTCCAGTTTGTCTCTGGACTTCCCAAAACAAGGAGTGGTAAGATAATGAGAAGAATACTGAGAAAGATTGCATGGGGTGATGTGCATGACCTGGGAGATACAAGCACCCTTGCTGACCCATCAGTAGTTGATGAACTCCTCAAAGGGAAACTTTGATAAAGAAAATCCGGTGATTAAAGAGCCATAGAGTTAATTCACACTGAAAAAAGTCATTTTTCAGTATCAAATAGTTAAGCTTTTAAAACAATGAATGGTCTGAAATCTGGCGGCGTAGCTCAGATGGTTAGAGCGGAGGTCTCATAAGCCTCTTGTCCGGGGTTCGAGTCCCTGCGCCGCCACCAAAAATATAAAACTAATTAGCCACAGATTTACACAAATTTTCACAGATGACAACATCGCTGTCATTCTGAGGACGAAGCCCGAAGCTTGTCCTGAGCGTAGCGAAGGAACTCTATGAGATTCTTCACTACGCTCGGAATGACATTTCTGTGTTTATCTGTGTCCATCTGTGGCAAAAATGGTTTTTTTATGAAGGAACTTACCCATTTTGATAAAGGCGGTCAGGTGAGGATGGTTGATATAAGTGCCAAGCCTGAAACAGTAAGAGAGGCAGTGGCGAGAGGTGTAATTTATATGAAGCCCGGGACCTTCAGGATGATAGAGGATAAGAAGATTTCAAAAGGGGATGTTCTTGGTGTGGCAAGGGTTGCAGGTATTATGGCGGCAAAGAGGACACATGATATTATACCTATGTGTCACTCCATAGAAGTAACAGGGGTGGATATAACATTTCGCCCTTCCAGAGAGAGAAACTGTATAGAGATAAAAGTTAGTGTGAAGACAGTAGGTAAGACTGGTGCCGAGATGGATGCAATTATGTCCGTATCTGTAACAGCCCTGACAATATACGATATGTGTAAATCGGTGGATAAAGATATGACTATAACAGATATTTGTTTATTAAAGAAAAGCGGTGGAAAGAGCGGGACATACATTAGGAAAGTGTCAAAAAGTCAAAGTGTCAAAGAATCATAGTATTAAACTTTGATACTGTGATACTCTTTTAAAAGATGCCAAAGGTAAAATCCCATTTCTCATGTCAATCCTGTGGTTATCAATCGGCAAAATGGATGGGGAGATGTCCTGACTGCGGAGAATGGAATACCTTTGTTGAAGAGAAAGAAAATGAAGAAAGGGGTATAAGGTGGCTTGGAGACAAAAGGAGTAAAGGGAAACCCCTTCCAATTTCTTCTATAGAGAGCAGCCAGGGAAAAAGGATAATATCCGGAATTATTGAGTTTGACAGGGTTCTTGGTGGTGGTATTGTGCCGGGTTCCCTTATACTTGTGGGCGGTGACCCTGGTATTGGTAAATCTACACTCCTTTTACAGTCCTCTGCAAAAATAAGTGAAGATACCGGAACAGTCCTTTATATATCAGGGGAGGAGTCAGAGGACCAGATAAGATTAAGGGCTGACAGGCTGAAGACTTTATCAGATAAACTCCTTATACTTTCCGAGACCTGCCTTGAGGATATTATCCCTCAGATTGAAACTATAAATCCTTCTATCGTTGTAATAGATTCCATTCAGACTATTTATACTGCACAACTTCAATCTGCACCGGGCAGTATAAGTCAGGTGAGGGAGGTATCGTGCCAGTTGATGAACATTTCTAAAAAAACGGGGATACCTACCTTTCTTATTGGTCATGTAACAAAAGATGGGGCAATTGCAGGACCGAGGGTCCTTGAGCATATGGCAGATACTGTCTTATATTTTGAGGGAGACAGTGGCCACTCATTCAGGATATTAAGGGCTACAAAAAATAGGTTTGGTTCTACAAATGAGATAGGTGTTTTTGAGATGAAAAGCACTGGCTTGGAAGAGGTGACAAATCCGTCAGAATTATTTCTTTCAGAGATGTCTGCTGGTATTTCCGGTTCTGTAGTGATATCAAGTGTAGAGGGGACAAGGCCTATACTTGTAGAGCTTCAGGCTCTGGTCAGCTATTCAAATTTAAGTATGCCGAGAAGGATGGCTACTGGTGTTGACCCCAACAGGGTATCTCTCTTGATTGCCATATTAGAGAAGAGAATCGGATTGCACTTACAGGGTGAGGATATTTTTATAAATGTAGCAGGAGGGGTAAAGATTGATGAACCAGCAGTTGACCTCGGGATTGTTTCTGCCATTACATCAAGTTTTAAAGATAAACCCATAGATGTAAAGACAGTGGTGATTGGAGAGGTAGGACTTGGAGGTGAAGTTAGAGGGGTGACTAATCTTGATGCCAGAGTGGCAGAGGCATCAAAATTGGGTTTTACCCGCTGTATTATCCCAAAAATTAAGAAAAATGTTTTGAGAGATGCAGAAATAAAGATTGTAGAAGTGGCATCCGTTGCGGAAACCTTAGAGGTTTTATTTTAAGGAGGGATTTAAACAGAATTTTTTGCAGGCTGCTCATGTGTAAGGCAGTGGATTGTCCCGAGCCCCCAGACAAGGTCTACTGCATGGATACCTACCACAGGACGGTCGGTAAAAAGCTCAGAAAGGATACCAAGGGCAATGCGGTCCTTAGGGTCATTGAAGGTTGGGACAAGAACTGCTGAATTTGAGATATAAAAATTTGCATAACTTGCAGGCAGACGCATTTTATCAAAATAGAGAGGAGCAGGCATAGGGATTGGTATGACCTCTATCTTGGAGCCGCCTTCAAGCCGCATCCCAAGAAGACGCTCACGGTTCTCCTCTAATAGGCGATAGTTTACATCTCCCGGATTACCCTCCTTACAAAGCACAACCCTTCGCTGTCCCACAAAACGGCATATATCATCCACATGCCCATGGGTATCATCGCCTGCAATCCCTTTCCCGAGCCAGAGGATATTCTTTACGCCAAGATATTCATGAAAGGCAGTCTCCATATCCTCTTTACTTAAATCAGGATTTCTATTCTGTGTAGTTTTATCCAGCAGACACTCTTCTGTAGTAATAAGTGTCCCCATACCATTTGTGTCTATACTTCCGCCTTCTAAAACCACATCATGACCTTTTACCTTTGCATAAAATATCTTACATCCAACTGCACGGGCTGCATGTTCAGGGACAGCATCATCCTTCTTCCAATCCGGATACTTTGCCCAGCCATTAAATCTGAATCTGACAATTGCAGTTTCTCCTGAACGGCAAACAAATATTGGACCAAAATCTCGTGTCCATCCACGATTCGTTGGAAAATGGAAGAATTGAATCTTTGAAAAATCAACCCCCAGACGACTGAGAATACGGCGGGCAAAAGTCTCATGCCCCTTTGATTTGACAATAATACGGACAATTTCACCCTCTGCAATCTTTCTTACAATCTCACCATATACCCAGTGAATCGGAACAATCTTTCCGGGCCAGTCCTTTGGATTGTGGGGCCATGCTATCCATGTTGCCTCGTGCCTCTCCCATTCAGCAGGGATAGCGAATCCGAGTGATGCAGGCATCTTTCTCCCTATATCTTTTTCTCCCATTTCTCCTCATGATCAAAAACATGATTTAATAGAACGCAGATGACGCTGATTACACGGATTTTCGCTGATTCAAAAACAAGTCATTATAATCCGTGTCAATCCGTCTCATCCGTCTCATCCGTGTTCTATGAATTTTTATAATTTTCTTATTCATCAATAAATCTGCGGTTAATACCAGCATAGGCATCAATCCTTCTGTCGCGGAGAAATGGCCAGTTGCGTCTGACCTCTTCAATACGATCAAGATTAATCTCGCCAAGAAGTATCTCTTCCCTTTCAACAGATGCCTCTGCTATTATAATACCCTGCGGGTCAGCTATAAAGGATGAACCCCAGAATTCAATACCTTCTCCTCCATCGGCAGGTCTTTCATATCCTACACGATTAACAGCAGCAACATAAATCCCGTTTGCAATTGCATGCCCCCTCTGAACAGTCCGCCAGGCATCATGCTGTGCCTTGCCATGACTCTCCTTTTCATAAGGGTGCCAGCCTATTGCAGTTGGATAAAATAAGACAACTGCACCACAAAGTGCAGTCAGGCGCGCTGCTTCAGGATACCACTGATCCCAGCATATCAGCGTCCCTATTCTTCCTGCATGGGTATTAAAGGCATTAAAACCAAGGTCGCCCGGGGTGAAATAGAATTTTTCATAGTAAGACGGGTCATCCGGGATGTGCATTTTGCGATAAAGACCTGTAATCTTTCCATCAGTATCAATTACTGCTGCACTATTGTGATAAATACCTGATGCCCGATGCTCAAAGATTGGGGCGATAATAACAACACCCATCTTAACAGCAGCCTTACTCAATGCCTCAGTTGTTTGACCAGGCACAGGCTCAGCAAGGTCAAAATACTTTATATCCTCTTTCTGACAGAAATACTGGGAGCGAAAAAGCTCAGGCAGGCATACTACCTTAGCACCAGACCTCGCTGCCTCTTCAATCTTAAAAACCGCCTTTTTTAGATTCTCCTCCAAATCTGTCGTAACAGACATCTGGATGAGACCAACTGTAAATCTTCGTGGTATCTGCATATTCATAGACGAAAATTATAACACCTCTTTAAAAACCAAGCATCTATTTTTTCAAAAATTTAAATAGGGATTTTTCATTGATTTATGCGATATAATTTGATATTATGAAATAAAGCATGTTTTAGCTGCATGAGAGTTTTTTAATAAATTTAATGAGGGGATGAATGTTTCATATTGGAGAGAAGATTATTTATCCTGCACACGGTATAGGGATTATAGACAGGATTGAAGAAAAAATAATGATAGGCAGGAAGGAATCCTTTTATATTATTAAGATAGTTGAAAACGGTGCGACAATAATGACCCCGATGGATAATGCAGATAAGGTTGGCTTAAGGGGTATAGCCAGTAAAAAGGATGTAAATAAGGTGCTGAAGATAATTCGTAAGGTGGTTCCTATAAATCTGAATGAAAATTGGAACCGCCGACAAAAAGGGTATTTTAATAAGATAAAGACAGGGTCTCTGTTTGAAATAGCTGAGGTATACAGAGATTTATGTCTCCTTGAGACAGAAAAAGGTCTTTCTTTTGGTGAAAGAAAGATGTTAGAGAATGCCAGAAATCTTATTATTTGTGAGATAGCAGAGGCAAAAGGAATTAAACTTGAGAAGGCTGAAAGGTTGGTGAAAAAGAGCCTGAATTAATTGTTGAAAGGTGGTGGTGTAGACCTCGTTAGGATTTTGGATAAAGTAAAATGTCAAGAGATTTAATTCTTACTTCTGGATAGCGACTCAAAGTAGACATTCTAACGCGGCAAATAGGGAAAGGAGGTGAAAGAAATGATAGTAATCAGGGGATTGCTTCTTGTTGTATTTGCATCTGCCGGTACACTGATGGGATTACAAATAGGCAAGGAGACAGAGAGTGGTATAGCTGGTCTGATAATTGGAGTGATCATATCATTAATTATTATTATATTAGAAAATAGTATCAGGAAACTACCAGCAAAGGAGATAATTGGCGGGACAACAGGGCTGGCGTCAGGACTAATTATAGCAAATCTTTTTACCTACTCAATATCATCTATAACTACTGAATTAACCTTCCTGCTAAATATTTCAATAAATACCCTCTTTGGATATCTTGGGCTTCTCGTCGGTGCAAAAAAGCCGTGGATGTTTGAACTTCCAAATTACAGGTCAATTTTTAAAGGCACAAAGTCAGTTGAAAGTAATATAAAAATTCTGGATACCAGTGTTATTATTGATGGGAGAATAGCCGATATATGTGAGATAGGCTTTTTGGAGGGACAAATTATTATCCCGCAGTTTGTTTTAAAAGAACTTCAGCAGATAGCAGATTCACCAGATACAATTAAGAGGAACCGTGGAAGAAGAGGACTTGATATACTCCAGAGGATTCAGAAAAATTCTGAGATTGATGTCAAAATTGTGGATGAAGATTTTCCCAAAATAAAGGAAGTGGATGGAAAACTTGTAGCCCTCTGTCAGAAGATGGGAGGAACTGTTGTTACAAATGATTTTAACCTGAATAAGGTAGCTGAACTGCAGGGTGTATCTGTCCTGAACATAAATCAACTTGCTAATGCAGTTAAACCCATAGTATTGCCCGGAGAAATAATGACTATATTTATACTTAAAGAGGGTAAGGAATATAAACAGGGAATTGGCTATCTGGAGGATGGCACAATGGTTGTAGTGGATAATGCCCGCAGGGAAATCGGCAAGAGTGTAGAGGTGGTTGTGAGCAGTGTCCTTCAAACTACAGCGGGGAGAATGATTTTTGCAAGATTGAAGGAGGAAATGGAAAATGAGGATGTTTATGTCTCTGTAAGATAGTACCCTAAATGGGTTAGTATATGAGGAGTAGTTTTCTTTTATGAATACAAGGGAAGTGATGAATACTAATGAAATAAGCAGGGCGATTACAAGGGTTGCCCATGAGGTGCTGGAGAGGAATAAAGGGGCTAATGACCTTGTGATAGTTGGCATAAGGACGAGGGGTGTATATCTTGCCGAGAGGCTGTCAGCAAAGATTAAAGAGATTGAGGGTATTGATGTCCCTGTCGGGATTATTGATATAACCCTTTACAGGGATGATGTGAAATCAGGTCTTTCACGGCATGTGGTAAAAAAGACAGAGATACCATTTTCCATAACAGACAAAAAGGTAATACTGGTAGATGATGTCCTTTACACAGGGAGGAGCATCAGGGCTGCGATTGACGGATTAATGGATTTTGGAAGACCTGCAAACATACAGCTTGCAGTTCTTATTGACAGGGGGCATAGGGAGTTGCCTATAATGGCGGACTTTGCAGGAAAAAACATCCCTACATCCTATCATGAGTCAGTAAAGGTTATGCTGAAAGAAGAGGATGAGATGGATAAAGTAACAGTAAACAGTAAACAGTAAACAGTAAACAGTGAACAGCTGAGGATGATAAATAAATTAAAAAGTAAAGACCTGCTTGGCATCAAAGACCTCTCACCTGAAGAGATACTCCTTATCCTTGATACCGCCGAGTCTCTGAAGGAAATTTCCACAAGAGACATAAAGAAAGTCCCTGCATTAAGGGGAAAAACCATAATAAACCTTTTTTACGAACCAAGCACCCGCACCCGAACATCCTTTGAGATAGCCGGAAAACGACTGAGTGCCGATGTTGTAAATATCTCCGTTTCTTCAAGCAGTGTGGCTAAGGGAGAGACACTGAAGGACACTGCAAAAAATCTGGAGGCTATGAACCCTGATGCAGTTGTTATAAGACACTCATCCTCTGGCGCTCCGTATTTTATTGCAAAGATATTAGAGTGTTCTGTTATAAATGCGGGGGATGGGGCCCATGAACATCCCACACAGGCACTTCTGGACCTTCTTACCATAAAGGAGAGGAAGAAGGAACTTAAAGGGCTGAAAGTCAGCATAATCGGAGATATAACCCACAGCCGTGTTGCGAGGTCAAATATATATGCAATGAAAAAGATGGGGATGGATGTGACTGTTGCAGGACCTTCAACATTAATACCGGTAGATATAAAAAAGATGGGGGTTAAGGTATTTACAGATTTAAGTAAGGCAATAGAAGGGGCAGATGTAATTATAATGTTAAGGATTCAACTTGAAAGGCAGGAGAGGGGATTGTTTCCATCAATCAGGGAATATTCAAGATTATTCGGACTTAATGTGGAAAAGCTAAAAAATGCAAAGGAGGATGTGATGATAATGCACCCGGGACCGATAAACAGGGGGGTTGAAATATCCGCAGATGTGGCTGACGGACCATATTCACTTATTCTTGACCAGGTAACAAATGGAGTAGCTGTAAGAATGGCAATACTACATCTATTGACAGGAGGGGTATAAAAAAAACAACAATTCTCAATATATTAATTATAGTAATCAAATCACATAATGAGAGTTTATCTTGATACCAATGTATATTGCAGACCTTTTGATGACCAGAGTCAGAAGAGAATTCAGGAAGAAACGGATGCCTTTGAAGAAATTCTTGAGGCAACCAAGGAAGGTAAGTTTTTTCTATTGTCATCAGATATTTTAGTATATGAAGTATCAAACATATCTCTATGTAAAAATAGGGTTGAAGAAGTAGAAGATATTAAAGATTTGGCTATAATTATCAGATATAGATGCAGCATAAAAGATAGAGATGCCCTGCACCTCGCATCAGCCATAATTGGTAAAGCAGATTATTTTCTGACATGTGATAATGAAATAACTGCAAGAAAAGGTGTTAAGTGTGTAGAAAAAATTTCTGAGGAATATGGAAATAAAATCAGAATCTTGAGTCCTGTAAATTTTGAGTATGAAAGGGGGAAATATGGCAGAAGTTAAAGATAATACCTCTGTAGATGAAATAGTAAAAAGGGGATGGGATATCCTTGTAGAGAATCTTGGAATAACTGATGCGACAAGATTTATTGTCAGTTTTGAAAGAGGTAAAGGTGATTCTGTCCAGAAGATAAAAAAATTCTGGGGAGATAAAAAGGTTGAGGATATTCACGCAGAGATATTAGAAGCAAAAGAGAAGGGGTTGATTTAAAGAGATATATAAGGAAGGGATATGGCTGTAACTGTATTAGAGGATATAGGGGAGAGAAATGATACTTATTAAAAACGGGAGGGTCATTGACCCTGCTAATAAGATTGATGCCATATTGGACATCCTCATTGAAAATGGCAGGATAACAGAGATAGGGAAAGCCATCAGCCATCAGCCATCAGCCATCAGTCTTATAGATGCCTCCGGTAAAATCGTAGTCCCGGGTCTTATTGATATGCATGTCCATTTGAGAGAGCCGGGGTATGAATATAAGGAGACTGTAAAAACAGGGACTGAGTCGGCTTTAGCAGGCGGCTTTACATCAATCGCCTGTATGCCGAATACAAAACCTGTTAATGACAATCAGTCAGTTACAGATTTTATATTGGACAAGGCAAGAAAAGAGGGGGTTGTAAATGTCTATCCTATTGGAGCTATTACAAAGGGGCTTAAGGGTGAGGAATTGGCTGAAATTGGTGAATTAAAGTCATCAGGTGTTGTTGCAATAACTGATGATGGAAAACCTGTGATGAACAGTGAATTGATGAGGAGGGGAATGGAGTATGCTTCTATGTTTGACCTCCCTGTAATCTCTCATTGTGAAGATTTAAAACTCTCCGAAGGTGGAGTAATGAATGAAGGGTTTGTCTCAACAGAACTGGGGCTTAAGGGCATACCAGATACTGCAGAGGTTGTGATGGTGGCAAGGGACATCGCCCTCGCTGAGCTGACAGGTGCAAAACTCCATATAGCCCATGTAAGTACAAGAGGTGCAGTTAGTTTAATCAAGGGAGCAAAATTGAGAGGTGTAAATATTACATGCGAGACAGCACCTCACTATTTTACAATTACAGAAAAAGAGGTGATTGGATACGATACAAACGCAAAGATGAATCCGCCCTTGAGGACAGAAGATGATTTGAAGGCAATAAAAGAAGGGTTAAGGGATGGGACAATAGATGTAATCGCTACAGACCACGCACCCCATGAGGTATCGGAAAAAGAAGTTGAGTTTGACAGGGCATTATTTGGCATTGTGGGACTTGAGACAGCCCTCCCCCTAACATTAAAACTTGCACACAATGGAGTGATTTCAATTTCGGAGGCTATTTCAAAACTCACCATAAACCCTGCCAGAATACTCGGTTTAAATAAAGGGACACTTTCTGTGGGAAGCGATGCGGACATTACTATTATTGACCTTGATAAAGAATGGCAGGTAGATGTAACTAAATTTAAATCAAAAGGTAAAAATTCCCCCTTTCAGGGATGGCATGTGAAGGGTGTGGTAGAGGTGGTAATCGTAGGTGGACATATAAAAACAAACTACCTGTAAATTCCTCATATCTTCGTCTGACATTATTCTTCTACTCTTTCCACCAGCATTGCTAACGCCTCGCCGCCACCGATGCAGATGGCTGCAATTCCCCTCTTTGCCTTTTTTCTTTTCATTGCGTAAAGGAGTGTCGTGAGAATCCTCGCACCGCTTGCACCGATGGGATGTCCAATCGCTATTGCCCCACCGTGAACATTCAATCTACCCTCATCTAAATTTAGTTCTTTTATCACTGCAAGTATGGAGGTTGCAAATGCTTCATTTATTTCAAAGAGGTCAATATCATTCAATGTAAGTCCTGTCTTTTTAAGAATCTTTTTTATTGCCCCTGCTGGGGCTATACTGAACATCTCAGGCTCTACACCCTGTGAGGCATAGGCAATGCCCTTTGCCATCGGTCTTATTTTAAGCTCCCTTGCCTTATCGCCTGACATCATTACAACTGCTGCAGCACCATCACTTATCTTTGAGGAATTCCCTGCTGTTATTCTGCCACCCTCTTTAAAAACAGGGGAAAGGGTTTTAAGTTTTGAGAGGTTATGCCTTGCAGGTTCTTCATCCGCCGTAATGCCCTGACCGGCAGAATTAGTTATTGAAACAATCTCATCTGTAAAATAACCCTTCTTCTGCGCCTCTATTGCTCTCTGATAGCTCTGCAATGCATACCTATCCAGCTCATCCCTGCTGATATTGTATCGTTCAGCTACAACCTCTGCACAGGAGCCCATGTGAATATTATTATATACATCCCAGAGTCCATCTTTAATCATGCTGTCAATAATATTACCGTCACCCATTCTGTAGCCGAATCTTGCCTTCTCCATAAGATAGGGTGCACGGCTCATGCTCTCCATCCCGCCTGCTACAATTATCTCTGCATCGCCGAGGGCTATTGACTGAGACGCAAGCATCACAGCTTTTAAGCCTGAGCCGCAGACCTTATTTATTGTCAGACAATTTGTAGTATAAGGAAGACCTGCACCAAGACTTGCCTGTCTTGCAGGTGCCTGACCAAGGCTGGCAGACAGGACATTACCCATAATGACTTCATCAACATCTGTTGGCTTAATCCCCGACCTCTTTATTGCCTCAGTAATAACAACACTGCCGAGCCTCGTAGCAGGTATGGAGCTCAACACTCCATTAAAGCATCCGACAGGTGTCCTGACTGCACTTACTATAACAATTTCTTTCATAACGCCGTACCGAGTTTCTTAAAAAATAAAAATTCCTTAATTTTGACTTTTGCATTTTGACTTTTGCATTTTTAGTTGTTCATCCATATCTATAACACACACCATATCCACCCTTTGGATTCCTCCACTCTATAAACTCACAGGCAATCCTGCATGTCCCACACTCAAGACACCCTTCAAAGGATATTGTAATATTCTCCTTTTCATCCATTTTGTATACCTCTGCAGGACAAATATAGATACAACTCTTATCCTTGCATACCTTACATCTTTCAGGATTAACTTTCAGATGGCTTTCTGTATTAGTCTTAAACCTGACTAGAAATAGTTTTTCTGACAGGGTCTTTTGCTCAAGGGGTTGTAATATGCTCATAAAACCGCTTTTCTTGCTTTATACATATCCAATAAAAATTTCCACATAGAGACCTTATCTTTAAATCTATTCCATGCCTGTCTGTGCATATCCTCTTTTGATAAATCTGAGACAGTAAAGTAACCCTTTGCCAATTTTAAAATTGCTTCAGGATACTCTTTGAAAAGCTGGGGCATCTCAGATAACTTTTCTGGAACATCACCATATCTCTCCAAATCCTCCATTACAAAGCTATCCTCCAATTTCTTTACATAGCCCTGTAACCCTCTCTCTGAAAAATCTCCCTTTTCTTTCGCCTCAAGAATTGTCTCTGCTGCCATCATACCGCTATACATTGCCATATTTGTCCCTTCACGATAGAGGGATGGATTTACAAAGCCTCCTGCATCCCCCACAATCAAAAGTCCATCTGCTGTAAGTCTTGGAAGGTTTCCATATCCCAATTCAGGAATCATCTTTGCTGAAATTTCCTCTGTCTTTCCACCCCTCAGGAGTTTTTTCACCACAGGATGGGACTTAAATGACTCAAGAAGGTCATTGGGTTTCATGTTTTTTTCCTTCATTACACTTATTGGACAGCCAACACCAACTGAAAGGGAATCCTTATTTGTATAGATAAAGCCTGAACCAATCATCCCCTTTACAGCTTCACCAAAGAATTCCAGTGCCATACCTTCGTTGTTTGATAAATTAAACCTGTCTTCTATAACTTCCTTTGGAAGACTTACGACCTCCTTTACAGCAGTTATCATCTGATGGGGAAGGGGTTTTTTCTTTAAGCCTGCCCTTTCTGTCAGTAATGAATTTGCACCTTCAGCACATATAACTACATCAGCATATACATCCCCTCCCTCCCTCCTTGCCCTTACACCTGCAACCTTCCCATTATCATAGATAAAATCATCCACAACAGTTTCAGTAAAAATAACAGCCCCTGCCTCCTCTGCCTTCTGTGCAAACCACCTATCAAATTTTGCCCTTAAAACTGTAAAGCTGTTATTAAAAGGTGGATGATTGAAGTCTTCAAAATCAAACTCCACTGCCATCTCGGAATTTTTGGAGAGGATAGAGTATCGCCTCTTTGTAATATGCCTTTCTACAGGTGCCTCATTATAGAATTCAGGAATGAGTTTATTTAAAACAGTTGAATACAATACCCCGCCGAAGAGATTCTTTGAGCCGGGGTATTCACCCCTTTCAAAGACAGTTACTGTGAGTCCTTTTCTCGCAATGGTGAGGGCAGCAGATACCCCGGCAGGACCAGCACCAATGATTATGCAGTCAAATTTATCCATATTTAAAATAATCTTTTGCCACAGACTTTCACTGACCAAAATTAACAGAAGATGAGAAAATAAAAATTACACTATCCTATCTTCTCAACTTCATAACTTCTTATCTTCTTGCCGTTAAGTCTGTGTAAGTCTGTGGCTAATTTTTTTTAGACTTTTTTATCTCCTCTATCAGCACAGGGACAACCTTGAAAAGGTCATCCACAATCCCATAGTCTGCTATCTTAAAGATTGGGGCATTGGGGTCTTTGTTTATTGCAACAATGCACTTTGAGGTTGACATTCCTGCGAGATGCTGCGGTGCACCTGATATTCCACAGGCTATATATAGCATAGGTGAAACTACCCGTCCAGTCTGTCCTATCTGAAAAGTATGAGGCAGCCATCCTGCATCCACAACAGCCCTTGATGCACCAACTGCACCACCGAGGACATCTGCCAGTTCTTCAAGCAACTTAAAGTTCTCCGCCCCTTTCATCCCCCTTCCACCTGAAACAATCACATCAGCCTCTGATAAATCTGATCTCTTTCCGGTCTCTTTGATAATCTCCTGAATAGTTACCATTATATCCTGCTGTTCAATATTTGGCACTATCCGTAATATTTCCCCATTGACTGTCCCAGTTTTTTTATATGCAAAACTCCTTGGTCTTATTGTGATTATGCACGGCTCAGACTCCTCAAATTTAACAGTAGCAATAAGCCTTCCACCATACACATATCTTTTAAAAGAGACTCCATTATCCGCCTCAAAACCAATACAATCAGATATAAGCCCGCAATCAAGTCTTGCCGATAACCTTGGTATATAATCTTTTCCTCTGAATGTGGCTGCTGCAAGTATAATGGCTGGATTCTTCTCTTTTATTAAATAATAGAGGCACCTGACATAGGTATTTGCATTGTATTTAGATAGGAGAGGATGCTCAAAAAAATATACACGGTTAAGTTCTTTTGAGAGTTCTTCGGCAAATCTTCCGATGCCATTTCCTAGGATAACTGCAGCAGGTTCAGTCTTCAGGTTTTCTGATAGCAATCTAACAGCAGATACAGCTTCCCATGCGCTTTTCTTTATGCCTTCTTCCCCATATTCAGCAATTACCCATATCTCCTTACCACTCAAATGAGTCTTGCCTCCTTCAAGTTTTTTACGAGTTCTTCTGCTGTATCAGGTAATGTGCCTTTAATGATTTTGCCTTCTTGCCGTTTTGGCGGATAGGAGAGATTTGTAATTCTTATCTTTGGTTTAAAACCCCAAGCATCTGGTTCAAGGGTTTCAATCTTAGTCTTCTTTGCCTTCATAATTCCTGACAGTGATGCATATCTTGGGGTATTCAATCCCTTCTGTGCTGTAAATACAGCAGGGAGGTTGCATTTTACAACCTCCAGTCCTCCTTCAATTTCCCTATGACAGATAGCCTCTTTATTTAAAGGAGAAACATCAAGCTTTTTTATTGCCAATACACAGGAGATTTGTAGGAATTCAGCAATCATCTGTCCAGTCTGAGCATAACCATAATCTACAGATTCCTTGCCGCAAAGGATAATGTCATAACCTATATCTTTAATAACCTTTGCAAGTATCTTTGAGGTAACAAGACCATCTCTATTTTTTATAGATTCATCGTTTATTCTTAAAACCCTGTCAGCACCGAGGGCAATACAATTTCTTAAGATATTTTCAGCCCTTTTCTGTCCAAACGTTATAACTGTGATATCCCCGCCGAATTTCTCCTTAAGTCTAAGTGCCTCCTCCATTGCATATTCATCATAGGGATTTATAACCCACGGTATATTTTCAGTTTCTATTTCAGGACTATCACCCTTTATCTTTAATGCTATTGCCGTATCCGGCACCTCTTTTACACAGACAATGATTTTCATATCAAGTTAGGTGTTCGCTTCGCTTACACTAACTTTGATTACAAAGATTAAGTTTAGATTACAGAGATTTTAATCTCCGGAATCTTTTTATAATCTCTGTAATCAAGTATAGGATTGAAATTCCTATACTTTAAACCTCGGCACTCTCTTTTCCACAAAGGCAGTGATGCCTTCTTCTTTATCTTCTGTCTCACAGAGCATTCCAAAGAGCTTCGCCTCTTTATCAAGACCCTTCTTAAAACTTGTATCCATTCCGCTATTTACTGCATCAAGACATGCCTTTACTGCCGCCATCCCTTTGCTTCCAATAATCTCTGCAAGTGCCTTAGCCTCTTTGATAAGTTCATTACCCTTAACAACTTTATTAACAAGACCAATGGCGAATGCATCCAGAGATGCTATCCTTCCACCTGTGAGGATTGTCTCCATTGCCCTTGCTTTACCAACAAGCCTCGGCAGTCGCTGTGTGCCGCCAAAACCCGGGATAATACCGAGACTTATCTCTGGCTGGGAGAACCACGTCTCCTCCGATGCAATCCTTAAATGACACGCCATTGCCAATTCATTACTCCCGCCTATACATGGACCGTTTATAGCTGCTATTACAGGTTTTTCGAGGGATTCAATGAGATTAAGAATATCCTGACCTGCTCTTGCAAATTTCTCCCCCTCCCTCTTTGTCTTTATTGCTGAGAGCTCTTTTATATCCGCCCCTGCCCCAAAAAACTTACCCTTCCCCATAATGATAATTACTCTCACTTTGCTATTAGACTTCAGTTTTTCTATAGTATCTTTAAGCTCCGAAAGTAGGATGCTGGAAAGGAGATTTAAAGGGGGGTTATCAAGTATTAAAAAGGCAATACCACCTTCAATTGATAATTCTATGAATTTGCCACCATACTTCGGTGAAGACATCTGTCTCCTCCATTGAAAGATATATGATGCAAGATACAGAATATACCCAAATCCCGATATAGAAAAACATATCGGAATTTTCTTTTCCTATACCCCTTCCTTTGATAGTTCTTCAAAAAGTTTTTTCTGCCTTTCTGTAATACTATCAGGGACTTTTATATTTATCTTCACATAGAGGTCTCCTCTCCCTCCACCTTTTAAATGAGAGATACCATACCCCTTTATCCTTATTTTTGTCCCGCTTTTTGTATGGGGGAGGACCTTTGCCCTTCTAATCTCACCTTCAAGCGTAGGGACATCTATGGACGTGCCGAGGACAGCCTCAGTAAATTTTATCTCCTTTTCTATAATAACATTATCCCCTTCTCTTTTAAAAACAGGATGCTCCTGAACAATTACATTGAAATATAAATCACCCGGCGGCTGTCCGCCAATACCCGCCACACCCTTTCCTGATAGCCTCAGTTTCTTTCCTGTATCTATGCCGGCAGGTATCTTTACCATAACTTCCTCTGTCCTTCCGTCAGGTCTCTTTAGTGATACCCTTTTCTCTCCTCCAAAGGCTGACTCATTAAAGGTAATATAAAGGTCAGATGTAATATCAGCCCCTTTTTGCGGTATTCCATACATCTCCTCATACCCAATGTTAGGCTCTCCACCATACATATTCCCAAAACCAGTCCTGCCTCTTTCGAATATCTGGCTGAAAATATCATTGGAGCTAACCCCAAAATCTTTTAATATGTCACCAATATCAAAACCTCTGAATATATCTTCCCGAGAGAATCTCTGGTGAAATTTATCAGAGCCAAACATATCGTATTGCTTCCTTTTGTCTTTATCGCTAAGCACTGCATAAGCCTCGTTTATCTCTTTGAACTTTTCCTCTGCAGACTTATTGTTGGGATTCCTGTCCGGATGATATTTCATTGCAAGCTTTCTGTAAGCCTTCTTTATCTGCCCCTCCGCAGCATCCTTTTTCAAGCCGAGTATTTCGTAATAATCTTTATAAGCCATAACTTATAACAATTCCTCTAAGTTCAACTGCATTCCATCTCTTGCAGCGATTACCTTTACCCCTGTCTCCTGCGAAAGGCTGTCAGCAATCTCCCACGGCT
>MHDI01000098.1 GCA_001804915.1 Nitrospinae bacterium RIFCSPHIGHO2_02_FULL_39_82 | reverse complement strand
ATCGCACTGCTTTTTATTATCCTGCTCGGCAATTTATTTTCATGCGGCTATCAGGAAAGTGACGGCATATCAAACTCAAACATAGTGACACGGCTGCTACTTACACCAGTTGTGTATACGGTTCTGCTATTTTCTTTTTTTTAACATCCACCTAACTCCTGCAATCATAAATCCTATTACAATAAATGCGCCTGGCGGCATTATAAATACAAGGACAGGCTGAAAGTTAATGGAAGCAGATAAATTAAATAACTCCCTCCCAAAAAATGTCAGTGTCCCGTTTCCTATTAACTCCCTGATAGCACCGAGTAAAGTTATGGCAAGTATAAAACCTACACCCATGCCAATTCCGTCAACGAGGGAAGATTTTACAGTATTCTTATATGCAAATGCCTCAGCCCTGCCGAGTATAATGCAGTTTACTACTATGAGCGGGATGAATATGCCGAGTGATGCATACAGCTCAACCATATATGCATGCATCACATAATCAACAATAGTTACAAATGTTGAGATTATGATGATAAATACCGGCAGTCTTATGGAATCAGGGATAAACTTTCTTAACATAGATATGAGGAGATTTGATGATATAAGGACAAATGCGGTAGCAACACCCATCCCAAAACCATCATTCATAGAGCTTCCGGTAGCAAGAACAGGACATAAGCCTATTATGAGAACAAGGACAGGGTTCTCCCTGAGTATGCCGTTTGTAAATATCTTCCAGTTATCCATATTAGTTTTGAGTTTTGAGTCTTGAGTCTTGAGGGAGAGGTTTTTCCTCTAAACTCTGAACTCTGAACTCTGAACTTTTTTTATTTCCCATATACCACTCCCACCCCTCTTTTACACCCTTTGCCACTGCCCTTGATGAGATGGTTGCTGCTGTTATGGCATCTATTGCACCTCCGTCTTTTTTAAGTTTAAGCTCATCTCCCTTTTTGCCTTTGAATTGGTTCTTGAACAAATCCTGAGTCACCTTTACTCCAAGACCCGGCGTTTCACTCTGGTCAAGTTTTGTAATTGCTACAGAAGATATAGTGCTGTCGTTGGTTATACCAATGGTGGTATTTATAGGACCAGCATAGCCGCGGGGTGACACCTTCATCACAACACCGACCTCTTTCCCTTCTTTATCTATTCCAACCCATAGCTTTTTACCTTCAATTTCCTTTTCAATAAAATTTACAGCATCAGGAAAAACCTCCTGTCTTTTTTTAATGTCAGAAATTCGGGTATTTTCATCTATTTTTACCTTTGTTAATTTATAGACTGAAGAGAGGGCAGCTGCAGATATAATGCAGACAGCCATCAAAACCGTTCCCATCTTAATAATATCATTCATAGTATCACTCAGCCACCAAACTTTCTTTGTCTTAGATATTTATCAATTAATGGTGCGGTCATATTCATCAGTAGTATTGCAAATGATACCCCTTCAGGATAAGAGCCGTGCTGTCTTATAACAACAGTCAAGAAGCCGCAGCCGATACCGAATATAACCATACCCTTTTTTGTTATAGGTGATGTTACATAATCTGTTGCCATAAAGAAGGCACCTAAAAATAGTCCGCCATTCAATAGATGAAAAACAGGATTTGCAGTTGTATCCGGATTCACTAAATGAGCGATTGTGCTGAAGAACGCTGTTGTCAATATAAAGGATAATGGTATATGCCATGTAATTGTCCTTTTGTATATCAGATAAATCCCGCCGACAAGGAGTGCAATTACTGATACCTCACCAATTGAGCCCCCACGGTTTCCTATGAGTAAGTCAAACCAGCTTATTTTTGTAGCGGTTTCAATTGACCTGCTTAAATCGTGGGATAACTGAATTGTCTTTACAACAGTAAGGGGGGTTGCTGCTGTTACTGCATCTACTCCCTGCTTAATGCCCGCAGGGACAAGCCCGCTGAATATGGAAGCAGGTTTTGGATATGTGCTCATCTGAAGGGGCCATGAGATGAGGAGAAATACCCTCGCCGCGAGGGCAGGATTGAATATATTAAATCCAAGACCGCCAAAGAGATGCTTTACAACTACTATTGCTATAAAAGACCCGATTACTGTCCCCCACCACGGAAAACCTGCCGGAAGATTGAGACCGAGAAGAAGCCCTGTCAGTGCAGCACTGCTATCAGAAATTGTATTTTCTTTTCTCACAATCTTCTGATAGAAAAATTCAAAAAGAATAGATGATACTGCAGCTACAAATATAGTTACAATAGAAGGGATGCCAAAAAAATATATACCTGTAATGGTAGTGGGAATGAGGGCGATAATAACCGAAGACATCAGACCCCTGACAGACTCTTCTGCCTTTATATGGGGAGGAGGGGTTAATAAAAGCTGAATTTCGGATTTTTTATCTTTTTCCATTCTTTGTTTTTTTCTTCACCTCTGACTTAAGATATTTTATGAACTGCACCAGAGGTCTGTTTGAAGGACATACATAAGAGCATATCCCGCATTCAATACAGTCCATTACATCCCATTTCTGTGCCTCATCAATAAAATCCCTTCCTCCCTCAATCATACCACGCTCAGCATATAGTCCATACAGGTTTGGACTTATACCCATCGGACAGCTATCAATGCACCTTCCGCATCTTATACACGGCAGATATTCATCTCCCCTTAATCCCCTCCTTTGTAAGGAGGGGTGAGGGGAGGTAGATTCCTTTAAGAAGACCACTATACCTGAAGTCCCTTTTATCACAGGGACATCAAGGGTATACTGGGCTATACCCATCATCGGCCCACCCATTATAACTTTTTCAGGTTCTCCTGCAAATCCACCACAGTTTTGAATCAGAAAATCAAAGGATGTCCCGATTCTTACCAGCAAGTTTCGTGGCTCTTTAACCCCATTACCTGTTATTGTAATAACCCTTTCAATGAGCGGCTTTCCATACCTTACTGCTTCATAAACAGCATAGGCTGTTCCAACATTATTAACCACTACCCCTATATCAACAGGGAGTTTATCTGCAGGAACTTCTCTGTTTACTATAGACTTTATAAGCTGTTTTTCCGAACCCTGAGGATATTTTATATTTAAATCAACCACCTCAAGTTGAGAGTTCGGGGTACCCACGATAGTGGGTCGTGAAAGTTGAGAGTTGAAAGTTGATATTGCATCAGGCTTGTTTTTTTCTATTCCGATAAATCCCTTCTTTGCAGAGAGTATTTTAATGATAATATTCAGTCCTTCAATTATCTCTGAACTTTTTTCAACCATCAGCCTGTGGTCAGAAGTAACAAATGGCTCACACTCTGCACCATTCAATATCACATATTCAATCCCATTCCCATCAGGTGGTGATAATTTTACATGGGTTGGAAACTGTGCCCCACCCAGACCTACTATCCCTGCTTCTCTGACAATTTCTTTAAGTTTCTGTGTATCAAAGGATAGATAATCTTCATTCTCCTTTAAAACAGGTGTCCATTCATCCTTTCCATCAGACTCAATTACAACCGATAAGACGCTACTGCCAAATGGATGAGGATGTGGTGATATATCCACTACTTTGCCAGATAAAGAGGAATGGATAGTTGAGGTAACAGGCCCCTTACCTTCACCAATTTTCTGCCCCTTTTTTACAACATCCCCTTTGTTAACCACTGGCTCACACACCGCACCTGAATGCTGACTTAATGGTATAACTACTTTTGGGGGAAGAGGGGCAGTCTGAATTGGAAGACCTTTAGTCCTGTCCTTTTCTTCCGGGGTATGAATTCCACCCCTGAATGTCATTCGGTGGAACATATTAGTATCATAGTGTCATAGTGTCAAAGATTAACTACTTTGTTTGATGCTCTGATACTCTGACACTTTGACACTTTAACTCAGGCAGGCATATATGATGGGTCGGTGGCAGAAAACCATATAACATCACATATATCACCAGCATTTAACTTATCAATGCCAATTGGTATGATTAATAATCCATTTGCCTTTGTAAGTGCCATCATATCTGCTGAGCCATTAAACTTTACAGGCATTGCCCTCGCCTCCCCTCCTGAACGGGTAATTGCAACAGGTATATACTCCTCTCTTCCAGCCTTCCTTCTTTCAAAGACTTTTTCCAGTTTAGCCTTTCCTGCAAAATTGGTGTTTGCTGAATTAGCTGACATTTTTTTCAATGCAGGTTTTATAAATATCTCAAATATTATTAGTGTGGATACAGGATTTCCAGGCAAACCAAATATCAAGGTCTTCCCCTTTGTCCCAAATAGAAAAGGCTTGCCGGGCTTTATTGCAACCCTCTCAAACTCAATCTTAATCCCACACTCCCTCAATATAGAAGGGACGATGTCATAATCTCCCATTGAAACCCCACCTGATATTAGAAACACATCTGAATTGATGCCTTTCTTAATCTTACCCCTCAAATCTGCCTCCTCGTCAATAGCTATGCCGAGATAATCTGGATTTATATCGGAATTCTGACACTGGGCAAAAAGTGAGTAACTATTACTATTTCTAATCTGTCCTGGCATTAGCCCCTTATCAGGCTCAACCAATTCTGAGCCTGTAGCCAATATAGAGACCCTTGGGCGGCTGATAACACTTATACTGGTATGACCTGTAGCAGAAAGCATTGATATTTCCTGACACCTCAAAGTAGTTCCTCTTGATAGAATCTTATCCCCCTTTTTTACATCCTCTCCTTTAGATGATATATTTTCACCCTTTTTTACCTTTGATAAAATTTTTACCTTCCCATTTTTCAATAATTCCGTATTTTCCACCATAACCACTGTATCCGCACCTTCTGGCACAGGGGCACCTGTCATAATCTTTGAAACAGTTCCATTTATCACCCTCTTTGTGGGGAAATAACCGGCAGGTATCTCCTCAATAACCTCTAATTCTACAGGTACAGTTTTCAAATCGCTGGATATAACAGCATAACCATCCATAGAAGATTTATTGAAAGGCGGTATGTCTATGTCTGAAAAAATGTCCTCAGCTATAACCCTTCCATTAGCACTATTAAATCCAACAATCTCTACCCTCTCTATAACATCAGCCTTTTCCATTACAATCTGAAATGCCTTATCAACAGTTATCATGAAAAAAATTGTAGCATACAAACATATCCCATACAATAAAATCCAAAGCAAAAAGGTCGCATAATATTATTTTTTTTATTCCCTCTTTCTCACAAATTTTTAAATTGACACCCATTTTCATATGTCTATAATTACCTTCATGAAGGCAATTTCTTATCAAAGATTTATTGTAATAAATGTATCTCTTCATAACCCATGAGAGGTTGAGAGTAAACCAGGAATTATAGATGATAAAATTTGTCCTGACCCTGAATGCACTTGATGTCATTAATCTTCCTGCCTATAAGGGCTCAACCTTGCGGGGTGGCTTTGGCAATGCCTTTAAAAAAGTTGTTTGTGCAATAAAGAATAAAGACTGCGATGAATGCATGCTGAAAGCAAAATGTATATACTCCTATGTCTTTGAAACCCCGCCATCTGAAAATTCAGAAATCCTCCGCAAATACGAAAAAGCCCCTCACCCTTTTATAATAGAGCCTCCTCTTGAACAAAAAAGGCTTTACAATCCCGGCGAAACCCTTACCTTCAATCTAATTTTAATAGGAAAGGCTATTGATTATTTGCCATATTTTATATATACATTTGAAGAACTCGGTAAGATAGGTATTGGCAAAGGAAGGGGTAAATACGAAATAAAAGAGGTTTCCTTTGATGGAAAAGAAATATACAACTCTTCAGACAAACAACTTAAATCCTTTCCATCACATCTTCAGTCTATTTCAAATGTCTTAACTCAAAACCCTGCCCCTGTAAGTTTCAAGCAGGGGTCAAAACTCATAACTCTAAACTTTCTCACCCCTTCACGCATAGTTGTGAATGAAGACCTCGTAGTGGATTTAGAATTTCATCACCTAATAAGAAGTCTCCTCCGCCGCATATCAACCCTCTCATACTTTCACTTTGGAGAAAGGCTTAACCTTGACTTTAGGGGATTGATTAAAAGGGCGCAGGAAGTGAAAATGAAAGATAGAACCACGAGGTGGTATGACTGGGAGAGATACTCTGCAAGACAGGATATAAGAATGAAAATGGGCGGCTTTATCGGAAAAGTGAGTTTTGAAGGAGAGCTGAACGAATTTATACCCTTTGTCAAATTAGGGGAATTATTGCATGTTGGTAAAGGGACGAGTTTTGGATTAGGGAGGTATGTAATAGAATAAAAATAAGGATGAATAAAAGGCAAGATTAGATTATACTTAGGGCAAATAATACCAGACAGT
>MHDI01000097.1 GCA_001804915.1 Nitrospinae bacterium RIFCSPHIGHO2_02_FULL_39_82 | reverse complement strand
CCTGTTCCTTCTTTTCTCTTGCATTTCACACCTCCTAAGGTTGTATTATAACCTAACCTTTCGGTGTGTCCGCTATTTCGGGGGAAGTCCATTTTTTTTACTGTAAAAGTAGAAAAATTCAAATTTGGTCCACCAACTTGTGGTGGTCCTATTGAGATTGGATTTATATCTACTGATCGCTTTTTTAGGTGGGTTCGTCATAAACCTTTTTATTCGGCAATTATAGAACAGGAGGGTGAGTACGATGTTAAATGATATTATTTTTGTTTCAGAAAATGTTGCTATAGTTCAATCTCAAGAGTCCAGTTGTTTGATACCTTCAACCATCAGCGTCCAAGAACTATCTACACTTTATGGAACCGTATCACTTCCAATTGCTCAAAGTGAAGCAATAGTTGAAGATCAATTTACCAGCATTAAATTAGTATTTGGCTCTTGGATAGAAAGCGGAGACGAAGAAACACAACTTGAAGAATTATATAGGTCAAGGCTAATCTTTCCATTCATCTAAATTTATCCTTTCAAACTCATCCTCTATTACTTTCAGCATTTCATCCGCCTCTCTATTACTGAGTATGCCAGCAAACCTTAGAATAGGATGCCGATAAGCTCAATTCTCATGTAATTCCTTCACTCTCCAAATTTTTTACAATAATTATTAACCTTTTCAACGTTATCTATGAGAAAGGGTGTTAACCTTAAAATTTTTTTAAAAATATCCTTGATTGCCTCATGTTTTATCGGCTGAATCTGGCAAATATTGCAAGCATTACCTTGAGCATATAGTAAACCGTCCTTAACGGAGTTATAGAAGATTCACCTGCAGTCCTTTCCTTCATTATAACAGGGACTTCTTTGATTCTGAATCCGTTTTTTGCGAGCAATACAACTGATTCCGGTTCAGGATAGTCACTCGGGTAGTAACGGGTGAGAAATCTTATAGCCTCTTTTGAATATGCCCTGAAACCTGATGTGTTGTCTGTTATTTTCTGTTGAATCAAAGTGGAATTTACAATTTTGAAGATAAAATTCCCCAGCCTTCTCAAAGGTGACGATAGAAATCCTTTTTTTTCTAAGTAACGGGAGCCGATTACCATATCAGCTTCACCATTCGCAACAGGTGTCAGCACCTTCTTTACCTCCGATGCCATATGCTGACCATCGCCGTCTATCTGAACTGCGATATCATAGTTGCCCTTTAAGGCATAACGAAAACCTGTTTGAACCGCACCGCCTATTCCGAGATTTATCGGAAGGTCAATTAATCTTACCACTGATTTTGCTCTTACTACATCGGCTGTCCTATCAATTGATGCATCATTTATAACCACTATATCTGCCTCTGGAAGATGACTCTTTATATCATCTATAACAGCGGTAATGGAATCTTCTTCATTATATGCAGGGACTATTGCCAAGATTTTTTTATACATACTCTTTTCTCTGCTGCAGATAGCAGTATAGCCATCTAAAATTTTCAGATCTCTCTATAAACAGCTTTCCTGAAATAATCAGTTTTAACCGTTGAAAAATCTGCCTTAAAAATTCCATTAAAGAACATTCTCGGTTTAATAGCCTGAATATATTTGAATAAAGGTCAGACATTATCCTCAGATAATAGACATCCTCTTTAAAACAAAAGGTTTTACCCCCCAATTCTCCCCCTTTATAAGAGGGAGATGAAGAGGGGGGATTTTCATTTAACAATGTTGAAACATAATACCGGGGGAAATTCACATCTGATATTGATGCCAGTCTTGCCCATGACCATAATCTGGGATTTATCTCCAGTAATTTAAATTCACCATCCTTATTGTCCTTTTTAAATTCCAACTCAGCAATACCTACCCATTTAATTTTTTCAAGAAAATTAATGCTGTCGTTAATAAGGTTATCAAGATTGACACTCTTGATAAATGTCGTTACCCCTTCAGAAATTTGTTTTGACCTGAATACATTTAGACGATTGGCTGAAAAGGCACAGACAGGCTTTGAGCCTCTGTCCATTAGCAGATTGACAGTATAGAGATTAGAGACCGAACCATCTACATACTCCTGAACAAAGTAATCACTCAAATTATTACCTGATTTTATAAAGGATTCAATCTGTGGAGCTGAAAGACATTTAATCTGTTTTCTACCGCCTGCACCAACCTTTGGTTTTATCATCAGAGGATATAATAAACCCTTAATATCAATGCCGTTTAGCTCCGATGTAAAAGGGACTTTTAAATTATTCTCTCGGGCAAGGTTTGAAAGCAGATATTTATTGGTAATTGTTTTAAAGGTCTCATAGTCCTGAGTCAGGAAATTAAAATATGTCTTTAGCTTATCCTGATATTTGCAGATAACATGGCTTGTATAATCATCTCCAGTTAATAATATTGAGTCGGGATATTTCTCTCCGATTTTCTTTAGGAAGTCTATATAACGGTTCTCATCCTTTTCAATATCTCCATCAATAAACCTGTCCTTTAAACCTCGAATATGTAAGCCAGGGGAGTAATTTATGGAATCGAAGGCAATAACCTCAAAACCACTTTTTATAAGGGTAGAGATAGCATGAATCATTGATACTTCCCTGCAAAATCCTATCACAATCCTATTTGTTCTCGCCATTTCCGTACTCGCCGATTATTGTCTCTCCTGCCTTAATCCTCGATTTTTCAGAGACCTTAAGTCTTACATTTTTGGCAGGGATTATCAGGTCAACCTGCGAGCCAAATTTTATCATGCCAATCTTATCACCCCTCTTAATCCTGTCATTTAAATTTACAAAGCTTTCAATCCTCCTGACCGAATTGCTGGCAATCTGTATGACGATTGCTAATATTTTCTCATCATTGCCCTTGATATAGGTAACATTTCTCTCCCCTTCAAACTCAAGTATCTTACGGCTTAAATTTATGTCAAGGAACTCCCCTGGAATATACTTTTTATCATAAACCACTCCATCAATTGGAGACCTCTGATAATGAACATTGAAAAAGCTCATCTGAATACCAATTAAAATATAATTCTGAGTAGTGTCAATTTTATTCTGCAGCATATCGGAAATATTTATACTGCGTCTGTTCTTTTTTGAAAAGATTACCTCTCCGGATTTGATGTGTTTTATATAACAGATTTTTCCATCTGCTGGAGACAGGATAATATTTGGTATTTGTGGAGGAACTCTTACCGGGTCTCTATAAAAAAACTTCAAGAAACCTTGAATGGATATAAATATAATCAGACCAACCAGTATAAGCAACAAAAACAGTTTCATCTGAAAATCCTACTCGCACTGCAAAGACACGAAGGACACAAAGGAAAATATTTATTTTCCCCCGTATTAAATACGGAGTTGTGTAAGTCTGTGTCTAAGTGTTAATTCTTATATTTTATTTGTTTAAAATCTTGGCGGCATCTTTTGCAAAGTATGTCAGAATCATATCTGCCCCAGCCCTTTTAATATTGAGGAGTATCTCCATCATAATCTTTTCCCCATCTACCCACCCCTTTTCAGCAGCAGCCTTAACCATGGAATATTCGCCGCTGACATTGTATGCAGCAACCGGAACATTGAATTCATCCTTTACCCTCCTTACAATATCGAGGTATGCCATTGCAGGTTTGACCATGATAATATCTGCACCTTCTTCAATATCCAATGCTACCTCCCGTAGTGCCTCATTGCTGTTTCCATTATCCATCTGATAGGATTTTCTATCTCCAAATTTTGGTGATGAATCGCATGCCTCTCTGAATGGACCATAAAATGCCGAGGCATATTTGGCTGCATAGGACATGATTGGAATATCTGTAAAACCCTTTTCATCCAGTGTCTTCCTTATAGCACCAACCCTCCCATCCATCATATCAGAAGGTGCAACCATATCAGCGCCTGCTTTAACATGGGTTAGTGCCATCTTTGATAGGAGTTCCAGCGTTGGGTCATTCAATATCTCGTTTCCCCTCACAACACCACAATGCCCGTGTGATGTGTATTCGTCTATACATACATCCGTTATAACTATTAAATCAGAAATTGCAGATTTTATCTCCTTTATTGCCCTCTGGACAATTCCATTGGGATTATATGCCTCTGACCCCGCATCATCTTTTTTCTCAGGGATACCAAAGAGTATGACAGCAGGGATGCCGAGATTTTTTATCTCCTTGCACTCTTTTGATAGTATATCTACAGAGAGATGGTAGTTGCCAGGCATTGAGTTAATCTCTTCCTTCACCCCCTTACCGAATTTGACAAATAATGGATAGATGAGGTTATCCGGAGAGAGAGAGGTCTCCCTGACCATCTTCCTCAAATTTTCATTCCTTCTTAATCTCCTCATTCTAACAGTTGGAAATCCCATATTACCTCCTCTGTAGAACAGCTTAAACAATTAAATGTTTAAGCAGTCTTAAAATACTCAATTATTTTTTCAGTAAATCTTTCAATTGTATATCTATCTGATACAATATCAGATTTTAATCCGGATTCCTTTACTGTCCTTGCTGTAACAGGTCCTATACTTGCAATTGCTACTCCTTTAAGCATTTTTCTCTCATTCCTGTCAAAATAGGAAATGAAGTTTTTTACTGCAGACGATGATGTGAATGTTATAACATCTATCTCTCCCCCTTTGAGCATTTCCTTTATTTCACTTACCTTTTTTTCAGGCTTTATGGTCTTATAGACATCCACAACATCAATCTCAATCCCCATCTTTTTAAATTCCTGCGGCAGGAGGTCTCTTGCTACAGCAGCCCTCGGGAGGAGTATTCTTTCTCCTTTTATTATCTGGCTTTTCATCTCCTTAATTACACCCTCTGCAATATATTCTTCTGGCATAGCATCAACTCTTATTCCAAGAGACTCTATGGCTGCCGATGTCTTTGGTCCAATGGCACATATCTTTATCCCCTTTAGCTCTCTTATATCTTTTCCATTGACCTTAAGTCTTTTCATAAAATATCTTACACCATTTACACTGGTGAATATTACCCACTTATAATTACCAAGTCTCTTTATAGAACCATCCAGGGCATCCCATGAATCAGGTGGGACAGTTTCTATGGTAGGAAAACATATCGGAACAGCACCTTCCCTTTCAAAGAGTTCTATAAAATTCTCTGCCTGATTCTCAGGTCTTGTTACAAGTATCTTTTTCCCAAAGAGTGGTTTTTTCTCAAACCAGTTTAATTTATCCCTTAATGCTACCACACTACCTATAACTATTATAGCTGGTGGTTTCATTTTCATTTTTTTAACCTTTTCTACGATATTATCAAGCCTGCCTACCACAGTTTTCTGCAGTGGTGTGGTTCCCCACCTTATAACCGCTACAGGTGTACGAGGGGCTTTCCCCTTATCTCTTAAATTTTTTATAATATTCGGCAGATTTTTCACACCCATGAAAAATATCAATGTATCTATACAGGTAGAAATTCTATCCCACGCCATATTTGACCCATCCTTTGAAGGGTATTCATGTCCTGTGATGAATGCTACCGATGAATTAAAATCCCTGTGAGTGAGTGGTATCCCCGCATAGGCAGGAACTGAAATGGCAGCAGTAACTCCAGGTATTACTTCAAATGGTATCCTGTTATTCACCAGTTCTAATGCCTCCTCACCCCCCCTGCCAAATATAAAGGGGTCCCCACCTTTAAGTCTTGCAACTATCTTCCCATGCCCTGCCTTATCCACAAGCAGTGAATTTATCTCCTCCTGAGATTTGATATGTTTTCCTGCTACCTTTCCAACATATATCACCTCAACCCCCTCTTTGGCATATTTTAACAATTTCTCATTAACCAGGTGATCATATACAATTACATCAGCCTCCTCAATACACATTTTCCCTTTAAGTGTTAGTAGTCCGGGGTCACCTGGTCCTGCACCAATCAGATAAACTTTGCCACATTTCATAAAAATATTAATTCAATTCCCTTCTCAGTTAAAATCAGAATTCTGCACAGCTAATAACTAATATTATCTCCCCCTTTATCGCCCTGCCTTTTAATTTCTGTATGACCTCATCCAGTGTTCCCCGTATAACCTCTTCATGAATCTTTGTCAATTCTCTTACTATTGCCACAAATCTGTTACCGAGTATATCTTTTATCTCCTGAAGGGTAGTAATGATTCTATACGGAGATTCATATATTATAACTGTTCTTTCTTCATTTATAAAGGACTCCAATCTTTTATGTCTTTTACCTGCCTTCCTCGGCAGAAATCCCTCAAAGATAAATCTATCTGTAGGTAATCCTGCTGTTGACAGTGCAGCAATAACACCTGTGGGACCGGGGACAGGATGGACCTTTATATCATTGTTCATGGCAAGCCTTATCAGATAGTAGGCAGGGTCTGATATGCCGGGGGTTCCAGCATCTGAAACAATGGCTATATTCTTTCCATCCTTCAATTTATTCAATAGATACTCGCCCTTTTCTTTTTCGTTATGACTAAAGTAGCTGGTTAAAGGTTTTGATATTCCATAATGGGTAAGAAGTCCCTTGGTTCTTCTCGTATCCTCTGCCGCTATCAAATCAACCTCTTTCAGAATCCTTAATGCCCTTAAGGTGATATCCTCAAGATTTCCTATGGGTGTGCTGACTATATATAAGATACCGCTCATGAATTTAAAAAGTGGATTATAATTGTAGAAATATTATCAGGTTGGCTATGAAAAGGCAAGGGATTGAACAATGGAGCAAGTGCGGGGTTCACTGCCCCAGCATTTTCATCACTGCATCACGGTTTTGTCTTGCCACCTGATGGTCAGGGTTGATAGATAATGTATCGTTCCATTTCTTAAGGGCATCATCCCATTGTCCCAGTTTTGCGTAAGCACCACCAAGGTTGTTATGTGCCTCGATGTAGTCTGGTTTAATCTTTATTGCCTCCATATAATGGTAAATGGATTCTCTGTATTTTTCTTGCCTGACTAAGGCATTTCCCATATTGTAGTGTGCCTCTGCATAATCCGGTTTTATCTTTAATGCCTCAGAATAATGGACAATGGCATCGCTGTGTTTCCCTTGATCAACCAGGGCATTTCCAAGGCTGTTGTGGTAAACAGGAGATTTGGGATCAATCTTAAGTGCGGCATAATAATGCTCTATGGCACTGTCAGGATTTCCCTGCTTTTCCAATGCAATGGCAAGGTTGTAATAGACATCGGCGTTGTCCGGTTTATACTTCAATGCGTCATTGTAAAGGGAAACAGCCTCATTGAAGCGCCCTCTCGACATGAGGAGATTCGCCAGGTTGTTGCTGGTATCTGCATAATCTGGTTTTAAACGGAGCGACTCCGAAAAATGAAAGATTGCTTCATCTATCTTTCCCATGTTGCGCAATGCCCCTCCCAGATTGTAATGGGCTACAAAGTTGTCAGGATTCAATGCTACCACTTCCCAAAATGTAATCGGGCTTCGCCATACCGCATTCCGATGCCGGTTTTCCCATCCCCACACCGTCATGAGGATACCACACAGAAGTCCCGTTACGACCCAGATCTTGCGTTGCGGCCAACCTATCGTCGATGAGAGGATATCGGAACTTTTCAGAATCAGCCATGCCGCTACGATCAGGAATCCTGCGGAAGGTCCATACACATACCGCTTGGCTGCCACCGTGGTGGCAACGGGGAGAACAGCGAGGAATACGGCTGGGGCAAGGACAGCCAGCGTAAATACCAGACAGACGCCCACCAGAGCCTCCCGTCGAATCAGAGCCAAGACCATCCCACCAAACACTAAGAGCAAAAGTAGTCCGGCAGGCGTAAGGAAGGGAAAAGAAGAAGGCAAGGTCCCAATGAAGGGCTGATGTGGATAAGGGAAAATCATTATTTTGAGATAGAAACCAGCAGCGGTAATTATCTTCAAGATTGTTTTGAAAAAGGAAAAGATGGTCGGAGAGACATCTCCGTAACCGCCTGTAATAGTAATGCTCCTCATCCAGAAATAGAGACCGATTATAACGAGGGGGATTGTCAACCTAAACGCCATCTGTCACAGCGTTTGAGATTCCCCTCTTTGTCATTCCTGCGGAAGCAGGAATCTATCATTATGGATTCCCACTTTCGTGAGAATGATATTCATGGTAGGCAAACATTGTGTCATGACAGCTCCTTTCACAAAGCATTGAACGGTATTAAAATGCTATGGATATAAATTGGTAGAAGAAAATGAGGTTGAGATGTGGGAGATGTTTGATTTTGGGCATGAGTCAGTCTTAAGAAATTGTTAATATTTTTAGGTATTTGCAATTGGTTTTTGAGCTAAGTTTATCCTCTTAATCATCTCATCTTTCCTAAGAACAGACATTATCTTTTTTAACTCAGGTCCTTCTGTTTTTCCAGTAAGGGCTATTCGTATAGGCATCATGAGTTTTTTGCCTTTTATATTCGCCTTCTCTTTTATATACAAAATAATTTTATCAGCAATTTCTTCTGTAATATTCTCCTCTTTCTCTATCCTATCCTTAAGGGATTTTAATACTTCAACTACTGTATTATCCTTTAGAATTTCTAAATTTTCTGAATCAATTTTAATAATTTCATCAAAAAATATCCTTGCATATTTATCAATTTCTGAGAGGGTTTCTATATTATCTCTGATAGTATCCACTACTTTATAGAGCCAATTTTTATCAACAGTATCAACCGAGATACCAGCCTTTGTTAAAAAGGGGTGGGCTAATTCAGTTAATTCAGCAATATCTTTGTTTCTTATATAATGGCTGTTAATCCATTTTAATTTTTTAATATCAAATACAGCAGGACTTTTTGAGACTCTTTCTATCGAAATGTTTTTTATAATATCATTCAGTGGCATAATCTCTCTAATCCCCCCTCGCCCCCCTTTAGTAAAGGGGGGAAGGGGGGGATTAGACCATCCGAGTAATGACAGATAGTTGATAACCGCCTCTGACAAATACCCTTCTCCTTTAAGTTCTTTTAAAGATGCCGCACCGTGTCTTTTGCTTAAGAGTGTTCTGTCGTATCCCAATATCATTGAGAGATGGGCAAACTCAGGTATATCAAAACCCATTGCCTGATTTAAAAGAATCTGTCTCGGTGTGTTTGAGAGATGGTCTTCGCCCCTTATTACATGGGTTATTTTCATAAGGGCGTCATCCACAGTTACTGCAAAATTATAGGCTGCTACACCATCTGAACGGAGTATTACAAAGTCCCCTATATCCGAACCCTTAAATGTCATTTTTCCTCTCACCATATCTTCAAATTCTATCAATCCGGTTTCAACTTTAAATCTTATAGATGGCTTGATTCCTTTCTGTTCGTAACTGACAATCTCTTCTCTTGAAAGATTACAGCATTTACCGTCATAGCGTGGAGGAAGTCCCTTTGATAAAGATTCCTTCCTCTTTCTCTCAAGCTCTTCTGGAGAACAGAAGCACTGGTAAGCCTTGCCTTCATTCAATAATCTATCTGCATGTTCCCGATATAAATTAATCCTCTCTGATTGACGGTATGGCCCGTAATCACCACCGCAGTCTGTACCTTCATCCCAGTTAAGCCCCAGCCATTTTAAATCTTCCAAGATACTATCTTCATATTCCTTTTTAACCCTGTCAAAATCTGTATCTTCAATCCTTAGTATGAAACTGCCGTTATGTTTTTTAGCAAATAAATAGTTAAAGAGTGCGGTTCTTACATTTCCCATGTGAAGGTGACCGGTAGGACTCGGTGCAAAACGGACGCGAATCTGATTGGACATAAAAGGACCTTGATTTTTGTTAACTCGTGCCAAATGGTTACTGAATAGTTTTTATTGCCATTTCTCTTGATACCCTTGATGGTGGAATCGGCTCTTCATCAGGATAGCCAATAGGGATAATAGCAATAGGTCTTAAATGCAGAGGGATGCTGAGAATCTCTATTACTTCTTCCTCCCTGAATGCCCCAACCCATACACTGCCAAGCCCCTGTTCATACGCTACAAGCATGAGGTTCTGTATGCTTACCGATACATCCTGTATGGAATACAACTCCTTACCTCTTTTACCATACCGTCTGGTTATATGATAATCACAGCAAGCAACCACTGAAAGAGGTGCGGCTGCAATAAATTCCTGTTCCAGTGCCGCCCTGACAAGCCTTCTTTTTAATTCGTTATTAAATACAAAATAAAAAAACCTCGACTGTAAATTTCCCGCGCTGGGAGCCCAGATAATTGCATCTATCAATTTCTTAATAATATCCTCAGGTATCTCCCTCTTTTTAAATTCCCTTATACTTCTCCTGTTTTTTATAATGTCCAATAATAACATTTCTATCCCTTCCTGTCATATACTCCTAACATTATAAATGTTGAAACTTTCTCATTCAACAAACTCCTTCTCAAACTGGAACTTCTCCATATACAGACATGCGGTTGGGCATACATCAAGGCAAAGTCCACATCTGATGCATTTCTCTTCGTCAATAAGCATGTAGAAGACATCAAGATTTTCGTTTTTAAAATCTGCACTGAACTTAACCATTACCTGGTCTTTTCTCGCCATCTTTATACAATTATATGGGCATACATCAACACAGTTTGCACAGAGTATGCATTCATTTCCATCTATCTGAATGTTATGATTGCAGAGGTAACACCTGTCTGCCTGCATCTGTCCTGTCTCCTTCTTGTATCCTAAATCTACCTCTTTTTCCAGTCCTCTCCTCTGCTCCTTCTTTAACGATGGTATCTCTTTTCTTGGTATTACATCATAGATATCCTGATTATTTGCCTTCCATTGGGTGATGCTCCTGAGCCCACCCTGTTTAAATACAATCCGTGCAACCTTTTCTTTTATCCTTTTCTGTCCTGTTAAGTAGAGGTCTATAGCCCTTGCAACCCTGTGTGCCTCACCTACTACACTTATTATATTCCTTGGTCCTGATACAAAATCACCACATGCAAATACCCCCTTTTCAGATGTCATGTAGGTATTTTTGTCCACTGTTGCCATGCCCTTTTCAGTTTTTATATTGAGTTTTGAAGGAAGTAGGGATGGGTCTGACTGCTGGCTGACTGCAGGAATAATCCAGTCTGCCTTTATCTTAAAGTTTGAGCCTTCTATCGGGACGGGCTTTTTCCTCCCGTCTGGGCCAGGTTCACCCAACTTATTTTTTACACATTCTATCTCAGATACCGTTTCACCGTTCCCTCGCTGGCGCTCGGGATATGCTTTTGATATTATATTGAGTGGAGAAACAAGAAACTGAAACTCCACACCTTCAAGAGATGTCTCTTTTAATTCCCTCTCATCCACCATCATCTCGTTCCTTGTCCTTCTGTAGAGTACTATTGATTTTTCTGCACCGAGTCTCAAGGCAGTCCTTGAACAGTCCATTGCTGTAAATCCCCCCCCGATTACAACTACCGTTCCCCTTATCCCCTTCAGTTTTCCTGTATTGACCTGCATCATAAAGTCAAGCCCCGGCACCACACCCTGATAATCCTCGCCAGGGATATTAAGTTTTACAGGTAACATACAGCCGATTGTAATACATACCGCACCATTACTATCTTTAAGTTGCTGAAGAGTTATTTCCTTGCCGATTCTTACATTTAACTTCAGGTCTATCCCAAGATTTATAATGTCCTTTATCTCATCCTGAACTAAAGACCTCGGCAATCTGAAGGCAGGAATACCACTGTAGAGCATACCTCCTGCTATAGGAAGCGCCTCATATACGGTTATATTATGCCCCCAGAGGGCTAAATCATTTGCCAGTGTTAACCCAGCAGGTCCACCACCTACAATTGCAACCCTTTTACCTGTCTTTTTTTTTGATGCCTCAAGTTTTATTTTCCCTTTTCCCCTGTAATCTCCACCTGCCCTTTTTAGCCAGCAGATTGATACAGGGTCCCCAAGCCCTTCAAAACCGTGCCTACAGGCTGTTTCACATGGATGGGAACAGACCCTTCCAAGTGTATGCGGAAAAACATTATCAGTCCTATTTATAAGATAGGTTTTATCAAAATCTCCTCTTGATATGGAATCAAGATATTCAGGGACTCGTGTATTTGCAGGACAGGCATACATGCAGGGTATATTTTGTTTGTACCATTCAATATTAGGGTCATTTGCATAGAACACCTCTTTTGATTTGCATCTCGTTTCTACAACCTCCTTTGATTCTGCCTGACTCTCCTTAACCCTCGCCAGAACCCTTATCCTTTTTTCCATTTTATCCTCAGTGTAAAATATTTTTTAACACTATACCATAATTGAAGAAGAAATCAACACCACCTCCTCAAAACTATTGACATTTTTATATTGTGGTTATATTATGAAAACAAATAGTGCTGAAGATCTTTCGTGTTTATATAGGAGGTAATTTTGAAATGAAGATTAAATTTGATAATTTAATGAAGAAGGGTTCCCCTATTAGCGTTGAACAATCGGATTCTTCCGACAGGGTTGAGAAAAAAGATATTAAGGGATTTGAAAAATTCCTTAGTGAAACCAAGAAGGAAGGAAAAAGGCAGCAGATAGCGGAGTCCGAGCATCATAGAGAGACAACTCACTCTTTGTTAAAGAATAAGGAATCTGCAGAATGGCAGGCATTAAGAAAGAATGCAGTCAATTCTCTGGAGCGACTGATTGCTACACTGGACATATATAGAAATGCATTAAATAATGAAAAAATAGATTTTGACAGAATGTATACAATTATAGAGGACATGAACAGAGAAAAGGATAAGATGCTGGCTACAATGATTGAACTTCCTGATGGGGATAACCTGAAGGCAATAATGACCAGCGCTGCAATATCAGTGTTAAACGAAACGAATAAGTATTATAAAAATTATATGTATTAGTTCACACTGAAAAATGACTTTTTTCAGTATCAATTAAATAGTCAGAGGAACTGCTTCACATATTTCAAAATGCAAATTCATCTCGCCAACCAACTCTAAAATATTTTCTCTGATAGAAGCCTCAATATTATAAAGCCTTATCTTTATTCCGTATTTCTCCAGAACAGAAGCTATCCTTTTGTTGAATAGTATATTCAAAGCTGCTGGATTTATGTAGCTTACATTTTTGAAATTTAATCCAATATCAAGCCTCCCTTCTTTTATTGCTCTTACTATTTTTTTCCTGAGGGTATTTGCTGTAATCTTATCCAATACACCTTCTAAATCAATCAATAGAGTCTGTAATTTTTCATTCTTCTTTATCTGTACTTTAAGAAAATAATCAATCTTATCCATTGCCTCCTGTGCCCTGTCCTTAACTATCTCTATTGCATGTGGAATCAGGTTTTCAGTAGGTGTTGTTGGTATAGTTTTATTGAGGGTAGTAAGCAGATTTGATAGAGGCGAGAGTCTCCCTTCAGGGAGTCTGTTCACCATCCGTCTGAAACCTATATTCAGAAAGAGTGTGCTTAAGAAACGATTTTGCTCAAAGTGAAATAACCTCTTTGCTACAGAAGAAATTGAGTAAAACTGTTGAAATGCCCACCAATATCCTTCCTGAAGCCTTTCAGGGCTTATATTCTTTGGTTTAAAAAGGACATGCCCTCCGTTATATTTTCCCCAATCTCTCTCTATGATTCTACCTTCAGCTTCCAATTTCTTTGACCATACAGTACCCGGAAGGGGTGTCAATATATAGAATGTGGCAACATCCACCTTATTTTTCTCTAAGAACTTTAGAGTCCTTTCAAAGACCCCCTCATCGTCATTATCAAACCCGAATATTATGCTGGCAGTAATAGCTATACCGTGGTCATGGAATTTCTTTATTGCGTCCTCATACTTATCAACATTATTGAAGGTCTTTTTTATCTGGACTAAATTATCCGTAGATAATGTCTCTATGCCTACAAACATCCCGTCGCAGCCGGATTTCTCAGCCAGTTTCATCAATTCAGGGTCTTTTGTCATTGTGAGACTCGCCTGACTCCCCCATTTTTTTTTCAATGGTGTAAGCCTCCTAAAAAGCTCTTTAGCATATTTTGGATTCCCTGCAATATTGTCATCCACAAATGCAATAAACCTACTATCTATTGCTTCTACCTCTTTTATTACATCATCAACCGGTCTCTGTCTGTAACTCCTTCCAAAGAAATCTGTAACAGAGCAGAATTCGCATGAGAATGGACAACCCCGAGTAGTCTGGACAGTATTCCCTACATTATATGACTTTATTTTTAAAAGGTCTCTCCTCGGATGAGGCAGATTTTCAAGACTGCACGGCTTTGCTGCCTTATACATTTTTTTAAGACTTCCGCTTTTAAAATCATCAATCACATTCTGCCAAATATCCTCTGCCTCACCGACAACCACAGTATCAGCATGTTGTAGTGCCTCATTAGGCATTGCGGTAGGATGAATTCCACCTAAAACTACCTTTACGCCTCTATTTCTAAATTCTCTTGATATCTCATAAGCCCTCGGTGCGTGGGCTGTCATTACGGTTATCCCGACCATGTCAACATCCACATTAAAATCTATATCATCCAGATTCTCATCAATTATTGATACATCAACATCCTTTGGTGTCAGTGCGGCTACCATTGCAAGGGAAAGCCTTGCAAACCAGAAGGACCTCGCCTCCTTCTTTGTATGCTTCATGTAAATATCTGTTTCTGCCGGTGATATTAAAACTAATCTCATCTAAAAACCTCCATTTTATAAACTAAAACACCTCTCACTAATTGTTTAAACTCTAACCCTTTATTAATATCTATGTCAACAAAATTTTGTAGCCCAATAACAAAGTAATTAAAATTTAGTGATGAATTATAGTAAAAAAAACCAGGAATGAATTAAATTAATAAATTTAATATATTGCTGATGGTCTTTTTCAAATCCTTTCTATGTATTATCATATCAAGCATCCCGTGTTCAAGTAAAAATTCTGACCTCTGAAATCCTTCCGGCAGTTTCTGCTTTATGGTCTGTTCAATTACTCTCGGTCCTGCAAACCCTATAAGGGTTCCCGGCTCAGCAATAATTATATCCCCAAGCATGGCAAAACTGGCAGTAACGCCGCCTGTTACAGGGTCAGTTAATACTGATATATAAGGAACCTTTGCCTCGTAAAGTTCCGATAATGCAGATGAGGTCTTTGCCATCTGCATAAGGGACAAAATACCCTCCTGCATTCTGGCACCACCTGAACACGATACAGCAATAAGGGGGTCTCTCTTTGATACCGCCCTTTCAATAGCCCTGGTTACCTTTTCTCCAACTACTGAACCCATACTGCCACCCATGAATCCAAAATCCATGACACACATCTGAACCTTTATTCCATTTAGAGTTCCTTTACCACATACGACTGCATCTCTGAGACCTGTTTTTTTAGTATATGTTCTCAATCTCTCCTTATATCTCTTTACATCTCTGAATCTGAGAGGATCTTCAGAAGAGATATTGCTGTCTATATCTGAGAAAGTTCCATCATCTATCAGCAGGTCAATCCGCTCAAAGGCATTCATGCGGTGATGATAGTTACACTTTGGACAAACCTTAAGGTTCCTGTCAAGTTCGCTCCTGTAGATTATCTCCCTGCAGCTGTCACATTTCAGCCACAAACCTTCTGGGATATTAATCCTTCTTACCTTTAATTTTTCTTTAGGGGTTTTACTTCTAATAAACCACGACATATATCACATTATCTAATAGAACTTTCAGGATTTCAAAATTATCCTGTTAATCCTGTCTATTATTTTAGTTCCGATTTATTTGGGTTAGGTAGTAGTATAACATAAAAGCAGATATTGAATAAGAAGGAGTAAAATAATTTAATAAAGGCTATGGCAACTCATAATTTTTTAAGGAAAGTAGTATTTGTTTTAGTTTTTTTATTTTTAAGCCCTGCAAATTTATTTGCAAGCGAAGTGGTAGAGCTTAAATGGGGGGAGATACTCCCTGTGGAAACTCCATCTATAAAGGCAATGCAGATTATTTCTAAAGAGGTTAAGGAGAAAACTAATGGAAGGGTAATTATTAAGCTATTTCCATCAGGACAGTTAGGCTCATCAAGGGAGATGATTGAATCAACAATGCTTGGCTCTTTGGACATGGTTACAGAAGGGGCGGGAAATATTGGGCAGTGGATACCTTCCATATCCATACTTGAAGCCCCATATCTATGGAAAGACATAAGCCACTTGGAAAAGGTAATCAACGGTGATATAGGTCAAAAGTTTCAGAGGGATTTAAAAGACAGGGGTTTAAAGATGCTTGGTTTTTTTTATAATGGTGTCCGCCATGTTACAACATCAAATAAACCTATCCACTCATTGAACGATATCAAGAATTTAAAACTAAGGGTCCCTGAAAATGAAATTTTTCTCTCCATGGCTAAGGCATGGGGTGCAAGACCAACGCCACTTAATTTCTCGGAATTATATCTGGCTCTGAGGCAGAATGTAGTGGAGGGTCAGGAGAATCCCCTCCCAACAATAGAAAAGGCAAAGCTATACGAAGTCCAGAAATTTCTTATTCTGACAGGGCATATTATTACACCACGATTAATCCTGATAAATGAAGCCAAATGGAACAAGATAAACAGTAATGACCAGAAAATTATACTGGAGGCTGTTAAGAAGGGAATCTCTTACAATAATGAGGAGATATTAAAAACTGAAAGAGATTTAATTGAAAAATTTAAGAAATCAGGAATGATGGTTATTGAACCAAATGTAAATGAGTTCAGGAATGCTGTATTGAAATCCTTGCCCAAAGAATTTGAGCAGAAATGGGGTAAAGGGTTATTTGAAGAGATTGAAAAAGAGATGTAAAAATTTTCTATCTATGCACATCTAAATCTTTAGATATAGAACCTGATGGCATCTTTAATTTTTCTATTATTCTATCTTGCCATAGCCCTTGCAACCTTTACCAGTAATTTTAACTTTTCCTTATCCACCTCACGCACTATACCGTCAAGGACTCTTTTCAATTCCTTTGGATCGCTTGTTTCATGGGCAAATTCAAAGAAGTCCTTAAGTTCCACATTTAGGGCATTAGCCATTTTTTCCAGCGTATCAAGTGAAGGAAAACCCCGCCCTACTTCTATCCTGCTAAGATGTTTAGGGTCTATCTCCACCTTTTCCGATAGCTCCTCCTGAGACAATCTCCTTAATCTCCGAAGCTCCTTAATTCTGCCGCCAAGCAATTCTTTCGTTGTTTTCATAAAACCCTCCCACAAAATGATGATAATCATCAAACTTTTGGAGGGTTTATAAAACTATATTAAATATAGAATATCCTATATAAAAAATAGGTATTGAGTGATATTGCCCATATCAAAGATAGATAAAATAATAGGGGGTAGTTAAAATGCAAGATAAAATATGGCTATTTTTCATATCTCCTCATCCTCCAATTTCTGCCACCCTGAAAATCCCTCCTCTTTCTTATTATCAGCTTCTGTATAAATCTATTATTTGTAAATGATGAGCAAATGAAACTTTTTTGAAATAAACACCTTATTTGATATAATAGCTTCATTTGCTTTTCTTGAAAAATTTAAAATTGGAAATATTGATGAGAACGAAGAAACTTTCCAGTGGTGGGCTGAGGCAAAACTCACTGATGAGCTAAGAGAAAAACTGGGCGAAGTAGTATCTATATTGTTAAAAGGCTCTCAAACCAAAGCCTGAAAAATCTATAATGATATTTCCAGCCTTATTAAATATTTTAGACAAAACAATAAAATCAATCTGCATATTATTATTCACTTCACTGCTGACAATTATTTCCCTCCAGATAATATCGAGATATATTTTTCATGAGCCGTTTGTATGGGCAGAGGAAGGAGCGGGTCTGATATTTATATGGCTATGCTTTTTGGGTGGGACAGTTGTTCATAGAAAAGGCACTCATATCAGCATAGACTATTTTATCCGGCGGTTTAACACATTGGCAAAGAAAATCATCTCATTAACCATATTATTATTGACTATTATCCTTTTTGCTTTTTTAATTTTTATTTCTATCCCATTAATTGAGCGGGGTGGATTATTAAAGGCAGTTACTATCCCATGGATTAATTGGGGATACATATATCTGGCTGTTCCAGTTTCTTCAGTAGTTATGTGTCTGTATTCTATTGAAAGCCTTTTCAATACTATAAAAAAATCTTATAACTAAATGGCAATTACTATTTTCTTCATCCTATGGATAATTCTTCTCTTCCTGAATACGCCAGTCTTTCTATCAATACTCCTTTCTTCGATAATATATCTCTTAATTAATGGAGACCTTCTTTTATCCATACCTCAAAAGATAACATCTGCGGCAAATTCCTTTCCCCTCCTTGCAGCCCCCTTTTTTATCCTTGCCGGCAATATTATGAATACATCTGGAATAACGAATCGGATATTTAACTTTGCCGATGCACTTATTGGACATATTCCCGGAGGGCTGGCTCATGCCAATGTTATAGCAAGTATGATATTTTCAGGCATGTCAGGTGCTGCTGTTGCTGATGCAGGAGGCTTAGGGGCTATTGAGATAAAGGCGATGAGAGAGAGAAACTATGATATGAAATTAAGTACAGGTATTACCGCTGCCTCGGCTATCATAGGTCCGATTATCCCGCCGAGTGTTCCGATGGTGTTTTACGGTGTTCTTTCAGGTGCCTCAATTGGTGCCTTGTTTATTGCTGGCATTATCCCCGGAGTAATCATAGGACTATCACTAATGATAATGGTCTATTATATGGCTGTTAAAAACAATTATCCGAGAAGCCCTAAGCCATCCATAAATACCATTTTAAATGCTTTTAAGAAAGCCTTTCTGCCCCTTTTAACACCGCTCATTTTAATTGGTGGAATTATATTCGGTATTTTTACACCAACAGAGGCGGCAGTTGTAGCCTCTATTTATGCTTTGTTATTAGGAGGCGTGATTTATAGAGAAATAAATCTTAAAGACCTCAATAAAATATTTATAAACACAGTAGAGACAACGGCAATAGTAATGTTCCTTGTAATGACTGCCTCATTATTTGGCTGGATAATGACAATGGAACAGATCCCTCAGGAATTGGCAGAATTTTTACTCTCTATAACATTAAACAAATTTTTATTGCTTTTAATTATCAATTTATTCTTACTTTTTATTGGATGTTTTATGGAATCCCTTGCGGCAATGATTGTGCTTGTGCCTGTTTTAATGCCTATTGCAACTGAAATCGGGGTTGACCCTGTTCACTTTGGTATTATCCTGATTTTAAATCTGATGATTGGAACTCTGACGCCCCCGGTAGGGATAGTCCTTTATGTTGTATCAACCGTATCAGGGCTTTCCTTTGAGGAGGTAACAAAAGGCACTTTGCCATTTCTAATTCCGTTGATTATTGTTTTGCTTTTAGTTACTTACATCCCTGAACTCTCTTTACTGCTTCCTAAAATACTAATAGGATATAACTAATTTCATACATTCCTAATTCTTAATTTCGCACCCTTCCTCGACTTTTTTCCTGCCACTTTATTTACTGCATTTAGATATGCCTTTGCACTCGCCTCGATTACATCCGTGCTTGCACCCTTTCCCATAATCATCTCGCCGTTGAAATTGACCTTTACAACCACCTCTCCAATGGCATCTTTGCCGCCTGTCACTGCCCTGATTGAATAAGAGATAAGCTTTCCGGGTATCCCTGTAATCCTCTCTATTGCCTTATAGGTAGCATCCACAGGTCCATCACCTATGGAAGCATCCTGAATAATCTGATTCCCCTTTTTAAGTTTGATGGTAGCAGTAGGAAGCGTCTGATTTCCTGTTGTTGTCTGAATATATTCAAGTTTATAAACCTCTTCTACCTTTGCAATCTCATCCTCTACAATAGCCTCAAGGTCTTCATCAAATATCTCTTTCTTCATATCTGCGAGTCTTTTAAATCTCGTAAATGCTTTATCCAAATCCACCTTGCCCAGCTTTATCCCGAGGTCTTCCAGCCTCTTTGAAAACGCATGCCTCCCTGAATGTTTCCCGAGGACTATCTTGCTCTTTGTAAGCCCTATGGACTGAGGGGTCATAATCTCATAGGTTGTCCTTTCCTTCAAGACACCATCCTGATGGATACCGGACTCATGTGCAAAGGCATTCTCACCAACTATAGCCTTATTCGGCTGGACTGAAATTCCTGTAATGGTGGAGAGGAGTCTGCTTGTCTTATAAATCTCCTTTGTCTTAATGCCTGTAGCATAGCGCAGAAAATCCCTTCTCACCTTAAGTGCCATTACCACCTCTTCAAGTGAGGCATTTCCAGCCCTCTCACCAATGCCGTTTATTGTGCATTCTATCTGCCCTGCACCATTTTGAATGGCACTTATTGAGTTAGAAACTGCAAGTCCAAGGTCGTTGTGGCAGTGGACACTGATAATCGCCTTATGGATATTGGATACCTTCTCCCTGATTGTCTTAATCATCCCGCCAAATTCATCCGGTATTGCATAGCCAACAGTATCAGGGATATTTACTGTTGTAGCACCTGCATCTATAACAGCCTCAAGCACCTGACAGAGGTAGTTGACATCACTCCTTACTGCATCCATTGCAGAGAACTCCACATCATCTGTATATTTTTTTGCATGCCTTACTCCCTTTACTGCATCATCAAGAACCTCTTCTCTCCCCTTCCTCAATTGATATTTGAGATGAATATCCGATGTGGCAACAAAGGTATGAATCCTCGCCTTCTTTGCATGTTTTAATGCCTCCCCTGCACGGTCTATATCCCTGACAATAACCCTTGAGAGTCCTGCAATGGTTGGACCTTTTACATTCCGGGCAATCTCCTTAACAGCCTCAAAATCCCCCTCCGATGCAATTGGGAAACCCGCCTCAATAACATCAACATTAAGTTTGGCAAGCTGTTTTGCCATGATAATCTTTTCTTCAATATTCATGCTGAAGCCCGGAGACTGCTCCCCGTCCCTCAGTGTTGTATCAAATATTATTATTTTATTGTTCATAAGTTTATAATACCGTAAAAATCTTTTTTGAACGACTTTTTCCGGTGGATTATAAAACTTTTCCTTCCACCGCATTTTTCTTTTGGTCAATTAACCAATTTATAACAGGGCAAAAGGAAAATTAACGGAAGTGAAAAAAAGGGTTTTTACGGTAATCCTACAAATTTCCTCCAATTGTCTTATCATTCATATCCGCAATCTCCTCCGGTTTTATCTTTTTATGAAACAGCAGCCGTTCTACAGGACCAGATAGGGCATATATAACAGTTATTACAAAAATCATAAGTTCTGGTATAGTTGCTATGATATAAATAAACAAGATTGCAAATACCAAAATATTAAATGGCTTTTTCTTCCTCAAATCAAGCCTTTTAAAACTCCTGTATCTTATATTGCTTACCATCAAAAAGGCGAGGATGTAAACTGTCATAACAAGTATAAAAGGCTCTATCTTTTCCACAAAGAGGAAGTCTTTTGTCATTATCACAGTGGATGCGATTACACCTGCTGCTGCCGGAATGGGGAGCCCTGTAAAGTCAAGGTTTCTGACATCCGTTGTATCCTGAATATTGTAACGGGCAAGCCTTAAGGCGCCACATATAACAAATAAAAATGCCGCAAGCCAGCCGATTCTTCCAAATGGCTGTAAGACCCATGAATATACAAGGAGCCCCGGTGCAAGTCCAAAGGATATGAGGTCAGAGAGAGAATCGTATTCCAGCCCAAACTCACTTGATGAGTGGGTGAGTCTTGCAATCTTCCCATCAAGCCCGTCAAAGACAATCGCAATAATAATCGCTATTGCAGCATGATAGAACTGCTGATTGAATACCGAGATTATGGCATAGAATCCACAGAAGAAATTCCCTGTAGTAAACAAGCTTGGAATTATATAAACACCCTTTTTAAGTTTCATAAAAATCCTCTCTAATTTTTTATCTTAATCTCCCTATAACATCTATCCCGCCCTTTATCTTATCTCCAACCTTTACTTTTAACTCAGTATCAGGAGGCAGAAAAATATCCACCCTTGAACCGAATCTTATTAAACCATATCTTAAACCTCTTTCCACCTTATCCCCTTCCTTTACCCAGCAAACTATCCTTCTTGCAATAAGCCCTGCAATCTGTTTAACCAAAACCTTTTCCCCGTTTTGGGATTCAATTAAAATTGAATTCTGCTCATTCAAAAGTGATGCCTTATCATCAAAGGCGGCAAGGAATTTACCGTGATTATATACAACTTTTTTTATCACACCCTCATAAGGGGCACGGTTTACATGGACATTGAATATGGAGAGAAAAATACTTATACAAACCGCATCCCCGCCATATATTGTATCATCTTTTACTGTCTGAATCTTCACCACCCTGCCATCAGCAGGTGATACAACTATCCCCTTACCCTCTAAAATCTTTCTCTCAGGGTCACGGAAAAAACTAATTATAAATATAGTCAATATGCTGAGTACTATTGAGAGGATTAAGAATTTAAAATATATAACTATAGCTGATAGAATGAGCAGGGGGATTATAAATCTAAAACCATCAGAGACTATAGAAATTCGCATGTCAACTTTAAGTATACTGCTGCAAAAACTTTTTCTGAACGACTTCTTAATTTTTCTTTTTGTTCCATAGTGTAATTTGAAAAATAGAGCAAAAGGAAAATTAACGGAAGTGAGAAAAAAGTTTTTGCAGCATTGTAGAATTTAGCTTATCTTTTTCCCAATCCACCCCATCATCTTCCTCAACTTCTCTCCGACCTCTTCAATCTTATGCTCTGCACCTTTTTTAAGAAGGGCGTTGTAAACAGGGCGGTTAGCCTGATTCTCCACTATCCATTCTTTTGCAAATTCCCCTGATTGGATTTCTTGTAAAATCTTTTTCATCTCTCTACGTGTCTCATCTGTTATTACCCTTGGACCCCTTGTAATATCACCGTATTTAGCAGTCTCACTGATGGAATATCTCATATTACTGATGCCTCCTTCATAGATTAAATCTACAATCAGTTTTAATTCATGAAGGCACTCAAAATAGGCAACCTCTGGCTGATAACCTGCCTTTACAAGAGTATCAAAACCTGCCCTTATCAATTCTGAAGCACCGCCGCACAAGACTGCCTGCTCTCCAAATAAATCAGTCTCGGTCTCCTCTTTAAATGTAGTCTCAATTACTCCTGCCCTTGTCCCGCCAATGCCTTTTGCATAGGCAAGTCCTATATTTTTTGCCTTTCCTGTGGCATTCTGATGGACTGCAATGAGACATGGGACACCTTTACCCTCTGTATAAACCCTGCGGACAAGATGCCCTGGACCCTTTGGTGCTACCATGAATACATCTATATCTTTTGGCGGGACAATCTGACCGAAGTGGATATTGAATCCATGGGCAAAGGCAATTGCATTCCCCTTTTTTAGATTCGGCTTTATATCGTTTTCAAAGACCTCTCTCTGTTTTGTATCGGGAATCAGCATCATGATAATATCTGCCTTTTTAACAGCATCAGATACGGTTTCCACTTTAAGACCCGAACCTTTTGCCTTATTCCAGTAATCACTCCCTTTTCTTAAACCCACAATTACATTTTGTCCACTTTCCTTTAAATTTAGAGCATGGGCATGCCCCTGACTCCCGTAACCAATAACCGCAATTGTCTTACCTTTCAAATACTTTAAATCCGCATCCTTCTCATAATAAATCTTTGCCATTAAATTTCTCCTTTCAAATTATAATATTTCCAAAATAAAATCCCAAATAATGGGGTCTATAAACAAATTTTATTTATTTTACCACAGAGCCGTGGATAAGAGAATAAAAAAATCCGAGGTATGATATATTATAAATGTGGGAGAGGGTATAGGACTATTTAATCAAAAATTATCTTCCAGACTTTTTCCATAAATGGCAACAATAGCAATTCCACCCAAAGATCCCTGAATAAGACCATGCAGCCAGCCTGCGATAACAAGCATAAAAGGTATCGGGCTCATAACATAAAAGAATATTTCTCCTGCAAATCTTGCAACAAGCCAGAGTATTAATCCAAATATCAAACCCTTTTGAATCCCTGTACCGGGAATACCTTTATATAAAATAGCAAAGGCAAGTGCCACCATCAGACCGCTAAAAATATCTGCCAACGGCATACCTATTCGCATGTGCAGGCTATCCATCGGTCTCCAGACCTGATGAGCCTCTGCCGTCCACTTCATGAATAACACCCCATAAATAACCCAGCCAAAAATCTCGCCGATGATTCCAAAACATACACCGCCCAAAATCCCTCTCAATATTTTCATTTTTTCACCTCCCAGATATAAAATTATCTTAATATTTTCAATCCCAAGAAGCGATATTTTTCATCAAAATCAAAGATAATTGGAAAATTTCTACCGATAAAGTCCATACTTTTAAACAGATTTTTTAACTCCTTTTCACCCCTTCAGGAGTTAATCTCCACCCATCGGTTTCTTTGCTTGCCGATGTAGCACCTGCTCTTCCTTTAACCAATATAGGACCCTTATTTTTTTTGCTTTTCAGGTTTTTCAATGTAACTCGTGCAATTTCTTTATCTGGATATTGTTTAAAATATTTTGACTATGTCCACGAAAACTTTTCTGGAGATAACTTAAAGCATTCCATTGCTATATCTTCTGTATGGATTTTTTTCTCTACGCCACCCAACTTAAAGATAGCATAAATAACGATATCATTATTTGATAAATCTTGAGCCATCGTTTTCTCCATATTCTTCACAATTTAAACCTCTCCCTTTTCCCAGCCAGAAATTTAGCTTTGGTTAGTTTGAGCTGCTTTTCAATCTCGGAGAAAATTTTATTTACCTCTTCCTCGGTATATTCATAAGAACTCTTATTGGAGCAGTTTCCGAGTATCCTTATTTTTTCAAGAATTTCATTTGTTCTCTTTGATGCCAACCTTCTAAACCGTTCATTTCTGCTTTCCTGTTTCATAAATCTCCCAAATAATAAAATTATGTTTAAAACATAGCACAACTATATATTAATGTCAAGTAAATATTTTAACTATTTACATAAATACTGAAATATAATTTTACTATTTAGATATAATATTAAACTTTTAAGATTAAATTCTCCCTATATTGATTTTTTGTTATTGACAATACAACCTTATGGCTGTAACATTTATTGATGAAAGTCGCTATAAATTACTGGCGTAATCCTTCAGGAAAAGCACCAGTCGAAAAATACATTGATTCTATCGTTAACAAAGAGGAGAGAGCAGAGTTATTATCTGCCTTAAATGGAATACAGGAAAGTGGCACTGATGTTATAGGTGTTGAATTCAGGCATATTGAAGGCAAATTATGGGAATTAAAAATAAGGACACATGGAACTCAACACAGGATATTTTATGTTGTTCTTAAAGGAAATGAAATGATTCTCCTTCATGCATATTTAAAGAAAAGCCAAAAAGCACCTTTAAAGGAAATACAGGTTGCTAAACAAAGAATGAAACAATTAGCAGGAGGATAAATTATGAAAAGCGATCTTGATAGACATATTGAAAGGAATTTAAGAGATAAGAAATTTAAAATCTGCTTTGAAAGGGCAGAGGCAAAAAGGAAAATAGCACAGGAGATAGCAGCTTTGAGAAAGGCACATCATCTAACTCAGACACAATTAGCAAAGGAGATAAAAACCAAACAACAGGTTATCTCAAGACTTGAAAATCCAGCAGATAAGCGTATGCCTTCTTTTGAGTTTCTTGACAGAATAGCAAGAGTTTTTAATAAAAGACTTATTATTTCAATAGTTCAAAACTCGTAAAAAATCACCAGGAAGAGAAAGTCATTCTCTATGCAAGACTTAACGCTGTTCTTAAATGTCAGCCTAAGCATAATTAGGCTCATCATATTTTTCTCCTGTCCCTTTTGAATAAAAATATTAATTATGGGCTATAAGCATTCGGTTGACCCGATTTTGTTGGCGGATTTTGTTGAGGCAAAGAAAGGGGATAGAGTAATTGACCTCGGAACGGGGAGTGGTGTAATTCCAGTCTGTCTATCAAAGAGATTTAAGGATATTGAGATAGTTGGATTGGAATTGCAGGAGGGTCTTGTAAGGGTAGCAAGGGAGTCGGTTCGACAAGCTCACGATGCAATTCTGCAAGATCACCATGATCATCCTGAGCAGTGCCGAAGGATTGAGATTATAAAAGGTGATATTCGGGATGTTAAATCCCTTTTTGATGCTGAATCCTTTGATATAGTTGTAGGGAATCCACCTTATAGAAAGGCTGACGACGGAAGGATTAATCCTGATAGAGAAACGGCAATTGCAAGGCATGAGATAGAGATTACCCTTTCGGAATTTTTGAAGGCTGGCAGGTATCTGGTAAAAAATATGGGTTCAGTAAATATTATCTATCATCCATACAGACTGACAGAACTCTTATCCCTTATGACAGAAAACCGAATCACACCAAAACGGATTCAATTTGTCCATCCCAAAATCGGCTCAAAGGCGGAGATGGTTATGGTAGAGGGCATTAAAAATGGAAGGCATGAACTTGGGGTAATGAAACCACTTATAATAGCTGATAGCTGTCAGCTTCCTTTAAATATTTTTCAATTAAATTTTCTTTGACAAATCAAAATTATTTTGCTACCTTTACTTTAGAATTTGCTAAACTCTATAGTTGTAATAAGCCGATTCAGGAGGATAAGATGGGAAAAGTTGCCATATTTAGAGGTGAATTTCTTAAGGATGGTCACCTTTCTA
>MHDI01000096.1 GCA_001804915.1 Nitrospinae bacterium RIFCSPHIGHO2_02_FULL_39_82 | reverse complement strand
TACATTGTCTGTCATAAGGAAGGTGGTAGTAATCCTTCAATTGACTCATAATGTAATTTGCATTTAATACCGCAGTCTCACTTGCCCTTTTTAGCCCTTCTGCACCCATGGTTCTAATATATGTATATGCCCTTACTAGAATACTAAAATTGCCATAAAATGCCTTTACCCTGCCGATAGAATGGGGAAAATTATAATTCAACTTATACTGTCCAATATTATTTTTTTCTATAACAGGGACAGGCATAAATGGTATAAGCTCTTTTTTAATGCCAACGGGTCCTGCACCGGGACCACCTCCGCCGTGGGGTGTTGAAAAGGTTTTGTGGAGATTGAAATGGAGGACATCCACACCCATATCACCTGGTCTTGTAATTCCCATAATTGCATTCAGATTCGCACCATCGCAATATACAAGCCCCCCTTTCCTGTGGACAATCTCAGTTATCTCAAGTATATTTACTTCAAAAAGACCGAGGGTATTGGGATTGGTTATCATAAAGGCTGCAACATCCTTATCCATAGCCTTTTCCACTGCCCCAGGGTCTAATAAACCCCTTCCATTTGACTTAAGCTCAAAGACCTTATAACCGCAAAGAGTTGAGCTGGCTGGATTTGTGCCATGTGCCGAGTCAGGTATAATTACCTTATGCCTCTTTTCACCCTTTGACTCATGATATGCCTTTATCATCATCATCCCTGCAAGCTCTCCATGGGCACCTGCGGCAGGCTGGAGAGATACTTTATCCATCCCACCTATCTCCGATAGATACTCTCCAAGTTCATACATCATCTGGAGGGCGCCCTGTAACAAATCCTCAGGCTGATATGGATGTATGTTTGAAAAACCTGAGAGCCTTGCTATGTCTTCGTTTATCTTCGGGTTATATTTCATTGTGCATGAGCCGAGGGGATAAAAACCCAAATCTACAGCGTAATTCCACTGGGAGAGCCTTGTAAAATGTCTGACAACATCCACCTCGCTCAAAGACGGGAATCCTGAAATCTCTTCCCTGACCGCATCTTCGGGAATCAGTTTATTAATAGCCTTTTCAGGGACATCACAATCAGGAAGAGAATAACCCACCCTTCCATTCTCCCCCTGTTCAAATAAAAGTGGTTCATTAAAAATAAGCCCCTGCGTGCCAATAATATTCATAATAAAAATAGTTCCTTAATCCTTACTCGGAGGGAAACTTGACCCATTGCAATGCTTCGCAGCAATGGGTGCCCCTTCCCTTCCGACGGTCGCTTCGCTCCCTATCTCCCTTTGGCAAGGTCGCCTCAAAAACAGGCAAAGCCTGATTTTCTCGGCATCATTTTATATTCAAAAGCTAAGATTTGATAGTTGCTAAATGTTTCACCAATCTATCTATGTCTTCTTTCCTATGATTCTCTGTGACACAGATTAACATGCAGTTTTTCAATTCAGGATAGAATTTCTCAAGATTTAATCCACCCATTATTCCCTCTTTCAGTAAGTTCTTATTTATCTCATCAGGGTTGGCAGGAGTTTCAATGACAAATTCATTAAATACAGGATTATTGAATTTAATTTTATAACCCTTTAACCCGGATATAAGCTCCTTTGCATAATTTGCCTTCTGCAGATTTAAAATTGATAGTTTCCTAAAACCCTCTTTCCCTATCAGTGACATATAAACTGTTGCTGAAAGGGCACAGAGTGTCTGATTTGAACAGATATTGGAAGTCGCCTTCTCCCTCCTTATATGCTGTTCCCTTGTAGAGAGTGTAAGGACATAACCTGTCTTTCCATTTGCATCAATTGTCCTTCCCACAAGTCTCCCCGGCATACTTCTTATATATTTTTCTCTTGTGGCAAAGATGCCCAGATATGGGCCTCCGAATGATACAGGATTTCCCAATCCCTGCCCCTCCCCTACTACTATATCAGCTCCAAATTCGCCTGGAGATTTAAGAATTCCAAGAGATACCGATTCACTGACACAGGCAATAAAGATGGAATCATTTGCATGTGTTAATTTTTCTATATCCGCCATATCCTCAACACAGCCAAAAAAATTTGGATTCTGAATTGCCACTGCTGAGGTATTTTCTGAGATATTTTTTGAGAGCCATTCAATATTAGTAGTCCCTTTTTCTGTAAATGGAATCTCTTTTATGACAATCCCCAGATACCTGCAGTATGTATTCACAACCTGTCTGTATTCAGGGTGTATAGCCTTTGAAAGAAAGACCTCTTTTCTGTCATTTATTCTATTAGCCATTAAGACCGCCTCTGCCAATGCAGAAGCACCATCATACATGGAGGCATTGGCAACCTCCATCCCTGTAAGCTGACAGACAAGGGTCTGAAACTCATAAATTGCCTGAAGTGTCCCCTGGCTTATCTCAGGCTGGTAGGGTGTGTAGGCAGTATAAAATTCAGAACGGGAGATAATATGATTTACTACGCTTGGAATGAAGTGATTGTATGCACCTGCACCAAGAAAAGATATACAGGAATCTCCATCTCTATTCCTTTTGCTTATATCTTTCATATGTCTAATAACTTCGGATTCGGATATTGCAGGAGGGAGATTCAGGGGGATTTTAAGTTTTATGTTTTCAGGTATTGAGGAGAAAAGTTCTTCTACGGATTTTACCCCTATGCTCTCAAGCATCTCTTTACACTCTTTATCTGTATTGGGGATATATCGCATTATGATTTACGATTTTAGATTTCCGATTTACGATTTATGAATTTGAAAATCGTCAATCGTAAATCGCAATTTTTTTCCTTACTGGATCTCCTCCTCTACATACTTTGTATACATTTCGGCAGAGAGAAGTTCCTTTAATTCTTCCTTATCATTCATTTTCACTACAATCATCCATCCCTTCTCATAAGGGCTTGAATTTACCAATTCGGGTATAGATTCAAGTTCATCGTTTATTTCTAAAACCTTACCGCTTACAGGTGAGTAGATATCTGACACGGTTTTTACAGACTCCACAACACCTAAAGGTTCCATAGCTGTAACCTCGCTTCCCACTTCCGGAAGTTCTACGAAGACTATGTCACCAAGTTCCTTCTGGGCATAGTCGGTGATGCCTATCCTCGCCTTGCCATTTTCTATTCTTACCCATTCATGTTCCTTTGTATATAAAATATCATCTGGAAAATCCATTTTTCATCCCCTCCTTTCCTTTCAGAGGGATTAGCTAACTACTAACCCCTGCCTTTATAAAATGGTGTTGATACAATCTTTGCCTTTTGATACCCCCCTCTTATTTCTATGTCTATTTCTTCACCGACCGTTGATACTTCGGTTTTCACATAGCCAATACCAATCCCCCTGCCAAGTGAAGGAGAAAGGGTTCCGCTGGTTACCTCTCCTATTCGTTCTTTCTCCTTGAAAATTGGATAATGGGGTCTGGGAATGCCCTTGTCTATTATCTCAAATCCAACTAATTTTTGCGTTGCTCCGGTTTCACTCTGTTTTTTGAGGACATCCTTTCCTATAAAATCTCCCTTATCAAACTTAACCACCCAGCCGAGGTCTGCTTCAAGTGGCGTAGTCTTCTCATTTATATCATTACCATAAAGAGGGTATTTCATCTCCAATCTTAAAGTATCCCTTGCCCCGAGACCAACAGGTTTTATACTGTATTCCTTCCCTTTTTCTAATAATCTGTCCCATATTCCGACTACATTATCTTTAGAATATATCTCAAATCCATCCTCTCCTGTATAGCCTGTCCTCGATACAATTGACTCTGCTGAATCAATATTACATTTTTTAAAACAATAGTGTCTTATCACTGATAAATCAATATCTGAAATTTTTTGCAATACAGCCTCGGCACTCTTCCCCTGTATGGAAATCTGACTGATTGTATCGCTGATATTATCAACACTTACATTTGTAACAGATGCCTTTAATTTGGCTGTATCAAGGTTGCCAAGTATCCATTGATAATCCTTCTCCGTATTGGAGGCATTGACACATAACATAAATTCCTCTGACGAGAATCTGTATATAATAAGGTCATCCACTATACCGCCGTCAGGATAACACATTACCGAATACTGACATCCATTATCTTTAAGTTTTGAAACATCATTGGTTATTAGAAATTGTAACAGATTAAATGCATCCCTTCCCTTAATTATTATCTCTCCCATGTGGCTGACATCAAAAATCCCTACTGAACTTCTTACTGCCCTGTGCTCATCAAGTATCCCGGAATACTGAAGCGGCATCTCCCATCCGTTAAAATTTATCATCTTAGCCTTTAAGCTTTTGTGAGCCTCATAAAGTGATGTCCTTTTAAGTTTAGGGAAACCCATTTTTTTAATGTATATACAAAAAATTTGAATATGGCAAGAAAAATCAGAAAAATTTGGAAAAGAAAATATTCAGGGAGAAATTCTTGATTGGTTTATGATATAAAGCATTTCTCTTACTGCCCTCTCTATTCCCACAATGACAGCCCTTGCTATTATGTTATGACCTATATTCAATTCTGAAATCTCTTTTAAGGCTGCAATCCTTTTAACATTACGATATGTCAATCCATGACCTGCATGTACAATAAACCCCGACTTAAAGGCAAACAGAACTGCAGCCTCAACCTTATTGAACTCTGTGTCTGTCTCCATTTCTGTCTTTGCCTCAGAATATTTGCCTGTGTTTATCTCAACACAATCAGCCTCGGTTTTACGAGCTGATTTAAGCTGTTCCATATCAGGGTCAATAAAAATACTTACAGGAATATTGGCATTTTTAAATTCCCTGACTACACCTTTTAAATAACCCTCCTGTGACAATACATCAAGACCTCCTTCAGTAGTTATCTCCTGTCTTTTCTCTGGAACCAATGTTACCTGGTCAGGTGTTACAGCAAGGGCAATATCTATTATTTCCCTTGTTGCAGCCATTTCAAGATTAAGTTTTGTTTTGACTACCTCCCGCATAATTCGGAGGTCCCTTTCCTGAATATGTCTCCTGTCCTCCCGTAGATGGATTGTAATACCATGAGCACCGGCAAGTTCCGATAAAATAGCCGCTGCCACAGGGTCAGGCTCTACTGTTTTTCTCGCCTCTCTCACTGTTGCAATATGGTCTACATTTACACACAGCTTAGCCATATAGATTCATAAAATAACCCATTCATTTATCATTGTCAAATAGCCTGCAAAAGTATGCTACAATTAAACAGTATTTTAAGGATTTGCAGCGCCCGTAGCTCAGCGGATAGAGTGGCGGACTCCGGATCCGCAGGTCGGGGGTTCAAATCCCCCCGGGCGCGCCAGTAAAATCCCTTTCACATCCAAAATCCTTGACTTAAAATTAATAAGAGGTAGAATGATAAATAGTAATTGGCAAATTTTTGTTAGGCGCGTAGCTCAGGGGGAGAGCGCTTGCTTGACACGCAAGAGGTCGGCGGTTCGAAACCGCCCGTGCCTACCATGAATGCAGATATTAGGGGTTAGGGGTTAGTTTTTTACTATTCTCTAACCCCTGAATTATTTCTATGTCAGAAGCTAATAACCATAATGAACTTGAGATATTGAGGCACAGCACGGCACATATAATGGCTCAGGCAGTGAGGGAACTCTATCCTGAAACAAAGATTACCATAGGACCTGCAATAAAGGATGGGTTTTATTATGACTTTGACAGGGACACCCCGTTCTCAGTTGAAGACCTTGAAAAAATAGAAAAGAAGATGGAGGATATAATCAGAAAAGATTTATCCTTTGAAAGGATGGAAGTTTCAAAAGACGAGGCAAGGAAGATATTTAAGGATGAGGGTTACAAGATAGAGTTGATTAATGAGATTCAGGACGAAAAGGTATCTGTATATAAACAGGGGGATTTTATAGACCTCTGCCGAGGACCCCATCTCACTTCTACAGGCAGGGTAAAAGCGTTTAAGCTGATTAGTGTGGCAGGTTCATACTGGAGGGGGAATGAAAAGAATAAGATGCTCCAGAGGATTTATGGGACATCCTTTTTTGCAAAGAAGGAGCTGGAGGAGCATCTCCATAAACTTGAGGAGGCGAAGAAGAGGGACCACAGGAGGCTCGGTAAGGAGTTAGACCTGTTCAGTATGGATGATGAAATAGGTGCAGGGCTTATAAACTGGCATCCAAAGGGTTCTGTAATCAGATATACGATTGAAAACTTCTGGAGGGAGGAGCATTACAAAAATGGGTATCAGATTGTTTACTCGCCGCATATTGCTAAGGTGAATCTCTGGCATACAAGCGGTCATATGGATTTTTACAGAGAAAATATGTATTCTCCTATGGATATTGAGGGGATGCCATACATAGTAAAACCGATGAACTGCCCCTTTCATATAAAGATGTATAAAAACAAGTTAAAGAGCTACAGGGAACTGCCGATAAGATGGGCTGAATTGGGGACTGTTTACAGGTATGAGAGGTCGGGTGTCCTGCACGGATTACTCAGAGTAAGGGGGTTTACACAGGATGATGCCCATATATTCTGCCGTCTTGACCAGTTGAATGATGAGATAGAAAGGGTATTAAATTTTACATTATATATGTTAAAATCTTTTGGATTTAATGATTTTGATGTATATTTAAGTACAATGCCTCAAGGTTATGTTGGTACCATCTCAAACTGGGAGAAGGCAACCGATGCCCTAAAGGGTGCGTTGAACAAGGCTGGACTCAAGTTTGAGATTGACCCCGGAGCAGGTGTCTTTTACGGACCCAAAATTGATGTTAAAATAAAGGACAGCCTTGATAGGACTTGGCAGTGTTCCACTATTCAGGTGGACTTTAATCTTCCAGAGCGATTTGATGTAAAATATATCGGTGAAGATGGTGCATCCCATCAGCCGATAATGATTCACAGAGCTCTCCTTGGTTCGCTTGAGAGATTCTTCGGATGTCTGATTGAGCATTATGCAGGTGCATTTCCATTGTGGTTAGCCCCTGTGCAGGCAAGGGTTATGACCATTACCGATAAACAGAATGATTTTGCCAGCAGAGTATTGAATCAACTTCTAAATTCTGGTATAAGGGGAGAGGCAGATTTACGAAATGAAAAGATTGGGTTTAAGATAAGAGAGGCACAGATGGAAAAGATACCTTATATGCTTATAGTTGGAAATAAAGAGGTAGAATCAAAGACTGTATCTGTGAGAAAAAGAGGTGGAGCAGATATGGGTGCAATAGGGGTTGAAAAGTTTGTAGAAATGATAAAGGAAGAAATCAGAAGCAAGCAATGAGCAATGAGCAATGAGTTCTTTTACTCGTTGCTCAACACTCATTACTCATTGCTTATCAGAGGGAGGTGATGTTAAATAAGCAAAAGAATAAGAGTAAATGAGATGATAAGGGTTAAAGAGGTTGTGGTTATAGGTGATGATGGGAAACAGCATGGTGTTATGCCTGTGTATCAGGCACTGGCTCTTGCAAGGGATGCAGATTTAGACCTTGTTGAAGTGGCTCCAAATGTCAGACCACCTGTATGCAAGATAATGGATTATGGAAAATATAAGTATAAACTTAACAAAAAGGAGCATGAGGGAAAGAAAAAACAAAAGGTCATAAAAGTTAAAGAGGTTAAGATGACCCCAAAGACAGATGAGCATGACTATCAATTCAAGGTTAGGCATGTAAAAAGATTTTTAACTGGCGGCGATAAGACAAAGATAGTAATAGTTTTTAAAGGAAGAGAGATTGTTCATTCTGAACTTGGCAGGAATATGTTGGAGAGAATAATAGAAGATACCAGAGATGTTGGTGTTGTGGAACAACCCCCAAAAAGGGAGGGTTATAATATGATAATGATATTAATGCCGAAGAGCTAACTTACAACTGACAACTGACAACTAACAACTAACAACTAACAACAAAAGTTATGAGTTGTGGGTTATAAGTTGTTAGTTAATTTTGGGGGGTTAAATGTTAAAGACAAATAAGGCTGCTGCAAAAAGATTTAAAATAACTGCAAAGGGGAAAATTAAAATTAAAAGGTCTTTTAAAAGGCATATCCTTACCAGCAAGAGCCAGAATAGAAAGAGAAAATTAAGAAAGGCAGGATACCTTAAAAAGACTGAAGCAAAGAGGATAAAAAAATTAATGCCGTATATTTAACATACAACTAACAACTGACAACTAACAACAAAAGTTATGAGTTGTGGGTTATAAGTTGTTAGTTAATTTTGGGAGGTTTGAAATGCCAAGGGCAGTAAGCGGTGTGGTGAGCCGTAAAAGGCACAAAAAGGTTTTAAAATTAGCAAAGGGATACTGGGGTGCAAGGGGCAGGCTATTTAAAAAGGCAAGGGAGACAGTTGACAGGGCACTCGTCTATTCTTACAGAGACAGAAGGGTGAGAAGAAGGGATTTCAGAATGCTCTGGATTGCCAGGATAAATGCCGCTGCAAGACTGGAAGGTCTCTCATACGGTGAGTTTATGCATGGCTTGAAGATGGCGAATATTGAGCTTGACAGAAAAGTCCTTGCAGATATGGCAGTCAACGACCCTACCTCTTTTAAAAAACTTGCCGAAATTTCTAAAGGTTTGCCTGCCTAAAAAATAAATTGGACGCAGATAAACGCAGAAATGTCTTTGTCTATGGCAATTTTTTCAATACAAAGATTTAACCCGGAAAAAGACAACGTTCCTTGTTTCAAAGATTATGAACTGAATGTTCCAGAAGGGGCAACGGTATTGGACTGTCTTAATCTCATTAAATGGACACAGGACGGGACATTGACCCACCGCATGTCATGCCGAAGTGCTATCTGCGGCTCATGTGCAGTAAGAGTAAACGGTCATCCGAAACTTGCCTGTAAGACTCAGGCAGCAGATGAGATAATTGGCGGCAGAATGAAGATAGAGCCGATTGGAAATGCAAAGGTTTTAAAAGACCTTGTTGTTGACCTTGAGCTATTCTATTCAAAGTTTCAGAAAGTCAAGCCATGGCTTATAACAGAGGGGTCAGGGGTCACAGGTCAGGGGTCAGAGAATAATAAGGAAAGAAGGCAGTCTCCTGAAGACTTTCACCGTATAGATGCAGCATCTACATGTATTATGTGTGCCTGTTGTGTATCGGACTGCAATAGCTGGGCTGCAAATGAAAAATTCCTCGGACCTGCTGCCCTTGCAAAGGCTCAGAGATTTGTAGATGATTCAAGGGATGTTGGGACACTGAAAAGAATTAAGGATTTAAGTGAGGCAAATGGTATATGGGATTGCACTCACTGTGGTGAGTGTGTGGAGAGATGTCCTGCAGAGGTAAAGCCAATGGACAGGATTATATCCCTGAGAACTACATCACTGAAAATAGGTATATGGAATAACAACGGTGCAAGACATGTGAGGGGTTTTGTTGATTTCATATACAAGAGCGGGAGACTAAATGAGAATATACTGCCGGTAAAGTCAATGGGGATATTTAATATACCAGGGCTTCTGAGCCTTATACCTGTTGGAATAAGGATGTTTTTGAAGGGAAAGAATCCTCCTATTATTCACAGGCATATTGATGAGATGGATGATGTGAGGAGGATATTCAGGAAATTCAAACAAAAAACTTAATTAGCCACAGATGAACACAGATTTACACAGAAAAATACAAATTCCAAATAATAACCATACTTTTGATAACTGAAATTCATATTTTTTTAATCTGTGTTTATCTGTGAAAATCTGTGGTTAAATTTCTGTTATGAAATACGCATTTTATACAGGGTGTGTTGCGAAGGGGGCGGGAAGAGAGCTTTATAGCTCTTCTGTAGCAGTTGCAAAGAGGCTCGGCATAGAACTCCATGAATTAACGAATGTCTCCTGCTGTGGTGCTGGAGTAATTTCTGAGAAAGACCCTCTGCTAAGTGATACATTAAATGCAAGAACATTTGCCATTGCCGAGGAGTTAAACCTCGGCATAATGAATATATGTGGCACCTGTCAGGGTGTAATGGTGAAGGCACAAAAGGGGATAGACGGAGATACTAAAAGAAAAGACAATATAAATGAAATACTGAAAGACGGCGGTCATCGGTATAAGGGTAAGGTTAAGATAAAACACCTGCTCCATATTTTGATTGAAGACTTTGGTCTTGATAAATTAAAGACATTCGTTAAAAAACCGTTAAGAGGACTTAAGGCTGCACCCTTTTATGGATGCTATCTCTTAAGACCTTCTGTATATTCCAATTTTTCTTCCCCTGACAGGACGACTGCACTTGAAGATTTAATTACCGTTCTTGGCGGTGAGCCTGTTAATTATGAAGGAAAGTCTAAGTGCTGCGGCTTCCCGATAGTAATGATGAATAAAGAGAGTTCCCTCGCCATGTCAGGCATAAGCCTTAAAGAGGCAAAGGAGAAAGATGCAGACTGCCTCGTTACGCCATGTCCGCTATGTCATCTCAATCTTGACTCATACCAGCCAGAGATTGATAAAATCGTGCAGACCAAATTAAATCTGCCAATCCTCCATCTACCACAATTGGTTGGCATTGCCCTCGGAATAGACCCTAAAGAGTTAGGAATGAATAAACATATAGTCTCAACTGAAATGCTCTTAAAATGAAATACGATTCAAAATCCTAAAGGGAAACATCCCTTCTGCTCTGTTTTTGATTTTTACATAACATGTTCTTTAAAAAACTTGATTTAATTATTTTATTATGTTAGAAATAAAAAGTATTAGTAAAGGAGGAAATTTTTTATGAGACCTTATGAGAGTATATTTGTTTTGAAACCAGACCTTGATGAAAAGAAGGTAGATGGACAGATAGAGAAGGTAAAGGAATTTATTGAGAAAAATGGCGGTAAGGTAATAACCCTTGAAAAATGGGGAAAAAAGAAGCTGGCTTACATAGTAAAAAAGAATAGATTCGGGATATATGTTTTTATTCATTTTGAATCAGAGCCTGCCCTTATCTCCAATTTGCAGAGGAATTATAAATTAAATGAAGATATCATCAGATATATGACAGTCTTATATAAAGAAAGCGCCAAGAAGGCAGCACCTGAAGAAAGGGCTTCCTCCGGGCTTCAAAACGCAGAAGGTGTTACAGAAGCAGAGGATGATATGATTGAAGGAGCCCTGTAATGGCAAGTTTAAACAAGGTTTTTCTGATGGGTAACCTTACGAGGGACCCTGAGCTCCGCTATACCCCCAGTGGTTCAGCAGTTGCAAGTTTTGGACTGGCTGTTAACAGAAAATATAAACAGGGGGAAGAAATTAAAGATGAAACCTGTTTTATAGATATAACGGTCTGGGGTAAACAAGCAGAAAATTGTGCTGAATATTTGAGCAAGGGAAGGGGTATTTTAGTTGAGGGAAGGTTGAGTTATAGAACATGGGAGACAGAGGAAGGACAGAAACGGAGTAAGATTGAAGTGGTTGCAAACAATGTGCAGTTTCTTCCCCGGGGAGGGGAACAACCTGTAAGTAAAGGGGCAGAAACAGGAGATTTAACACCTGAAAAAGAATCTGTTGAAAACGATGTTCCTTTTTAACAAAGATTCAAACTGACTCCATGATATTATGAAGTGTTGACTCTATATTAATTGGGAGGTTAGATGGTGAGGGAAAGACAAAAACAAAAAAGAAAAAGAATACCTTTCATGGTAAATAGAAATTGCAGGTTCTGTGCTGATAAAGTAGTTCAAATAGACTATAAAGACCTTAAAACACTAAAAACTCTTATTACAGAAAGAGGTAAGATAGTGCCGAGCAGGATTTCCGGAAACTGTGCAAAACATCAGCGACAGCTGAGCTATGCAATTAAGAAGGCAAGAAACATTGCTCTGTTACCATTTACAGTAGAAAAATAAATCCCTATACCAACCAATTCAACAAATGAGATGGGGGGTAAGATTTATTGGAGGAATATTTGAAATGAAAGTAATACTGAAGGATGCTGTTAAGGGCCTTGGAGACATGGGAGAGATAGTAAATATAGCAAATGGTTATGGAAGAAATTACCTCATACCAATGGGATTGGCGATTACTGCAACTGACAGCAATATCATATCAATAAATAATGAGAAAAATCAAAAAAGCAGAAAAACCGTAAGACTCAAAAAAGAGGCAGAAGAACTGGCAACTCGGATAAATGGAGCAACCTGCAGGATAACCGGTAAGGTTGGAGAGGGTGACAGACTTTTTGGTTCTGTTACTTCTCAGGATATTGCAGATCAGCTAAAAAAAGAAGGGCTTGATATTGATAAGAAAAAAATAGAGATAAACACTCCTATAAAAAATTTAGGGATATTCAACATTCCAATAAAACTTCATTCCGGTGTTACCGCCACTATAAAGGTGGAGGTGATAAAGGAATAAAAAATCTGTATTCTAACTTCTGCTTCTAAAAGATGGCAAAACCAGACACATCTTTAATCCGACTTCCCCCTCAAAATACGGAGGCCGAGCGATCTATTCTTGGAGCCATCCTTCTGGAAAACGAGGCACTGCCTAAATCACTTGAGATACTCAGAGATGAAAGCTGTTTTTACATGGATTCCCACCGCAAGATATTTGCTGCCATAATACACCTCTTTGAAAAAAACCAGCCAATGGACATTATGACTCTTTCAGAGATATTAAAAAAGAAAAATCAACTTGAGGAGGTTGGTGGAGTGGATTATCTGGTCTCTCTTGTAGAATCAATCCCAACAGCAGCAAATATTCAGTATCACTCAAGGATAGTGAAAGAGAAGGCTATCCTGAGAAATCTGATATCTGCATCGACAGATATACAGAACCGCTGTTACGAGGACTCAGAAGATGTTGATGAACTCTTGGACCATGCAGAAAAATCAATTTTTGAAATATCTGAAAATAAAATTACACCAGGTTTTATTAATATAAATAAGGTTGTAAAAGAGAGTTTTGACACAATTGAAAAACTTTTTGAGAGAAAGGAACTTGTTACAGGAGTTCCAACGGGGTTCAAAGATTTTGACCAGAAGACTGCCGGACTTCATCCATCTGAACTTATTATTGTGGCAGGAAGACCTTCCATGGGGAAGACTGCCTTCTGTCTCAATATAGCCAACTATGTTGGGGCTATTAAAAACAAGATAGTAGCTATATTCAGCCTTGAGATGTCCAGGGAACAGCTTGTCATAAGGATGCTATGCTCCGAGGCAAGGATAAATGCAAGCAAGGTTAGGACAGGATACCTGTCAAAATCTGATTGGCCCGACCTTACAAGGGCGGCAGGAATTTTATCAGAATCTACCATTTTCATTGACGATACCCCTGCTCAATCCGTTCTGGACATAAGGGCAAAGTCAAGGAGGCTTCAGGCGGAGAAAAAGGGGCTTGACCTTATTATTATAGACTATCTCCAACTCATGAGAACGAGGGGAAAATCTGAAAACAGACAGCAGGAGATATCCGAAATTACAGGGTCACTTAAAGCACTGTCAAAGGAATTAAAGGTTCCTGTAATTGCTGTATCCCAGCTAAGCAGGGCGCCCGAACAGAGGTCAGACAGGAGACCCCAACTTTCAGACCTGAGAGAATCCGGAGCTATTGAGCAGGATGCAGACCTGGTAGTATTTATTTACAGGGAAGAATTTTACAAAGAAACTCCTGAAAATCAAGGGGTGTCAGATATTATCATAGGGAAACAGAGGAATGGACCTGCCGGCGTTACGGTTAAACTTTCCTTCTTTAAAGAATATACAAGATTTGATAACCTCGCCAGAATGGGTGAAGATTATGGAGAGGTGGCATGAAGGGATGCCATCCTACTGTAGCCGAAATAAATTTAAGTGCCCTCTCATACAACCTTAATCAGGTAAAACTCAAAGTTGGCAGTGAGAAAAAAATTATAGCCATAGTCAAGGCAAATGCCTATGGTCATGGAGCTGTGGAGATTGCAAAGAGGGCATCTGCCAGCGGGGCTGATATCCTCGGTGTCGGTACTGTTGAAGAAGGTATAGAGATAAGAGAGGCAGGAGTAATATCTCCAATTTTAGTCCTGACAGGTTTCTTTAAGGGAGATGAAGAGTATATTATTTCACATAATCTGAGCAGTGTAATTTATACATACGAAAGTGCATTACTCATATCAAAAGAGGCGGAAAAGAGCGGTAAGACAGCGGGTGTTCATATAAAAATAGATACAGGTATGGAGAGGCTTGGCATCCACCCCTCAGAGGCAAAAGAATTTTTAAAAAAGATAAGTTCCCTTAAGAATATAAAGGTTGAAGGAATATTAACTCATTTTGCTGCTGCATATGAACCTGATAAAAAATTTACAGAGAAACAAATAGAGATATTCAAAAGTCTGATACATGAATTACAACAAGATGGCTACTTTATCCCGCTTATTCATACCTCTAACAGCGCTGCGATATTAAAATATCCGGAGTCTTATTTTAATGCCGTAAGGCCTGGTATTATACTCTACGGCTCAATTCCATTTAAGCCACCCTCAGGAGATTTTAAACCTGTAATGTCATGGAAGACCCGGATTATTCATATAAATAACGTTCCACAAGAGACAGGGATAAGTTATGGAAGGAGTTTTATCACCAAAAGGGAAAGTGTTATAGCAACTATTCCTGTAGGCTATGCTGATGGCTATAGCCGTTCTCTTTCAAATAAGGCAGAGGTGCTTGCAGGAGGAATACGGGTTCCTCAGGTTGGTGTTATATGTATGGACATGTGTATGATAGACATAACAGGTCTGCAAAATGTAAAAGTCGGAGATGAGGTGGTATTAATAGGAAGACAGGGAGATGAAGAGATAAGAGTGGAGGAGTTGGCATCACTTGCAGGAACAATCCCCTATGAGATTTTCTGCTCCATAGGAAGAAGAGTAAAGAGGATATACAAAGAGAATTAGCCTCTATTTAAATTAGGTGTTCGCTTTGCTCACACTAACTTTGATTACAAAGATTAAGTTTAGATTACAAAGATTTTAATCTCCGAAATCTTTTTATAATCTCTGTAATCATGTATAGGATTGAAATTTCTGTACATAGATTTATGGAAACAAGGTCAGACTTTTTGGTTATGGGAAGCGGTATTGCTGGTTTGTCATTTGCCCTAAAGGCGTGTAAATATGGAAGTGTTGTTATAGTTACAAAGAGGAGTTGTGAAGAATCAAGTACAAAATATGCCCAGGGTGGAATTGCATCTGTTATGGCAGAGGATGATTCCTATGATTTACACATAAAAGATACCATTGAGGCAGGGGCAGGACTATGCCATGAGGATGCAGTAAGACTGGTGGTAGAAAACGGACCTGACAGGATAAGGGAGTTAATTGAGTTGGGTGCTAAATTTACATTAAGGGATGAAGATGTCTTAGACTTGGGGAGAGAAGGGGGACATTCAAAGAGGAGGATAGTGCATGCCACCGATTTTACAGGTGAAGAAATAGAAGGGGCACTTATAAAGGCTGTAAAAAAAAATAATAATATAAGAATATATGAGAATCACATCGCAATAGACCTCATTACAAAAAGTAGATTGGAATCAGATATCAAAAGTGGTGGTAAAGATGATATGGTTCTCGGAGCCTATGTGCTGGATAAAAATAAGGGAGAGGTAAAAAGTTTCCTATCTAAAATAACCCTGCTCGCCACAGGTGGTGCAGGTAAGGTATACTTATATACCTCAAATCCTGATATAGCTACAGGTGATGGCGTTGCAATGGCTTACAGGGCAGGTGCAAAGATTGCAAATATGGAGTTTATCCAGTTTCATCCCACCTGCATTTATCATCCACAGGCTAAATCATTTCTTATTTCAGAAGCTGTGCGTGGTGAAGGGGGAATTCTCAGATTGAAGGATGGGAATACATTTATGGAAAAATATCATCCCATGGGGTGTCTGGCACCAAGGGATATAGTGGCAAGGGCAATAGATTTTGAAATGAAAAAGAGCGGCGATGACCATATCTATCTTGATGTTACCCATATGGAGGGATACAGGATAAGGGAGAGATTCCCTAACATATATAAAAAATGTTTATCGCTTGGAATAGATATTACGAAAATGCCAATACCTGTAGTTCCTGCCACTCATTATATCTGTGGTGGTATCGTTACAGACCTTTATGGAAAAACAAATATAAGAAGGCTTTATGCCTCCGGAGAGGTTTCATTCACAGGTGTTCATGGGGCAAACAGGCTGGCAAGCAATTCACTCCTTGAGGCTCTCGTATTCTCTAACAGGGCTGCCAATGTGGCTGCTAAGGAATTAAGAGAGATACCCTCAGAGGAGATAACTATTCCTCCCTGGGATATAGGAAATGCTGTTGACAGTGATGAATCTGTCGTGGTATCAAACAACTGGGATGAAATAAGAAGGATTATGTGGAATTATGTTGGTATTGTCAGGTCAAATAAAAGGCTCAAGCGTGCGAAGAGGAGATTAGATATACTATTGGAAGAGATAAAGGAATATTACTGGAATTTTATAATAACCAGCGACCTTATTGAGTTGAGAAATATTGCAACCGTTGCGGATATTATCATACAATGTGCCATGATGAGGAAGGAGAGTCGTGGGCTTCACTATAATATTGACTATCCGCAGAGAGACGATATTAACTGGAGAAAAGATACAATCCTTTAGAGAGGCAAGCAATAATAGATTGGGGATATAGGAGATTATCATGTTTTCTTTTTTTAAAAACAAAATTGCAAGGGAAATCATGGGATTGCTTCTTATTGCTTTTGCTGTATTTGCTTTTATCAGCCTTATCTCTTATCACAGTGACGACCCGTCCTTTAATAAATATATCAATGAAAAGGTTGCAGTTAAAAATTATGCCGGTATTGTCGGTGCTTATTTCTCCGATGCCATCATCCAGTTTCTTGGGAGCGGCTCATTGTTTATTGTAATAGCCTCTTTTTTCCTCGGCTGGACTCTCCTCTGGAATGAAAGACTGGGTATCTCTATCTCCTCCCTGATTGGAGGAGTATCAGGCACCATATTTTTATGTTCATTTGTTTATCTATTATTCAGCAGAGACCCATTATTTGGAAAAATAGCAAGACCAGGCGGTGCAATCGGCTACTTTGTTGCAGAAGAACTGATATGGTTTTTTAACAGGGGGGGTGCCTATATTATCATATTCACATTCCTCATCCTCTCCATTATCCTAACAACCCGCATATCCATCGGAAATACCCTGATAAGAGTAAATGGATTTCTCGGATATTTTATAAATACAGTATCACCTCTATTAAGATTTAAGTCTGCAAGAAAAAAAGAAAGAAAGGTAAAACAGCCTCCTAAAAAGGCTGAAAATAACGAACCTCCGCAAATAATATCGGCTGAAACAGATGAAGGGCCAGAGGAGTTTGAAATAAGTGAACAGTTTGAATTTATTAAGAAGAGCGGGGAGTATTCGCTACCACCTCTCTCTTTACTTGACCCGACTTCACCTGAGGAAAAGAAGAGGTCGGAAGATGAATTTATAACAAACTCTGATATTCTGGAGAAGAAACTCAGGGATTTTGGTATTGAGGGCAAGGTATTGCAGGTCCTTCCGGGTCCTGTCATTACAATGTATGAATTTGAGCCTGCCGCAGGTGTCAAGGTCAGCAGGATAATGAGCCTTGCCGATGACCTTGCCCTTGCAATGAAGGCAGCAAGTGTGAGGATACTGGCACCTGTCCCCGGTAAATCTGTTGTAGGTATTGAGATACCTAATCTCTACAGGGAATCGGTAAGTCTCAGAGAGATACTCAGTTCTGAGGAGTTTAAAAAAGCGAAGTCTAAATTATCAATGGGGCTTGGAAAAGATACATCGGGCAGCCCTGTGGTTACAGACCTTGCCCAGATACCTCATCTCCTAATCGCAGGTGCAACAGGTTCTGGTAAAAGTGTCGGGATTAACAGTATAATATGCAGTATCCTCTTTAATGCCACACCTGAAGAAGTGAATATAATAATGATAGACCCGAAGATGATAGAACTGTCTGTATATGAAGGAATCCCTCACCTCATTGCACCGGTTGTAACAAATCCGAAAAAAGCTGCGAATGCACTACGATGGGTTGTTGAAGAGATGGAGAGGAGATACAATTTCCTGACAGAAAAAGGGGTAAGAAACATAGTTGGATACAATAAGATAATTGAAGAGACAGAAGACAGAGGGCAGAAGGAAGAAACCGGAAAACAGAAGTCAGAAATTGAAACAGCAGAAGGACCGGTTCAAGATGTAAAAGAAGAAAAAAAATTACCATATATTGTTGTAGTGATTGATGAACTGGCAGATTTAATGATGGTATCTTCAAGGGAGGTAGAAGACTCGCTTACCCGTCTCGCTCAGATGGCAAGGGCTGCCGGGATACATCTTCTCGTAGCAACACAAAGACCATCTGTAGATGTCCTAACAGGGATAATAAAGGCAAATTTTCCATCCCGTATATCCTATCAGGTATCATCAAGAGTTGATTCAAGAACTATACTTGATTCAGTAGGTGCTGAAAGGCTGCTCGGAAAGGGTGATATGCTGTTCATGCCGCCGGGAACCTCCAAGCTGCAGAGGATTCATGGTGCATATGTATCGGAGGGAGAGATAAAGAGGGTTGTGGAGTTCCTCAAGAAACAGCAGAAACCTGTCTATGTTGATTCCATATTAAAACCAAAGGTTAAAGAGGAGGCAGAAGAGGAGGGGGAGGACCTTGATGAACTTTATGACCAGGCAGTAGCGCTGGTGGCAAAGACCCGCCAGGCATCCATATCAATGGTGCAGAGGAGATTGCGGATAGGTTATAATCGTGCAGCCCGTTTGATTGAAATGATGGAAAAACAGGGGCTGGTAGGTCCGGCGGATGGTGCAAAACCAAGGGAGGTATATGTAAGGGATATAGACGATACCGAAAATGTGAATTAAATAAGGAGTTTATTAATTAAGTCCCTATCTTTTCCTTTTCTGCTGATTTTTTCTGATTATCTGATACCTTTACCTCTTTTTTCACTTCTTCCTTTGGCTTGGCAGCATAGTCAGTCTTATACCAGCCTGTGCCTCTGAGAACGAATGAAGAATTGGATACTAATTTCTGAAGTCTCCCTCCACATTTTTTACATTTTGTAAGTGGGCTATCAGCTATCTTTTGAACTATCTCAAAATCGTAACCACAATTTGTGCATTGATATTCGTAAATCGGCATTCCTTATTCCCTCCTTAAAACAAATAAGCTCTATTTCAGATTCTATAAAAAACCACTACACTTTTCAACTTAAAACTTGTAAAATGATATAAGAGATTGAGATAATGAGACAGTTCATAATTTTAATACTGCTGTTACTTATTGTGTATATTGTCAGGAAGTCCTTTTCCCGTCCCCCTTCTGATAAGGAGATAAATTTAAAGGAACAGATGAGTGAAAATATGGTAAAGGACCCTTTTTGTAACCTTTATATTCCCGAAGCGAGTGCAGTAAAAAAGATTATCAGGGGGGAAACACATTTTTTTTGCAGTAACGAATGTGCAGAAAAATTTGAAAATCTAAGAAGGTAAACCTTTTAAAAAGTTCAGTAGCCCATTTATATAAAAACTTATCTCCCTGAATGCCGTCCTGTAATAAAAAACCGAGGCACCGTAAGGGTCTGCAACATCCCTCTCTATCCCCTTCTCATTCCCGAACCTACTCAATAAAAATACCTTGTCAGAGCTTTCAGGATATTTACCCAATATATTATCCCTGTGACTGGCTTCCATAACAATTATCATATCCGCTTCTTTTATCATATCATCTGTAAGATGTCTTGACCTATGGTGTGATATATCAACCCCGAGATTTCTTATTATCTCTATAGCCTCATCTCTCGCCCTTCCGCCTTTCATATCCATAAGCCCTGCAGATGAGATTGATATATCGGTATTTCCACTATTCCTTAAATTTTCTTTTAAAATGACTTCAGCCATCGGGCTTCTGCATATATTGGCTGTGCAAACGAAAAGGATTTTTTTAATCTTATTCATACCTCAGCCCTTCCCTTTTATGAAATTCATAAATTCCATGCGGGTTCTCGGGTCTCTCTTAAAAACTCCAAGCATAGAACTTGTTAAAGTCACGGCATTCTGCTTCTCCACTCCCCTCATGCACATGCACAGGTGCAATGCCTCTATAACAACCGCCACCCCTTTGGGTTTAAGGGTATCTCTTATACACCCAGCAATCTGGTTTGTCAGTCTCTCCTGAACCTGAAGTCTCCTGCTGAATACCTCTGCTATTCGCGGTATCTTGCTCAATCCAATTATTCTTCCATCAGGGATATATGCAATATGGCATTTCCCATAGAACGGAAGCAGATGATGTTCGCAGAGGCTGAAGATATCCATATCTTTTAGTATTATCATCTCATCATATTTCTCATCAAATATAGCACCCTCTATGACCTTGTTTACATCTTTTTTATACCCCTCTGTTAAAAACCTCAATGCTTTCTCAACTCTTTCAGGGGTTCTGCGGAGTCCTTCCCTTTCAATGTCTTCTCCAAGATTTATCAGAAGTTGTTTAATTATCTCTTTCATATTTTTCAGTGTGAATTAAATAGCCTTATGATTTGCTGCATGGCTCTATTCTTTTAATCACCTCTGGAAGTGCTCTGATTAGGTCGCTTGCAATAAGGGCAGTCTGGCTCAAGTTTGAAGCAGATATATCCCCTGCCATTCCATGCAGATATACACCGAGTATTGATGAGTCCTTTGCTGAAAACCCTTGACAAAGGAATCCTGCAATAATCCCTGAGAGGACATCCCCTGTCCCTGCTGTAGCCATTCCGGGATTTCCAGTAGGATTTATATATACATCCCCATCAGGAGTGGCAATTATTGTCCTTGCTCCTTTCAGAATTACATAAATCCCATATTTAGTAGCTAATCTTCTACCCGCACCAATTCTGTCACCCTGGACTTTTTTTGATGTAGTATTTAACAGCCTTGCCATTTCACCCGGATGAGGTGTTACTATCACAGGGGATTTTTTCTTTTTTAATAATTTTATTTCATCTGTCGCTATGTTTAGTCCATCTGCATCAATAAGCATCGGGCAGCTGATTTTTTTTATAAGATTTTTTATTAGTGAAGATGTAGATTGATTGGTTGTAATACCAGGGCCTATTAATACTGCTGATTTACCCTCTAAAAATTCTATCAGCATATCAAAGGCAGACTCATTAATAGTACCTTCATCCGTATCAGGGAGGGGTAGTGTCATAACCTCAGGAATAGCTGCTTCAAAAGATACATTCAGACACTCTGGCAGTGCCAGGGTAACTAATCCTGCACCTGCCCTCAATGCCGACAAGCTTGAAAGTGCCGCCGCCCCGCCTTTACCCCTTGAGCCGGCAATTACTACCAGATGACCGTATGTGCCTTTGTGAGAATCTGGCTTTCTTTTAGGAAGTAATCCTATAACATCTTTTTCCTCTATTAAATTTACCTTTATATTTTCTTTATCAATAATTGATTCAGGTATGCCTATATCCACAACCTCTAAATCTCCAACATATTCTGCAGCAGGATAGATTATCTCGCCAATCTTTGGGAGGCAGAGAGAAACAGTCATGTCTGCGTTTATATGCCCACCTATAATCTCTCCAGTGTCAGAACTTAAACCCGAAGGGATATCAATGGAGAGGATAAATTTTTTTGAAGAATTTATAAATTTTATTACATTTATATAATAACCCTTAACCCCTGAAGTCAAGCCTGTCCCGAATATGGCATCTATAAAAATATCATTCTTGAGGATATTATCTTTAACATCTTCAAGTTCATCTAATGAAGTTATCTCAAAGATTTTTACACCCATCTCTTCGGCTTTCTCAAGGTTAGTCTTTGCATCACCTTTAAGCATATCCTTCTTTGAAAGAAGATAGACTGTTACTGAAATATCTTCATCGGTGAGAAGTCTCGCCACTGCAAGACCATCGCCGCCGTTATTTCCCTTCCCTGCAAATATCCCTACTTTTTTATCTTTAATATCAGGAAACTTCTTAAACAGGGATGCAACTACCCCTTTTGCGGCATTTTCCATGAGGACAATTCCTGAAATCCCATAGTCATCAATCGCAATCCTGTCTATCTCCTGCATCTCTTTTGCTGTTACGATTTTCATATAAAAATAGTATCATCTTCATCCTCTCCCAAGAGGGGAGAGGAATAAGGTGAGGGGAGCTAAAATTTTTCAACAACCGGCAATCTCCATTTCTGACATCACAAGAATCTCTACTGATTTACCATTTTTTAATTCATCTTCAAGGTGTAAAGCTACCGCATCTTTGATATTCTTCAATTTTTCCACGTTTCGTCAAATCAGAAAACCCTTAAATCTTCTTGATATGGTTTTCATAAAAATTCAATTGAACTATTTGCCATTTTCAAAAAATCTACATCATGCGTAAGAATTACAGCCTTTAGTTCTGATGCCTTTTTGATATGGAACACATCAGGTTTGCTTAAATAACCAAGTTCTTTTGCTGAAATCACTTCTATTTTTCGCCTTAGTAAACCCTCAATTATAGACCGCTCCTCACGGTATTTTCTATCAAAAATATTTTTATGCTCATAATAATAAGATAGTGCATCATGGATTTGTTCAGGCTTCAGATGTGGATACTCATCAATAATCCTGTCAACACCTATACCCATAAGCTCATATTTAATTGCTATGTCCATCACCTTTATGTGTGTGCCACTTATAACAGGCTGTCCCCCTGAAATATTTGGATTTATAGATATATATGGATGCTTTGTCTTTTTTAGTGCAATTGGCATAATCAATCCTCCTTTATGTTTTTACTTTACCCTAATCACTCCGTAAAATCAATTGCCTCAATGACAAGAGTTTTTCTTTTTGTTGAGTGCCAGCATCCTGTCAACGAGGGAGATAAACTTTCCCTGAATCCGTGTTCTTTGCGGTGGGGAATAAATCAGGTGACTTTTTTATGATAAGGCAGAAAAATATTATGCCTCTTGAATTAATTGCAAAAACCCGCTGAGAATCTTAAATCTTTTTGTATACGCTTCTGCGGTGTTCAACGCCGTATAAGGTAATGGTCTTATGATTATGGTCAACCCAAAAGAGAATTCTGTAATCTCCGACTCTATACTTTTGCAGCCCTTTTAAGTCGGTGGGCATGTGTTTGAGGGGATATTTCAGAACAGTTGGATTTATGGAAAGCCATTCTATTTTGTTGATAATCCTTGAGGCAGTGGGCTTGTCGAGAGCCTTTATATCCTTGTCAAATTCAGGGGTCGTATCTATTCGATACATAGCTCTTTCTTGAGATTTTTAAGGGGTCTGGTTTTGCCGGCAAGATGGGCATTTTTAGCCTTATGCATTTTTTCAAGGAATTTGGGGTCTTTAGAGAGGAGGAAATCTTCCAACTCGTCCTCCAATTCCTCAAATGCCTTAGCTGCCCTGGAGATTTTGCCTATAAGGGACGCGGGCATCTCTATAGTTTTTTGCATATTTGTCGTCCTCCGAATAGATAAGTTATAAATAAAATCTATCACAGCAAAACAGCGAAGTCAAAGATAGCTAATTTCCCTGAATCCGTGTTCTTTGTGCCAAGAAATAAATCAGACACCTTTTATGAGATAACAATAAAGCGGCAAGTGGAGCAGATTGTCAGGCTTTCTTTCTATCTTTGTGAAGTATATCTTGAGAGCCATGAATAACGGCTAAAACATCTATTTGGTTTGATTTGATGTGATAGATAATCCGATATGACCCTTCAATGACCTCTCGTATCTGCTCCATTTCGTACTCCGGCACTTTGCGGCCAGATAAGGGAAAATCAGCAATTTGTTGTGAACGACTGGTAAGACGATCAACCACCCGAAGGGCATACTCAGGTGAGTCTTTTTCAATGTATGCGTAAATAGTGTCGAGATGCCCTTCTGCCGTGTCTGTCCAGTGGACTTTCATTCAGGTAGGCCGTATTTAGCGCGGACTTCTTTCACGTCCTTTGTTTTGCCAGCCAAACTGTCTGCCAAGCCCTTCTCAATTAACTCACGCACGTAAATTTCATGCATCAGATCATCCCATGTGGCATTTTCAGGCATTCGGTCAATAAGTTTATGTGCCTGTTCTTTCTGCAATAGAGTTGTCATTTATTTTGTCTCCTATGTTCGGTAGATTACCAGAAGAATGAGGGAAAATCAATCGTTTTCACCTGACCATGCCCAGACGATAATGGTCGCTGACCCTATTTTATTGATGATAGACGGTTGCAGTTGGCGTTATCAATTAAAGAGAACCGTCCCCTTTATTCATTTAGCTGAGGTTGAATGCTTAATAATTGCATTTACGACTGTTAAAGCCCTTCTTCCGCACCAATATTCAGAAACAAAATTCGTTAAGGATAATTCTTCATTATGTTCATCAGGAACAAATAATGCCTTGGCAATCCTTTTCATTGCTTTATCATTACTGCATAATAACCATGTAGTAGTTGGCTGAGACATCCTTATACTCTTTCCCCAATAAGTTATGTATGTCATATCCCATGCTGCTTTTTGAATACCATGTAGGAATTTTAAGTTATCAGAAGACCCTATTCCTTCTATCATTTTTCCTTCAGGGGGATTAGGGCTTAAAAAAATGGTCGCAAACACTGAAGCTACAGCATTGAACAATGCTTCTTCTTCCATCCATTTGAAATATGCCTCTATTTGCTGTTTAGGAGAGAGAGTAGACTTTTTCAATTGTGCAATTTTAAGTGCAAATAAGTAATTTAATTCCCATTTTGATAGTTGTTTTGAAAAATTATCTTCTTTAGTTTTAGAAAAGTTTTTAAGGTAACTTCTTGCTATATTTAACTCTTTTTTTTCAACAGATATGGCACGACCCAAAGCAATATCTGCATATTTTTGCGGATGAATATGGTCAGCAATCCTAAAATATGTTAAATCATCATTTGCTTGAATGTGATCTTTCTTAAATCCATATTCATAAATAGCCATATTCGGCTCAATTATTACTTCACAAAATATAAAAAATGCCATTGCCGCTGAAACTAATTTATATTGTGGGTCAGTTGAATTTATGTTTTTTCTTTTTGCAATGTTGACAAGCCTTGTTAAAAAATTTCTATCAAATAGAACTCTTACTTCTCCTGAATGCTTCTCATTGAATAACAGATAATCAGCAGCATTATAAATCGCCTCTTGCTGAATTCCAGCCCCTACCAAGATATCATTATCCTTCATAATTTTTTGAATAAGACTAATATCATCGGGATTGACTGGTGGATTTTTTATGAGAATGAAATTCATTGTGTTTGTCTTCTTTATATCTTCAACTCCTCCTCCGTTATCCCATAAAGCCCATAGACAATATCATCTATCTTTTCATCCGTAAATGCTATCTCTCTTTCTATTCTTTCACGCTCGGCTGATGGCGGGAGAGAGTTTTTCTTTTTGTGGAGTTCAATTATTCGGTCAACGAGAGAGACGAGTTTGTCATGGATGGCTTTTTCGGATGGCTTGTTGAAGTCTATGGTGCGG
>MHDI01000095.1 GCA_001804915.1 Nitrospinae bacterium RIFCSPHIGHO2_02_FULL_39_82 | reverse complement strand
TGCGTACCTGATAAGACTGTTACAAACGGTGCAGGGAGCGGCACACATACCATAACAGGGACAGTAGAGTTCGGCAGGAAGAATGGTTATACAGGATGTTCTAATCCCGACCCTTGCAGCCAGGAATATTTCAGGGGGACAATAGATAATCTTGCCATTTACAACTATGCCATGACAGATGCAGAGGTTAATATCCATCACTTCCTCTATCCATCGGAGGCATGGGCAAGTGACACATCAGGAAGTGGAAGCGGTATTCAGGCTAACGACTCAGTAACAATACTATTCAACGGGGAGACAGGTGCAACAGCAATTAATGATTTAACTACCTTAAACAATGCATTAAAGCTCCCGACAGGAAAGACATGGGGGACGGCCTTTGGTAGTGCAGTATGGTCAACAACATATTACACCAATGATACATTGAAAATTACATTAGGTAGTGGTGCGAACATGGCAGTAGGGGATACAATTACACTTGGGGATGTAATCCTTGATGTTCATAGTAATCCAATATCAGGCTCAATTGCAATAACAGGCTCATTTGCAGTGAATGTGCCAATAAGTGCAATAGCATACTGGACATTTAATGAGGGTATAAATGATACTGTAGGTGATAGTGTAGGGAGTTACAGCGGCACAAGATATAATGGATTGGGAACATGGATAACAGGCAAGTTCGGGTCTGCACTGGACTTTACAGGGACTATCGGTTATGTATCATTAACCAATGCTGTTCAATTAAGCAGCTATAATGAATGGACAATAGAGGCATGGTTCTATGGACAACTGCCGACAAATGGTGATAATACTAACACCCTGCTCATAGATACAAATACACAGCATATAGTGGTGATGTCTGTAAGTGGAACAAGATATCTCGGGGTATATTCTACAGCGGATGGCGGAGGATTCCGTTCATCAGGATATAGTGGAATGGATAGTCTCTCCTCAACACAATGGCATCATCTGGTGGCAGTAGGTAAGAATAGTAAGACATATTTCTACATAGATGGGAGCCCGGTAGGGACAGCGGCAAATTACCAACCGACTCAATCAATATCTAAGCTTGGTAATGGCAGGAACGCATCGGCAGAATTCAAACGTCCATGGGGTAAGATTGATGATATGGTTATATATAAGCGTGCTTTGAGTTCAAGTGAGATAAGTCTAAGGGCAGCAAGGTAAAGACAGAAGTTGGGAAGTTGAGAGGATGAGAGGATGGAGAGGAAAAAGCAGATAAATCATTACAGAGATTTGGATGTTTATCAAAGGGCATTTGCAATGGCTATGAAGATTTATGAAATTACAAAGGCTTTTCCTAATGAAGAAAAATATTCACTTGTTGATCAAATTAGAAGGTCTTCAAGGTCAGTTTGTTCAAATATTGCTGAAGTATGGAGAAAAAGGAAATACTCAGCAGTTTTTAAAAATAAATTAACCGATGCAATGCAGGAGGCATCTGAAACACAGTGTTGGCTGGAGTTCTGTCTTGCGTGCAAACATATTGAAAGTAGTCTTTTTGAGGAACTTGATGGTGAATATAATGATATTTTGTCAATGCTTAATGTAATGGAGAAAAAAGCTGAGAAGTTTTGTTTCTGAGCTTCTCAACAGACAGAAGATAAGAAGATGGGAAGATGGGAAAAGGCGGGAAGATGAGAAACACCTCTTAACTTCTCAACTTCTCATCCTCTCAACTTCTCATACTAAGGATGGAGGTAAAATGACTACAGTATTGGAAAAGAGGATATTTACATATGAGGATATAGGACATCTTCCGGAGGGATGGTATGAGATTATAGATGGTGAAAGGAGAGATATGACACCTACAGGTTTTAGACATGGGAAATTAGAAAATATATTTGGAGAGATATTGAGAAGAAATTTAAAAGATAAAGGCTATATAGCTACAGGGGAAGTTGGAATTATTATAAGAAGAAGTCCACTAACATTAAGGGCTGCAGATGTTGTTTATGTTAGCAAAAAAACCTCGCCAATAGAACCGATAGGAATGCTTGAAATAGCCCCTGACTTAATCATAGAGATAGTTTCTGAAGATAATATACAGTGGGAGATTAATGAGAAAGTAAAAGATTATCTTTCAATAGGTGTAAAAAAGATAATTTGGGTTGACCCATTTACAGAGACTATTACGATTTTTCAGCATGGGAGGAAAGAGGCAATCTATTTGAGCTTTGATGAGGAATTTGAGCTCATAGATGGGATTATGGTAAGGGTGAAAGAATTGCTTTGAGAGAGAAAATTATGAATTATGAATTATGAATTAAGGAAATTAAAAAATTAAAAATTCATTCAAAATTGAAAATTGAAAATTATTATGGGAGGATTTATCATGAATATAAAAATCAGAAGCCAGAAGACAGAAGACAGAAGTCAGACCTCTTGCCTCCGCAGGCTAAAGCCTACGGCTACTCATTGCTCATTGCTCATTGCTCATTGCTTCTTGTCACTTACACTTTCACTTACACTGTCACATGCACTTGCATATGCCTCACCCTTGTCCCCGCATGCTTTAAGCGGGGAATGGAGTGAGCCGGTTGTTATAGACTCAGGACCTTCCAATGCCTACAGGACTGATATTGCCTTTGATAAAAAAGGCAATGCCATAGCTGTATTTGAGCAGAAGAGCGGTGATGTCTATAGGGTTTTTGCGAATCGGTATGTTTATGGTAAAGGATGGGAATCTGCAGTTGCCATAGATTCAGGTATTGGTAACGGATATCGGGGACAGGTGGCATTTGATAGAGAAGGGAATGCGATAGCAGTATTCAAACAAGAGATTGCCGAGGGGAGATACAGAGTTTATGCTAACTATTATAAAAATACTGACACTGACACTAACACTGACACTGGCGGAGGGTGGCAGGGACCTGTCCCTATTGATATTGATAATGATACAGGTGTGGTGGATGGTCAGGATATAGTTTTTGACGGCGAGGGGAATGCCGCCGCAGTCTTTGAAGAACAAGACGGCGGGGAACTCGGGATATATGTAAATTTTTATACTCCTGATAGGGGCTGGCATGAACCTTTCAGAATAGATAGCGGCAGGGGTAATGCCTATTTTCCATATGCCATTTTTGATGACAAAGGTAATCTTTATGTAATTTATTACAAAGAGGAATCTGGTGGGTTGGAAGTTTATGTAAGCCTGTTTAGTGGAGTGAGAGAGCCCTTTGGAGTGCGAAAGCTTGCTTTCGCTTTTGAAAGCGGCAGCAAGCTGCTGCACTCCAAAAATGAGAACTGGGCTGAAAAGAAAAGTGAAGTGAGGAGAGGAATTAAGGCTGTATATAATCCCATGTTTTTAAGTGAACTCAAAAATAGAATATATTCGGGGAACTACTCCTATTCCCGCTGGGAGACCCCTTCAAAGCTTGATGCAAGGTTCAGAGATGCATACAGACCTACCCTCCTTGTTAATGGGAATGGAGATGTAACTGCACTATTTGTGAAATGGGATGGCGAATATTTGAGTGCTTACGCTGCAAGCTATAGAAATGGTAAATGGGGTAAACCAGAGGAGATTGATGCAGGAAAGGGTGATGTGGAGCATATAAGAGGTGCAGTGAATTTCGATGGTGAAATAGCAGCCGTATGGACACAGTGGGTGGATACTAAAGTCACCAGTCACCAGTCACCAGTCACCAGTTTAAGGATACATGCAAGGATTTTGGAGTGCGAGGGCTTGCCCTCGCTTTCCGAAAGCGGTAGCAAGCTACCGCACTCCAGATGTGGTTGGGGTGAGGTTAGAATCATAGATGCCGGGAAAAAGGATGGATATAACCCGAGTGTTGCCTTTACAGAGAATGGCGATATTATTGCTGTCTGGTGTCAGTGGGAAAATGTAAATGTAAAATCCTATGCAAATGTTTACATTAAAGAGATAGGATGGGGAAAGGCAATGAGGTTGGAGAATGAAAATGGTGAGACTTGCGGTGTAAGGATTGCGTCAGGGGCAAATGGTAAGGTCATTGCTATATTTGAGCAGGAGGGTTTTCAAGAGGCAAGAGGCAAGAGGCAAGATGCAAGCGGCAAGCTTACAAACAGAATTTTTGCAGTAGAATATCAAAGGGTCAAAGAGTCAGAGAGTCAAAGTGTCAAAGTAAAAAACTCTGACACTGAATATACCATAAGAAGGCTTACAGGTGGAAGTGAAAATGATTATTATGCAGAGTTCAGTCCTGATGGGGCGAAGATTGTTTTTGTTTCAAGACATGAAAAATTTTCTAATCTCTATATTATGGATTGGGATGGAAAGAACAGAAGACAACTGACATTCGGCGATGTAAGCGATGCTGCCCCTGCCTTTACACCTGACGGAAAGAGAATAATCTTCACATCAAGCAGGACAGATGAGAGCCTGCCCCTGAATGATTCTATCAGGGGATGGGATATATGGTCAATCAACACCGATGGTTCGGGTCTTACCCGCATTACAAAGGACAAAATGAATGAGCTTGCACCTCGCCCTACACCGGATGGTAAAAATATAGTTTTTATCTCTACTGCAGGTGGCGACCACGCCATCTGGAGCATGGATATAAATGGAGATAATCCAGTGAGATTGACCTCTGGAGGGACAGGAGATTGGTTTCCTGCAATGAATCCCGATGGTAAGGAGCTCGTTTTTGTAAGCACAAGACTTGGGAATGGCGATATATGGACGATAGACAATAAAGGGAAAGAGTATAAGAGGTTGACTTACGATAACCTGCCGGAGTTTTCGCCTGCATGGAGCCCGGATGGCTCAAAGATTGCCTTTGTTACAAACAAGGGGGGGGGTTTTGATATCTGGGTAATGAATAGGGATGGAGCCAACAAAAAACGGTTGACAAAGGGGATTTCAGATGGGAATTGGGGTTCAAGATTTTCCTCTAAAAAAATTCTTGAGACCGCAGGGTATTACCACCTCTCCTGGCACCCCGATGGGACAAAAATCCTTTTTACTGAATGGGGGGATGTTCAAGAGGCAAGAGGCAAGAGGCAAGAGGCAAGAGGCGAAAGGCAAGAAAAGACATATATCTCAATGCTTGAGTTTGATAAAGGTATAATAGATAGATTGGAGGCGGATGGCACATCTATCCCTGACGATACCCTGATTGGAGAGAGGGAGTTGACGAAGGGTGAATGGGAGGATTTTGCCCCCTCCTTTAGTCCGGATGGCAAATCCCTCACCTTTTCATCCAACAGGAGCGGTAACTGGGATATATGGAGTATGGAATTCAATGGAGAAAACTTAAGGCAGCTCACGGGTGAGAAGGCTGATGATATTGCCCCTGTCTTTAGTCCCGATGGAAAAGAGATAGCCTATCTGAGAAGCAAGAGGCAAGAAGCAAGAGGCAAGAAGGAGGAAGCAGCTTTTGAAAATCTTCAATTGTCAATCGTCAATTCTCAATACGACATATGGGTAATGAAAAGTAATGGGAATGGGGCAAGGCAGGTTACAGAGGGCATTCCCGTTCTTTCCTATCCTGCATGGCATCCTGATGGTAAGGAAATTGCCTTTGTATCAAAAGGGGAGAACGGGCATGAGATATTGACATCTGGAGTGCAAGAGCCCTTTGGAGTGCGAAAGCCCTTTGGAGTGCGAAAGATTGCTTTCGCTTTTGAAAGCGGTAGCAAGCTACCGCACTCCAAAGATTATCCCTTTAAGGAGTTTTTATATCGCATAGGGTATAATCCCACTGGTGATAAAATCACCTTTGAATCTAATCGTTCAGGAAATATAGAGATATGGACAATGAGGAGCGATGGGACTGATCTTATCTGTATTACAAAGGGGGATAGTCCTCACTGGAATCCTGTCTGGAGTCCTGATGGGAAGAGGATAGCTTATACAACGCAAAAGTTGGGCGATAAGGCAGGACATCATAACTGGCGGAATTATAATATCTGGGTAGCCGATACAGAAACACAAAAAGAGATGCTCATTACAGGTGAGGAGCAAGCCGATTGGAATCCTGTCTGGAGTCCAGATGGCAAAAAGATTGTCTATGTTACAAACCGCTCAGGTGATTTGAAACATTTCAGCCTGTGGATGTTGTATTTGAAATGATCTGGAGTGCGAAAGCTTGCTCTCGCTTTTGAAAGCGGCAGCAAGCTACCGCACTCCAAAAGGAGGGGCCATGAACATAAAAAAACTTACATTTTACTTCTTACTTCTTGCTTCTTGTGGAGTGCGAGAGCTTGCTCTCGCTTTTGAAAGCGGCAGCAAGCTACCGCACTCCAAAGAAACCCCATACTCTATTACGAATATTACCGATGGAAGCAAAATAGATTTTCATCCCAATTTCAGCCCTGATGGGAAGGAGCTCGTATTTGCCTCAAGGAGCGAAATATCTAAAGACGATAAAGAATTCTGGAATATCAGCCCCTATTATGTGAACTTATGGTTAATAGACTCGGATGGCAGGAACAGACGGCAGTTAACCTCTGATAAAGTAATAGATTGTTACCCTTCCTTCACCCCCGATGGTGATAAGGTGTTGTTTGTCTCAAATAGGGGAGGGCAATGGGATATATGGAGTATAAAAAGGGATGGTTCGGGACTTATCCGTCTTACTAATAATCAGGATAAAGATTATTCGCCGCATGTAACACCGGATGGTAAACATATTTTATTCTTCAGCACACCAACATCCAGCGAAGCCGGATATATTACTGAGAGTGTCTGGATTATGGATATGGATGGGAAAAATGCAAAGAGGTTGACCTCTGGAGGCAAGGGGGATTGGTATCCATCCATGTCTCCTGATGGTAAGGATATTATATTTGCGAGCATGCGGCTTATAGGGGGGAGTCTCTGGACAATAGATAGAGAAGGTAAGAATTACAGGAGATTAACATATGGAAAGGTGTTGGAGTTTTTCCCCAACTGGAGTCCGGATGGGAAAAAAATCGCCTATGTATCAAGAAGGGAACATGCATCCTTTGATACTGTAGGGGATACAGAAAAGGACCCGCTGGAAATATGGATTATGGACAAAGACGGGAAGAATAAAAGACAATTAACAAGGAATATATCGGGAGGAATATGGGATTCAAGATTTAACTTAAGAAAACCCATGGATTTTATCAGTTATTATCATACTTCATGGCACCCTGATGGAACAAAGATTGCTCTGACTACATGGGGGAAAGAACAAAAGGGGAGCTGCATAAGCATAATTGAATTTGACAGAGATACGCTTGATAAATTGCCTGTCTTGAGTGAAGAACCTCTTCCTGAATATACCCTGATTGGAGAAAGGGAGATTACCAGCGGGGAGTGGGAGGATTTTGGACCTTCCTTCAGCCCTGATGGTAATACGATAATCTTTTCATCTAACAGAAACGGTAATTGGGATATCTGGAGTATAGGGGCTGATGGTGAGGGATTAAAACAGATAACAAAAGAGCCTGGTGATGAAATTGCACCTGTCTTCACCCCTGATGGCAAAGAGATAGCCTTTTTAAAGAAGCAAGAAGATGAGAAGATGAGAAGATATGAAGATGAGAAAAATCTCTCAACCTCTCAACCTCTCAACCTCTCAACTTCTGTTATTTCTACCTATGACCTGTGGATAATGAAAAGTGATGGGAGTGGTGCAAGGCAGGCTACAGAGGGCATTCCTGTTCTTTCCTATCCTGCATGGCATCCTGATGGTAGGGAGCTCGCTTTTGTTGCTCAAGGTGCTAATGGGTATGAGATATTGATATCTGGAGTGCGAGAGCCCTTTGGAGTGCGAAAGCTTGCTTTCGCTTTTGAAAGCGGTAGCAAGCTACCGCACTCCATAGATTATCCCTTTAAGGAGTTTTTATATCGCATAGGATATAATCCTGCAGGCAATAAAATTACCTTTGAATCCAATGTTTCCGGTAATTTAGAAATATGGGTAATGAACAGCGACGGGAGTGATATGAGTAAAATTACAAAGGGTGACAAGCCGCACTGGAATCCTGTCTGGAGCCCTGATGGAAAAAAAATCGCTTATGCAACTGAGAAATTTGCCTCAAACTTAGGACCTCCCTTTTGGCCTGCTTCCAATTATAATATTTGGCTGGCAGATATGAGTACTGGAAAGGAAGAGGCACTTACAGCAGAGGAGCAGACCGATTGGAATCCTGCATGGAGTCCGGATGGAAAAAAAATCGCCTATGTTACTAACAGGTCTGGTAATTTTAAACATTTTAGTATATGGCTGCTGGATTTGAAATGATTTAGAGTGCGGTAGCTTGCTACCGCTTTTAAAAGCGAGAGCAAGCTCTCGCACTCCAAAAAGGGAGGATTTACCATGAATAGAAAAATCAGAAGACAGAAGACAGAAGTCAGAAGTCAGACCTCTTGCCTCCGCAGGCTAAAGCCTACGGCTACTCATTGCTCATTGCTCATTGCTCATTGCTTCTTGTTACTCACACTGACACTAACACTGACACTTGAAGAGGTCTTTGCAGACTCGCAGGGGAGGCCTGACCATATGTCAGAGGATATAGTAAAGACAAAGGAGGTCGTTCCTGTCCCTCAAGACATTCAGGTTCCTTATACTATTAAGAGGATTACTGACGGCAGCTCCATTGATTACCACCCCGAGTTCAGCCCTGATGGAAAACGGATTGTATTTATTTCAAAAATAGATAATACTGAAAAAATTGAAAAGGGGGAGTTCTGGCATAAAACGCCCTATTCCCTGAATCTATGGCTCATGGATTCAGATGGCAAGAACAGACGGCAGTTGACCTCTGGAGGTGCCCAGGACTTTGCTCCAAGGTTTACCCCTGATGGGAAAAGGGTTCTTTTTGTCTCCAATCGTAGAAATGGTAGATGGGATATATGGTCAATCAATATAGATGGCTCAAACCTTAACAGAATTACAGAAACAGAGGGGAAGACAGGATTATGGGAGAGGTCACATTATCCATTTCCAACACCAGATGGTAAAGAATTGGTTTTCATAATCTACAAAAAATCCCACGGAAGTGTATGGCTTATGGATATGGAAAGCGGAAATATAAGGAGAATAACTTCAGGGGGATTTGGAGACGATTTCCCGATGATGTCCCCCGATGGTAAGGATATTGTCTTCAAAAGCACGAGACAGGGTAATGGTGATATATGGTCAATAGATAGGTCAGGAAAAAATTATACAAGATTGACCTTTGAGAATTACCCGGAGTTTTATCCTGCATGGAGTCCGGATGGAACAAAGATATCTTATGTCACCAACAAGGGAGGCATTTTTGATGTATGGGTAATGGATAGGGATGGTAAAAACAAAAAGAAACTGACAAAATATCTCTCGCAGGGGGCATGGGGGTTGAGGTTTGATTATAATGACCTTATGGAGGCAGGATATTATCATGTTTCATGGCATCCGGATGGGACAAAGCTTGCCCTGACCACATGGGAGCCAGATAAAAAAGAAAGTTATTTAACAACACTTGAATTTGGAAAGGATATTAGCAAAACAATAGAGAGCTTGCCTGAAGAAAGTGAGCATCTTCCCAAGTATACACTGGTGGGCGAGAAAGAACTTACAGGCGGTGGAAACTATGATGACTTTGGACCATCTTTCAGTCCTGATGGCAAAACAATAGTCTTTGCTTCTAATAGAAAGGGGAACTGGGATATCTGGAGTACCAGTGCAGAGGGTGAGGGATTAAAACAGATGACGGAGGATACTGGTAGTGAACTTGCCCCCGTATTCAGTCCTGATGGCAAAGAGATTGCCTTTTTAAGAGGACAGAAGACAGAAGACAGACTTCAATACGATATATGGCTCATAAATAATGATGGGAGTGGTGCAAGGCAGGTTACCGATGGTATTAATGTCATATCGTATCCTGCATGGAATCCAGAGGGTAAAGAACTCGCCTTTGTATCAAAAGGGGATAGTGGACATGAGATAGTCCTGATTGACTTAAAGACTAAAATGCAAAGGCATGTTATTTCTATATGGGACACTGAGAAGCCTAATCCTATGATGTTTCCATTTACAAAAGAGGGGGAGAAAGAAGAATTCACCTCTGAAGAAATAGGAAAGATGAAAAAATTGTTCCCAAAGGCAAAAGTAGGGATGGGTGGATTGACACCATTTACAAAAGGTGAAACTGTGGATGTCCCTTATCCATTAAAAGATTTTCTCTATAGAGTAGATTATAATGCCGCAGGCGATAAAATTATCTTTGAATCTAACCGAACCGGGAATATAGATATATGGTCAGTAAATAAAGATGGGACAGAGTTGACCCGTATTACGAAAGAGGATGGCCCTCATTTAAATCCTGTCTTTAGCCCTGATAATAAAAAAATTGCCTATGCCCGCAGAAAGCTGGATTTAAGCTCCTATAATGAAGTGAATTATAACATCTGGATTGCTGATGCCCAAACTGGTGAAGAGATGCCGATTAATGGTGAGGAGCAGACAGACTGGAACCCTGTTTTTAGTCCTGATGGCAAAAAAATCGCCTATGTCACTAACCGCTCAGGGGAGTTTAAGCATTATAATATATGGATGCTGTATTTGAAATGATATGGAGTGCGGTAGCTTGCTACCGCTTTTAAAAGCGAGAGCAAGCTCTCGCACTCCAAAAAAGGAGGGAGGATTTACCAT
>MHDI01000094.1 GCA_001804915.1 Nitrospinae bacterium RIFCSPHIGHO2_02_FULL_39_82 | reverse complement strand
TGCATATTCATCCGAATTGAAACAGCCCAGAGAAGGAGACATATATCAAACATCACGAAGAGAGTTTGTTATTAAGATATTATCATCCCGTAGCATCTGACGAAGGCTATCTGGATATTGTTAAGATATTACTTGCTGACGGTGCAGATGTAAATAAGAAAGATAATGATGGAAGCACGGCTTTAATAGAAGCAGTAGGGAAGGGTCACATTGATATAGTTAAGGTGCTCCTTGCCGCAGGTGCTGACCCTGATGCGGAAAATGATAATGGGGTTACGGCTCTATGGATGGCGTCATCAAACGGGCTCGCAGAAGTTTCAGAACTTTTGTTGCCCCTGACCAGGAATAGCGTAATCTGACGAGATATGTTTGGTCAGTAAAATTTATAAAAAGATAAAATCCCAGAGTGTTCATTGTAATTTGATATTTACATCTTTTAGAGAAACCATGTCTTCATCAGGATAGAGGACAAAACCCTCTATATTCTTCTTCATGACTGCTACATTCACAGAATGCCAGAGGTTTATATACGGGAGTTCATCAGAGATTGTCTTCTGGATTTTGCTGTATATCTCTTTTCTCTTTTCCTGTTGTAAAGTTACTCTCCCCTGTTCTAATAGATTATCTATTTCAGGATTTGAATACCTGACCCTGTTTGCTCCATCAGGGGGGAAACTTGACGAATGAAACATATAATGGAAAATATCAGGGTCAGATATGCCGACCCATGTTAGAGAAAATGCCTGAAAATTTCCTGATTTTATATCTGAGAAAAATGTCCCCCATTCATAAGTCCTTATCTCCATCTCAATACCTATCTTTCTTAGTTGCTCCTGAAACACCTCTGCAATTCTCTTTCTGAGTTCATTCTGGGAGGTTTTAAAGGTAAGCTTGAATCTCATGCCTTTCTCTTTAGAAACAAGGTATCCAGCCTCATCCAATAATTTTTTTGAGAGTTCAGGATTGTAGTCATAATTTTTTAAATCAGGTTCATAAGCCCAGTTATATTGTGTTAGTATCCCATCTGTCTTTTTTGCAAGCCCTTTTAATATGTATTTGCAAATTCCATCCCTGTCAATTGCATAGGCTATTGCCTGTCTTACCTTCAGGTTCTTTAAAATAGGGTCATTAAGATTAAATCCTATATATGAATAATTTGTCCCTGTCTTTTTTATAACCTTTAATTCTGGATTTTTTTCAAACCTTGGCAGTATGTCAGGCGTTATCGGATTCATAAATAACTGGACATCCCCCTTTTCAAGTTCAAGCACCCTTATTGTCTCATCTGGTATTATTTTGTAAATTACACCATTTATTTTTGGGCTTCCTTCAAAATGATTGCTATTGGCAGAGAGTATAACCCTTTCATCCTGTGTCCATTCCTTAAATATAAATGGACCTGTTCCAACTGGATGTCCGCTGAAATCACTCCCCCCTTCTTTTGCAATATGCTCAGGGATGATTCCAAGTGTCATGTTATCAAGGAATGGTGCAAAGGGTTCTTTAAGAATAAATATTACTGTATAGTCATCAGGTATCTTTATCTCCTTTATCCTGTCATACCCCCCTCTTTTTGGAGATTTAGCGGCAGGGTCAAGCATAGATTCATAAGTATATTTTACATCCTTTGAAGTTAGTTCAATTCCATCGTGAAATTTTATTCCCTTTTCAATATAGAACATATAAGTAACATCATTCTGCATCTCCCATCTTTCTGCAAGGTCAGAGATAAGTTCCATATTCTCATTCCTTCTTAAAAGACCATTGAATATCAGGCGGGTTATTTTAGATGATACTGCATCCATGGAAAAACGGGGGTCAAGATTTGTAGGGTTAGATTCAATTGCTATAATAAGTGTGTTATTATTTGTAAGTTGTTTCCTTGAACAACCAGATGGAAATAGTATTAACAGAAAAGTTATCAGATAAATCAGCTTCTCAAAAGATTGTTGGCAGGTAATTTTCAATTCCAGTCACCAATAATTAGAATAACCAAATATGTAATTGAATTCATTATATAGAAACCTCCCTTCTTGTCAACCTCCCAATCGGGGAAGATTATTCCTTGACAGTAGCAGAATATGTTGATATATATAAGCTTATAAGATTTAAAAACCTGCAATTTGTTTTATTCCAACCTGGTGATTGCCAGGTTTTTTTATTATAACAAAATTTTCAAAACAGGTATCTTACAGCCAGTGTCTTCTATTAATATGTCAGACTCTCATGGGGGTATATGGATTGATATTGAAGATATAGGTGATTCAGGGTTAGATATTGAATATATCAAGGACCCTTCATTTTTTGATTTTAAAGGTAAGGATTTTAAGATAGTTAAAGATGTAACCATAAAAGGAACTATTAACAGATTTGATAATGATATATATTTGAATGGAAGGGTTTCAACAACACTTGAATATATATGCAGCAGATGCCTTAATATTTTCACGGAAGAGATTGGCACCGAATTTTCAGCAGAGTATCTACCTGAAAGTGAAGGGATTACAAAAGAAGAGGTAGAGCTTATAGCGAGCGATTTGAATAGCTATTACTATAAAGGTGAAGGGATAGACATTCTCCCACCTATAATTGACCAGATATTGCTGTCTATATCACTAAAGCCCTTATGTAATGAAAATTGTAAGGGATTATGTCCTCATTGTGGACAGAATTTGAACATCGCCATATGTAGTTGCAAGCGAGAAGAAATAAATGAAAGATTTTCTACATTGAAAAAAATAAAATTTTGAAAGGAGGAAATATGCCAGTACCAAAGAAAAAGGTATCCAGGTCAAGGAGGGGGAAAAGGAGGTCTCATCATAGATTGAGTCTGCCCACCCTATCAGTATGTCCACAGTGCCATGAACCAAAGCCTCCTCATCAGGTATGTCCAAACTGCGGTTATTATAAGGGAAATGAGATTTTACGAATTGAGGAAATAGAATAGGGACGGTGCAGAAATGAGAATAGCCGTAGATGTTATGGGGGGAGATAATGCCCCTGCAACAGTAATTGAAGGTGTGATTAATGCATCAAGGGAGTTTAATGTGGATATTATATTGGTTGGTAAAGAAGATGTAATATCTTCGGAATTAAAAAAATACGATACTGATAAACTTCCACTCTCTATCAGGCATGCACCCGAAATTATTGAAATGGATGAATCTCCCTCCGTTGCCCTTCGCAGAAAGAAGGATTCCTCTATAAGGGTTGGAATAGAGCTTATTAAAAATGGTGAGGCAGATGCATTTGTCAGTGCAGGTAATACGGGTGCTGTTATGGCTGCTGCTACTCTGATACTCAGGACTTTGAACGGAATTGACAGACCTGCTATAGCCGTCCAGTTGCCAACTCTGAAGGGTCCGGTAATACTCATAGATGCAGGTGCAAATGTGGATTGCAAACCTTATCAAATATTCCAGTTTGGTATTATGGGATATGACTTTGCAAAATATGTTCTCGGAATAAACAATCCTAAAGTTGGGATTATTAATAATGGAGAGGAAGAAGAAAAAGGTAATGAAGTCACAAAAGAGGTTTATAAAATATTTAAGAAAAGTTCCCTCAATTTTATCGGAAATGTAGAGGGTAAGGAACTATACAAGGGAACAGCAGATGTAGTTGTAACTGACGGATTTGTGGGCAATATCACCCTGAAGGTAAGCGAAAGTTTGGCAGACATGATAGGAAAATCCTTAAAGGATATATTCACTAAAAACTGGCGAAGCAAATTAGGGTATCTGCTCCTCAAGCCATATTTGGAGATATTTAACAAGAGAGTAGATTATTCAGAATACGGTGGTGCACCACTGCTCGGTGTAAATGGTATATGTATAATTGCACACGGCTCATCCTCTCCCAAGGCAATAAAAAATGCTATAAGACAGGCAAAGGAACTGATAGAGAGGGATGTAAATACGCATATTAAAGAGGATATAAAACTTAATGTTGATATTCAGCCACCGGAAGCTAAAAGCGGGGGACTTCTAAGTGCAATAAAAGAAATTGTAAAATTTTCGAGAAAAAAGGAAGGGGAATAAAGTTGAAAGTTCGTAAAGTTTGTAAAGTTCATCAACTTTATAACATTAAACTTTATAACTTAATAACTTAATTTTTATGAAACGGGTCAAGATTATCGGAACGGGTTCATATGTCCCGGAAAAGGTTCTTACCAATTTTGACATAGAAAAAATAGTAGATACATCGGATGAGTGGATACGCACCCGCACAGGAATGTCTGAAAGACATATAGCATCTGACAGAGATAAGGCATCTGATTTAGCCATTAAGGCTGCAAACAGGGCTTTGAAGGACAGCGGCATTGCTCCTGATGAAATAGACCTGATATTAGTTGCCACTGCAACACCAGATATGTTTTTTCCATCCACCGCATGTTTTGTTCAGTCATCCATTGGTGCAGGGAGGTCAGCCTCCTTTGATATATCTGCTGCCTGTTCAGGTTATATCTACGCCCTTTCGGTGGCAGAGAATTATATAAAAAGCGATAAATATAATACTGTTCTTCTTATTGCATCTGAGGTTTTTAGTAAATATATTGACTGGGGAGATAGAAACACATGCGTTTTATTTGGCGATGGGGCAGCAGCTACTATTCTTAGGGGATTTAAGGGAAGCAGAATGGACGGGATAATATCCACCCATATATATTCCGACGGCAGGTATGCAAACCTTTTATATCTGAGAGGTGGAGGAAGTAGCTGTCCCCCGACCCATGAATCAATAAACCATAAGCTTCATTTCTTGAAAATGAAAGGTAACAGCCTTTTTAAAATAGCAATAAAAAATATGAGTGAGGTTGCAAGAGAGGCACTCTCATCAAACGGCTATAAGATTTCTGATGTGGATATCCTCATTCCACATCAGGCAAACAAAAGGATAATTGATGCCGTTGCAGAGAATCTTAAAATACCTCAGGAAAAGATATTTATAAACATAGAGAAATACGGAAACACATCTGCGGCAACTATTCCACTCGCACTGGATGAGGCATTAAAAGAAGGAAGGATTAAAAAGGGTGATTTAATACTCATGGTAGCCTTCGGAGGCGGGCTTACATGGGGTTCAGCATTGATAAGGTGGTGAAAAAATCTGTTTGAAACCACAGATTCACACAGATTTTCACAGATAAAGATTCTTTATTTTTTCTATCTGTGTTTATCTGTGTCCATCTGTGGTTGCTTTTAATATGAATAAAAAGATTGCTTTTCTGTTTCCGGGTCAGGGTTCCCAGTATGTAGGGATGGGACAGGAATTTTATAATCATAGTAAAACTTCCTCTGAGAGATTTAAAGAGGCGGAGGAAATACTTGGATTTAACATTTCTTCCCTCTGTTTTAGTGGACCTGAAGAGACTTTAAAACTTACAGAAAATACCCAGCCTGCTATTTTTATAGTCAGTGCCATAGCCTGTGAGCTGTTAAAAGAAAACGGAGTTACCCCATGCATTTCAGCAGGACATAGCCTCGGAGAATACTCTGCCCTTTTTGCGGCAGGTTCGCTGGGATTTTGTGATGGGGTGTCACTTGTAAGAATGAGAGGGAGATTTATGCAGGAGGCCGTTCCGCCCGGTGCAGGTGCAATGGCTGCAATTATCGGGCTTGAAAGGGATATAATTGAAGATATTTGCAAAAAAATAGAAGACAATGGTGGTAATAAAACTGTCCAGCCTGCTAATTATAATAGTCCTGAACAGACAGTAATAGCAGGTGAAAAAGGTGCTGTAGAAATGGCGGCAAAAATTGCACAGGATAAAGGGGCAAAGAAAGTAGTAATGCTTCCTGTCAGTGCCCCATTCCACACGAAATTAATGAAACCCGCTGAAGAGAGATTCGGAGTTGAACTTGACAGGGTTAAGTTCAATGAACTTGCCTTTCCGATTATTACCAATGTAGATGCAAAGACAATAAGCGGCGGAGATGATGCAAGGAAATCTTTGAAGCGTCAGGTCAGCAATCCTGTCAGATGGGTTGAATCAATGAGATTGATAATGGATAATAAAATTGATACAGTTATTGAATTGGGTCCCGGGAGGGTTCTTTCAGGGTTGATGAAGAGGATAAATAAGGATGTAAGATGTCTGAATGTGGAAGATATAAAGAGTCTGGAAAAGACATTGAAAGAGTTATAAAAAGCAACCACAGATGGACACAGATAAACACAGATAGAAAAAATAAAGAATCTTTATCTGTGAAAATCTGTGTTAATCTGTGGCAAAAATTTTGTTATGAATCTACAGGGAAAGATAGCAGTTGTTACAGGGGCAGCAAAGGGTATAGGAAGGGCAATTGCACTTGCATTGGCAGAAAATGGTGCTGACCTTGTTATTACTGAAAATGTTACCAATGCATCTGATACTGCAAAAAAGATAGAATCTATTGGTAGGCAGGTAATCGTTGCAAAGGCAGATGTATCAAATTTTGAAGATGCCAGCCGCGTAATAGACTTATGTACTGAAAAATTTGGGAAGATAGATATACTGGTGAATAATGCAGGCATTACCCGAGATTCTCTTATTATACGAATGAAAAAAGAGGATTGGGATTCTGTTATAGGTGTAAATCTGACAGGGACATTTAACTGCACAAGGGCAGCTTCAAAATATATGATAAAACAGAAAGGGGGGAAGATAGTCAATATAACTTCTATAGTTGGTGTGATGGGCAATCCGGGACAGGCAAATTATTCTGCGTCAAAGGCAGGAATTATCGGTTTTACAAAATCTATTGCCCGAGAACTTGCCTCTCGAAATATAAATGTCAATGCAGTAGCACCGGGGTATATCGCTACGGATATGACAGGGATATTATCTGAGAATGCAAAAACTGAATTAACCAGATTAATACCTATGGAGAGGCTCGGGACACCTGAAGATGTTGCCAATTGTGTCTGCTTTCTGGTTTCTGAAAACGCATCTTACATAACAGGAGAGGTAATTCATGTAAATGGTGGAATGTATATGTAACCAACTGACAACTAACAACTGGCAACTAATAACAGGTTGTAGGTTGTAAGTTATAAGTTGTAAGTTATTAAAGGGAGGGATTATGTCAGTAGCAGATAGGGTAAAAAAAATTATTGTGGAGCAGTTGGGTGTTGAAGAAAATGCAGTAACTCCTGCAGCATCTTTCGTTAATGATTTGGGGGCAGACTCGTTAGATACTGTGGAACTGGTAATGGCTTTTGAAGAGACTTTTGATATAGAGATACCAGATGAAGATGCCGAGAAGATAACAACTGTAAAGGATGCGGTTGAATATATTGAGAAAAATAAATGAGTTTCAAGTTGCAAGTTACAAGTTCTTTTACTTGCATCTTGCATCTTGATTATGAATAGAAGAGTTGTTGTTACAGGACTTGGAATGATTACACCTCTCGGGATAGGTGTGGAAAAAACATGGGAGGCAATCTGCCGCGGTGAATCCGGAATCGGACACATTACAAAATTTGATACTAAAGATTTTCCCACAAGGATTGCAGGAGAGGTAAAAGATTTCAATCCATTTGATTACATTGATAAAAAAGAGATTAAGAAGATGGATACTTTTATTCATTATGCCTTAGCAAGTGCCATAATGGCTGTAGAAGACTCTAAACTTAAAATTACAGATGAAAACTCGGAAAGGGTCGGAGTGCTTGTTGGTGCTGGATTAGGTGGATTGCCATCTATTGAAAAATATCACGATATATATCTGAAAGAGGGGGTAAGAAAGATCTCCCCTTTTTTTATTCCAATGCTTATAGCCAATCTTGCATCAGGTCAGATATCCATAAAATTGGGGGCAAAAGGACCTAACTCATGTGTAGTTACTGCCTGTGCTACAGGAACTCATGCAATAGGAGATGCGTATAAGATTATTCAGAGAGATGATGCAGATATAATGATTGCAGGAGGAACTGAGTCTGTAATAACTCCGCTCGGGATTGGTGGATTTTGTGCTGCCAGGGCGCTATCAACGAGAAACGATGAACCACAGCGGGCAAGTCGCCCCTTTGACAAAGACAGAGATGGTTTTGTCATGGGAGAGGGTGCAGGTATCATAATACTGGAAGAAATGGATTTTGCGTTAAAGAGAGGTGCAAAGATATATGCCGAGGTGGTTGGTTATGGCATGAGTTCAGATGCCTATCATATAACATCTCCTCCCCCTGATGGGAATGGGGCTGTCAGATGTATGAAAATGGCTCTAAAAGATGGAGGGATATCACCATCTTGGGTTAACTATATAAATGCCCATGCAACATCCACATTTGCTGATAGTCTTGAAACAATGGCTATCAAAGTTGTATTTGGCGAGCATTCTCATAAACTGGCTGTCAGTTCTACCAAATCCATGACAGGACACCTCCTTGGAGCTGCAGGCGGCGTAGAGGCAATATTTGCTATGCTGGCTATAGATAAAGGGATAATACCGCCGACTATTAATTATGAAACACCGGATCCTGAGTGCGATCTGGATTATGTTCCGAATAGGGCAAGGAAGTCGGATGTAAATATAGCCATGTCAAATTCCTTTGGATTTGGAGGAACAAACGCTACAATAATCTTCAAAAAATACGAATTAATTCACACTGAAAAATGACATTTTTCAGTATTAACTAATTATGAGTTATGAATTATGAATTAAGGATTATGAATTAAGGATTTCCTAATTCTTAATTTTTAATTCCTGATTCCTAATTTTTATTCACGGTATGCTTACTGAAGACAGAGTCAAGGAATTAGAGGTCCTTCAGAATAAGTTCAAATTTAAATTTCATGATATAAACCTCCTCAATCAATCCCTTACCCACAAATCATATGTAAATGAAAATATAAATGAGAATCTGCAGGATAATGAGAGGCTGGAGTTTCTTGGTGATTCTGTTCTGAGTTTGATAGTCAGTGACTATTCCATCAAGAGATTCATTAATTATTCTGAGGGTGAACTCACAAAGATAAGGGCTGCGGTGGTAAGTGAGGCAAATCTCTCTTTAATCGCAAGGGAACTGGAGATAGGAAGATTTCTCCTCCTCGGAAAAGGAGAGGAAATGACAGGAGGTAGGGACAAGACTTCACTTCTTGCCAATGCATTTGAGGCAGTAATAGCTGCCATCTATCTTGATAGCGGATATAAAGAGGCTTTTGATGTTCTTATAAACATATTAAATGATAAAATTGACAAAGTGGCTGGATACGGTTTACACAAAGATTATAAAAGCGAGCTTCAGGAGCTTATACAGAACAGACAATCTTCAATCCCGCAATACAAAGTATCGGCGGAATATGGACCATCACACGAAAAGATATTTGAGGTTGAAGTTATTATTAATAATAAGGTGTGTGGTGTTGGAATTGGAAAAACCAAAAAAGAGGCTGAACAATCTGCTGCACAGAAGGTGCTAGAGGAATTTGAGAATACAGAATTCAGGAGTCAGAATTCTGATTAAATATCATTTTGATTGAAGCGGGGAATCTTAATTAACTCATTCTGGATTCTGTAGAAGAATTATGTCTACTTATTATCGTTTATCCTGTTACCTTCTTATTTTTTTTCTTTTCAATATTAACCTATCTGCCTGCAAGGATAAATCTACACAATCTGAGACCATTAACTTAAAGGGATACAAATATAACAATCTCGTCAGTGACCGCTGGATGGGGATATATTTTAAGGGTAGCAAGCTCGGTTTTACAAATTCAATTTTATATGAAGGAAAGGACGGCTACAAGATAGTGTCTAAGGCTATTATAAAGATGAAGGCTTTTGGAGATACTCAGAATACCTCTTTCAGTCAGGAGTGCTATCTTACAAAGGATTTAAAAACAGAGGGATTTAAATCCCTCTATGAAATAGCAAGCCACAGACAGGACATTTCAGGAATTGTAGAAGGGAATAAATTGTATATGAACATTACTTCCGGAGGGGCTGTATCAAAAAAGATAATAGATTTTGATAATAATACCTATCTTGCAAGTGCCATTGAACTTGTAATCAAAAAACATGGATTGGATATCGGAAAAAAATACACCCTTAAAACATTTTTGGAGCCGATTCAGACCATAATTCCATTACAAATAGAAATAAAAAGGAAAGAAAAGATGATGATTGACGGATTAGAAAAAGAGGTCTTTTATTTAGAGGAACATTTCAAAGAGCTATCATCAAGTATATGGATTACAGAGGATGGAGAGGTTGTAAAGGAAACATCTCTGGAAGGTTTGGAGTCCAGAAAGGAGGATAAAGAAAGCGCCCTTAAATTTGAAGGGGAGATACTTCCTGTCAGCAGTTTTATAACTTTTAGTCTTATAAGAGTTAACAGAGATATAGCCAATCCACACGGTGTTAAGAGATTGAGATTAAAATTGAAGAATATAGGCAATCCTGATATTATCATTGAAGATCAGAGGCAGAAGGTAATAAAGAAGTCAAGAGTAGAGAGTCCGGAGTCAGGAGTCATAAGAAATATTTATGATGTGGAGATGGAGGTAAAGACAGAGAGTTGGGAGTCGGAAGTCGGGAGTCAAGAGTCGTCAGCCTTCAGCCTTCAGCCTTTAGCCTTTAGTAAATATCTGGAAGATACACCTGAGATTCAATCAAATAATCCGGATATAAAAAAAATAGCCAAAGAAATAGTGGGTAATGAATCTGACCCCCGATTAAAACATTCGGGGGCAAGTTTATGGTCAAAGGCATTGAAGATTAACAAATGGGTCTATGATTACCTTGAAAAGAAACCTGTGGATACCTTTTCAGCAGTTGATGCCCTGAAATCAAAAGAGGGGGAGTGTCAGTCACATTCAAATCTGTTTGCCGCCATTGCAAGAGCAGCAGGTATTCCTACAAAGATTATATCCGGGATTGTATATTCCGAAGATTATAAAGGCTTTTTGTATCATGCGTGGGTTGAAGTATATGTCGGGAAATGGATTGCCCTTGACCCCACATTTGGAGAGGAAGAAGTGGATGCCGCTCATGTAAAATTAGTTGAAGGAGGCTGGGAGGAGCAGTTAAAACTGCTTCATTTTATAGGCAGGGTTGGAATTGAGATAATTGAGATAGGATAATATGCTGTCAATTGTTCTGAAAAACAAAAGACTAATTAATTCATATTACAAAATGAAGCTATCATGTGAAGGGTTTATAAATGCCTTACCGGGTCAGTTTGTTATGATAAAGGTCAGCCCGCATTATGACCCCCTTTTAAGACGGCCTATGAGTTTTCACAGGATAATCCCCCATCACCCCCCTTTTAAAAAGGGGGGCAGGGGAGAATTTGAAATCCTTTATCAGATAACAGGAAAAGGGACGGAGATAATGTCAAATTTAAAAGAGGGAAATAAGGTAGATATACTCGGTCCTCTGGGGAGAGGATTCTGGTTCCCTGAGGGAATAGAAAAAGCTATTATTATTGCAGGCGGGATAGGTATTGCACCAATGGTTGCCTTGGCAGAGGAGATAAGAAAAAGGGGCAAGGGGCAAGGGTCAAGGGGCAAAATTATAGTTTTTATTGGTGGAAAGACAAAAGACGATATTTTATGCAAAGGGGATTTTGAAAAAATAGGGGCAAATGTTCATATAGCAACTGAAGATGGTTCAATGGGTAAAAAGGGGGTTTGCACTGAACTGCTAAAAGAATGGCTCATTGCTCATGGCTCATTGCTCATGGCTCAGTTATCAATATTTGCCTGTGGGCCACAGGGCATGTTAAAGGCTGTAGCAGATATTTCAATAAATAAAAATATATCCTGTCAGGTCTCCCTTGATAAAAATATGGCGTGTGGGACAGGTGCTTGTCTTGGATGTGTTGTAAAAGTGAAAAATCGCGACTCACGACTATATAAGTGTGTCTGCAAAGACGGACCTGTTTTTGATGCAGGAGAGATATTATGGGAAGAGATATAGACCTTTCAGTCAATATTGCGGGTATAAACCTAAAAAATCCTGTAATGGTAGCGTCGGGGACATTTGGATATGGAGAGGAATATGCCCCTTATGTGAATATCAATAAATTAGGTGCAATTATTGTTAAAGGACTATCCCTTACCCCAAGAAACGGTAATCCCCCTCCACGGATTGTAGAGACAGAGGCAGGTATGCTCAATTCTATCGGTTTGCAGAATATAGGAATGGATACCTTTATAAAAGAAAAACTCCCCTTTCTTAAAAAATATGATACTAAGGTTATTGTAAATTTCTTTGGTGATTCCATTGATGAATACTGCGAAATTGCAAAAATGGCAGGTTCTGCTCCCGGCATACACGGGCTTGAGATGAATATCTCCTGTCCTAATAAACAGGAGGGGTGGCTTGAGTTCGGGACAAATTCTGATTTAACTTTCAGGGTGGTCAGCGCTGTCAGAAAAAATACAAATCTTCCACTGATAGTGAAACTATCTCCCAATGTTACTGATATAACCGTCATTGCAAGGTCTGCCGCTGAGGCAGGTGCAGATGCAATTTCACTTATTAATACACTCTCAGGTATGGCGATTGATATTGAAACCAGACGCCCAAAATTAGCAAATATAATTGGCGGTCTCTCAGGACCTGCAATCAAACCTGTTGCCCTGAAAATGGTCTGGCAGGTGGCAAGGAGTATTAAATTGCCAGTAATCGGTATCGGAGGGATAATGACCTATAAAGATTCTATTGAATTCATGATTGCAGGTGCCTCTGCAGTTCAGGTGGGAACTGCTAATTTCATCGACCCTGCAGTAACAGAGAAGATTATAGATGGATTAGAATTATACTGTGAACAAAAAAGCATTAAAGCAATAAAAGAAATAACTGGGTCCATTGTTACTTAAATCTGTTTTAAATTTATTCTTGCATATCCATCCTTTTTAATATATCTTTGCAGGAGGGGGTTAAGGTGTCAAGCTTACGAATAGCTGTCGCACAGATAAATACCACCGTCGGTGACCTCGGGGGAAATACAAAAAAAATTATTGAATACATCAAAAAAGCTTCAAAGTTTAAAACAGATATAGTAATATTCCCTGAATTGGCTATTACAGGTTATCCCCCTGAAGACCTTTTGTTAAGGGAAGATTTTGTCAGTGAGAATAAGGAGTATTTAAAAAAAATTGCAAAAGAGACAAAAAGATTAACCGCTATTGTTGGTTTTGCTGATAAAAAAGATGCCATTTACAACGCCGCTGCCGTTTTGAACAAGGGAAAAATCAAAGGGGTATACCATAAAATATATTTGCCAAACTATGCTGTTTTTGATGAGAAAAGATATTTTCAGCCAGGGCAGGAATGCCCTGTATTTATTATAAATGGTATAGTTACGGGAATAAACATATGTGAAGACATATGGTATCATGAAGGGCCGCCAAGATGGCAGGCAAAAAAGGGAGGGGCTGAACTTATAATAAATATTTCTTCTTCTCCATATCATTCAGGGAAAGGTGAGTTACGGAAAAAGATGATATCAGAAAGGGCAAGGGAGAATAATTGCCATATAATATATAACAATCTCATAGGTGGACAGGATGAGCTTGTGTTCGATGGAAATAGTTTTGTATTCGATAAAAAAGGAAGACTTATTGCAGAGGGTAAGCAGTTTGAAGAGGATATGATATTTGCTGATTTAGAATTTTCAGGTATAAGTAATCGAAAATCGAAAATCCCTCCTGTAAAAGTAATAAAGGTGAGTGGAAAATCCAATGGGGAGATAAAACCACATCTCCCTGAGACTGGTAAAAATAAACCCCTGGATAAATTAGGGGAGATATATACCGCCCTCCTCCTCGGGACAAGAGATTATGTTAGAAAAAATGGATTTTCAAAGGTAGTAATAGGTTTGAGTGGAGGGATAGATTCGGCACTAACTGCCGTTATTGTAGTAGATGCACTTGGAAATGATAATGTAATAGGTGTCTCCATGCCGTCACTATTCTCATCAGCGGGCAGTATTATTGATGCAGAAGAACTCTCAAAAAATCTCAGTATAAAATTTTTTAAGATATCCATATCTGCCTTGATGGAGACCTATGATACTACCCTTGAGGATGTATTTGAGAAATTGCAAAGGGATACCACAGAAGAAAATATACAGGCCCGTATAAGGGGAAACATTCTGATGGCACTCTCTAATAAATTTGGCTGGTTAGTTCTTACAACAGGCAACAAGAGTGAGATAAGCACAGGCTATTGCACTCTTTATGGAGATATGGCAGGGGGATTTGCAATTTTAAAGGATGTTCCAAAGACACTCGTATATGAACTTGCTAAATATAAAAACTCTTTAGAAGGGAGGGAGATTATAACAAGAAGCATACTGGAAAAGGAGCCATCCGCAGAACTAAAACCTAATCAGAAGGATGCAGATACACTTCCACCGTATTCTGTGCTTGACCCAATACTCCATGCCTATGTAGAGGAGGATAAACCGGTAGAAAAGATTGTGAAAATGGGGTATAACGAAGAAATAGTAAGGAGGATTGCACAAATGGTAGATAAAAATGAATATAAAAGAAGGCAGGCTCCTCCCGGCATAAAAATAACACCGAAGGCATTCGGTAAGGATAGAAGGCTACCAATAACAAATAAATGGGGTAAGGGATAAGGATTAAGGGGTAATTTATCCCACTAATCCTTTTTTTTAATCCTTACCCCTTGATTAAGAGGAGGAAAATAAATGGTACTTGTACCCAAGAAAGTGTTTTTTACCAAAGGTGTTGGAACTCATAAGGAGGAACTTCGCTCTTTTGAGCTTGCACTCAGAGATGCAGGTATTGAAAAGTGTAATCTGGTTTATGTCTCCAGTATATTTCCACCAGGCTGCAAGATAATCAGCAGAAATGAGGGAATAAGACAATTAATACCGGGGATGATAACATATTGTGTACTTGCGAGATGTGGAAGCAATGAACCGCATCGTTTGGTTGCAGCTTCTGTAGGTTGTGCAATACCAACTGATAAAACTATATACGGATATCTGAGTGAACATCATTCCTATGGTAAAACTGAAAAATCTGCAGGGGATTATTCGGAAGATCTGGCTGCTGCAATGCTCGCCTCAACCCTCGGTGTTGAATTTGATGAAAATAAAAGCTGGGATGAGAAGGAAGATGTCTTCAAAATCAGCGGCAAGATAGTCAGGACAACAAATATAACCCAGACTGCAGTGGTAAAAAATGGCTATTGCACAGTTGTTGCAGCAGCAGTACTTTTATTTTAGTGAAAAATATAATCATTGTTTATAATGATGACCTCTTATCGAAAAAGGGTATTGAAGAAGATATAATCTCTCTGAGGTCAGTAGTAAAGACATCCATAGATATAGAAATAGCATTAATCAAATCAGGTTTTGATGCCTCCCGAATAGCTTTAAATCCCAGCAACCTAATAAATACAATAGAAAGAATAGAGAAATCAAAACCCTGCATCATATTCAATCTCTGTGAGGCATTTGATGGTGACACTTCTATGGAGATGAATATAGCTGCCCTCTTTGAACTGCTCAATATTGTGTATACGGGTTCTCCACCTGCAGTCATAGGATTAACAAACGATAAATGGAAGACCAAACAAATTCTAAATCAAGATAACATTTCAGTCCCCCGAGGAATACAGATTAATATTGACAATATTAATAATCTGGAATCTTTAATCTGTAATCTGCAGTTTCCCCTCTTCATTAAACCATTATCAGAAGATGGCAGTCTCGGTATTGACAGAGACTCAGTTGTTTTCAATATTGACACACTCAGGAAAAAGGTTGAATATATTTTCAATAAATATAATCAAACGGCTCTGATAGAAGAGTATATAGATGGCAGAGAATTCAGTATATCAATTATAGGAAATCACCCGTCCGTTGTTTTACCTTTATCTGAAATAGATTATTCTAAATTACCTGTTAATGCACCGAAAATACTCTGTTATAAATCCAAGTGGATGGAAGAAAGTGATATATATAAGCTTACAGCGTCCCTATGTCCTGCAAATATTGACAGTGATAAGGAGCAGAAAATAAAGGAAGTGGCATTGAGGGCATTCAAGGTTACAGGGTGCAGGGATTATGCCAGAGTTGATATCAGAATGAGAGAAGATAAAACACCTGTTGTTTTAGAGGTAAATTCCAATCCTGATATATCAATCAATGGAGGGATGGCAGAATCAGCAAAGACAGCAGGATGCTCATACAAAGATATGATTAAAAATATCCTGAATACTGCACTGGAGAGGTCTTATGGAAATAAAAATTAGAAGAATGATAAGCGAAGACAGAGAGGCTATTAAATCCATACTCTTGAGATGTGATGTCTTCAATCAAATGGAAATCAACTGCGCACTTGAACTGATAGATATATACCTTAATAACCTCCACCAGAAGGACTATTTTATTGCCTCTGCCTTAAATGATAACGAAGAAATACTTGGATATGCATGCTATGGAAAATCACCACTCACAGATTCTGTTTATGACATTTACTGGCTTGTTGTCAAGCCAGAATATCAAAGATATGGTATCGGCAAGAGACTCCTTAAATATGTAGAGGATGAAATAATAAAACTATCAGGGAGAATGCTTCTTGCCGAAACATCCTCAAGGGCAGTCTATGAAAAAGCCCGTAGATTCTATTTAAAAAATGGTTTTGCAAAAGAGGCAAGGGTAAAAGATTTTTATTCGACAGGAGATGATAAAATAATTTATAAAAAAATATTCTCTCTGCCCTGAAAGTCTTATTTTAAAAATTTTCTTGACACCGCAATATATTGTGTTTATATTTTAATAAATAGAAAATGCAGTAAGTGAGATGGTTTTATAGCTACCATTTTATGGTACGCTAAATATTAACTTTTTATGGAGGGAAAAAGAAATTTTATATGGAATCATCGGAGTGTAGTTTTGAAGAGCCTCCCGGTAGTAAAATACCCATAATAGTTGGTCATCAAATTTTTAAACTCCCGCCTAATATAAATACCACAGAGGAAAAAAGGTCAATAAAACCTGTTTCAAAAGAGTTATGGAATAACTGGCACTGGCAGTTAAAAGAAAGAATTACTACGCTTGAACAGTTAGAAGAGATTATTAAATTGACTCCGGAAGAGAAAGAGGGTGTAATTGCTGCGGGGGGAAGGCTGGCAATGGCAATAACTCCTTATTTCGCCTCTTTGATTGACCCTTACAATCCTGACTGTCCAATCCGCCGTCAGGCAGTCCCCAGAAGAGAAGAATCTTATATCTCATCCCATGATATGGTTGACCCTTGCGGTGAAGATACCCATTCACCACTTCCAGGTCTTGTACACAGATATCCTGACAGGGCACTCCTTATAGTTACAGACCAGTGTGCCATGTATTGCAGATATTGCACACGGAGGAGAATAGTAGGAGCTGAAGAGAATGTCATCTCAAAGAATAGACTCAACGATGTATATTCTTATATAAGGGCAAACAGGAAAATAAGGGATGTCTTGATATCAGGTGGAGACCCTCTTTTGCTTAGAGAGGAAATGTTGGAGGATATACTTGCAAACCTGAGAAAAATACCATCTGTTGAAATAATAAGGATTGGCACCCGTGTTCCTGTAACTCTTCCTCAGCGAATAGATATATCTCTTACAGAAACACTCAAAAAATATCATCCACTCTGGATGAGTATCCATTTTTGCCATCCAAAAGAGATTACAAAAGAGGTAAAGAGGGCATGTGAACTTTTAGCAAATGCAGGAATTCCTCTCGGAAGTCAGACTGTCCTTCTCCGTGGAATAAATGATAAGCCTCATATCATGAAAAAGCTTATGCATGAACTCCTTAAGATACGGGTCAGACCATACTATATCTATCAGTGTGACCCGGCAGTTGGAACAGGGCATTTCCGCACACCTGTCTCGGCAGGTATCAATATAATAGAAAAGCTCAGGGGACATACCACTGGTTATGCCGTTCCCACCTTTGTCATTGATGCACCAGGGGGAGGTGGCAAGATTCCTCTTAGTCCTGCATATCTTATATCTCAGGCTGACAGACGGGTAACTTTAAGGAACTATGAAGGAAAGATATTTGAATATCATGAATCTGCCAAACGGCTTAAACAATTTGAGCTATTCAAAAGAGGGTAGTTATGCGTGTCGGTCTGACTTTCAATCTAAAAAAAGGGCATAGAGAAGGGCTTCCATCTGACTGGGATGCAGAATGGGATACAGAGGAAACTATTGAGGCAGTGAGGTCTGCCCTATCAACACAATATGAGGTTATTCTGATTGAGGCGGATGAAAATGCGGTGGAAAACTTTAAAAATTCAAAACCTGATATTATATTCAACATGGCAGAGGGTAGAGACGGGGCAAATAGGGAATCCCATATACCTGCCATCTTAGAGATGCTCTCTATTCCTTACACGGGTTCTGACCCTCTGACACTCTCTTTATGTCTTGACAAAGGTAGAGCCAAAGAGATATTATCATCTTATCAAATACCTACCCCATCATTTCAGGTAGTATCGTCTACCTTAGAGAGGGTAAGATTGAAAAACTTTCCCATTATCGTAAAACCCCTTCATGAGGGTTCAAGTAAGGGAGTCAGAAACGATGCCGTAGTATTCACAATTTCTGATTTAAAGAAAAAGGTTGAGGAGGTTATCGCTCAGTATCACCAACCTGCCATTATTGAAGAATATCTAAAGGGAAGGGAATTCACGGTGGCGATTATGGGAAACGATGGGGATACAAAAATATTTCCCATTGTTGAGATAAGGTTTGATACCCTTCCCGATGGGGTCAACCCTATATATTCTTATGAAGCTAAGTGGTTGTGGGATAAGGCAGATAATCCCCTTGAGATATTTCAATGTCCGGCAGATATTACCGATGGACTAAGGCATAAAATAGAGGATGTTGCCCTGAAGTCTTATAGGGCTCTCAGATGCAGAGATTGGTGCAGGATAGATATCAGACTTGATACAAATGGAAATCCCAATATACTTGAACTTAATCCATTACCCGGAATACTGCCAAACCCTGAAGACAATTCATGCTTTCCAAAGGCTGCAAGGATATCCGGAATAAGTTATAATGAGATGATAATGAATATACTGACTATAGCGAGGAAGAGGTATGGGCTGATTTAATAACCAACAACCAAATTCCAATAAATAAATAATGACCAATATATAAACCCAAAAAATGCTTTAAGCCACAGGTAAAAGATAGTTAATAGTCGTTAGTGAATAGTAGTCAGTAAAAACTATTCATTATTCACTATCTACTGCACTTGTCTTTTAATTTGTGTTCATTCGTGGCTAATGCATAATCTGGGATAAAATATTAACTGAAAGGAGGTGATTATATTGAGAAATTTAATAAAGGGATTGCTGTTGACGGCATTTGTTTTAATTCCACTGTTTTCAGGTTGCCAATCAAAACAACTCCAGGAAGAAAATGCCACCTTAAAAAGTCAGGTGGAATCCCTTAATGTAGAAAAAACTATACTGGACAGTAAGCTGAAAGACCTCACCACTGAAAATTCTGCTTTAAGATCTCAGGTTGAAGGACTCACTCATATGAGAGATGAGTTGAGTGCCAAGTTATCTGACTTGACCAAACAGCTTGAAGCCTCAAAGGCTCCAAAAGCAAAGAAGAAGAAAAAGTGAGGTTAACAACGGAAGTCGGGGCAGTTTATAACTGTCTCAATTACTTTTGAAGTTCAATATCTGTTCTTGTTGAACCTATACTTATTGAGGGGAAGAAAGCTCAATAACGATTAAATTGCGAGTATAGGGGAATTAATTCATTATAACTATTGAATAAGAGGAGGTTTTAAAGAAAGATGAAAAGGGTTATTAAAATATCTTTAAGTTGTTTTTTAATTACATTGCTATTTATTGCAGGTTGTGCAAAACCACCTACTGAAGATATAGATTCTGCAAAGCAGGCTGTGGAATCTGCAAAATCTGCAGGGGCAGAAAAGTATCTGCCAGATAATGCAAAAGGATTAGATGATGAATTATCTGCCGCACTGGATGAGGTTAAGGTGCAGGATGGCAAATTTCCTCTCCTCAGAAAATATGATAAGGCAAAAGAGATGCTTGCATCTGTAAGAACTAATGCAGAAAAATTGAAGGCTGATACTCTTGCAAAAAAGGAAGAGGCAAAAAAGAATGCTATAGCATCTTTGGGGGAAGCCAATAGTTCTATCAGCAATGCCAAAACAATGTTAGAAAAGGCACCCGCAGGAAAGGAGACAAAGGCTGAGATTGAGGCATTGAAAGGTGATATTAAGGCAGCGGAGGATTCTCTCCATGAAGTTCAGAAGGCAACTGATGGTGAAGACTATAGTGGTGCCACTGCAAAGGCTAATTCTATAAAAGGGAAGGCGGATTCAGTTTCAGCTCAGGTTCAGCAGGCAATAGAAAAAGTTGAGGCAGCAAAAAAGGCAAAGGGAAAGAAAAAGGGGAAAAAATAATCTCTTTATGGCCTGAGAATTATGCAAAACTTATCAATAAATGGGAGGGCGATAGTCCTCCCATTTATATTCATTATACTTTCCTATAGCTGTAATTCATCTCCACCCCCTGAAATCAAACCTATAGAAGATATTGACAGAGAACTCTACAGAATTGATGCAGATAAATACCTCCCTGACGGATATCTAAGATTCAAACTTAATATAAAGGTGCTTAAGGATAAAATTATTCACGAGAAATCACGATTTTCATTACTGAGGAATTATGAAGAGGTTTATAAAATTACCAAAGGTATTATAGATGAAGGGAACGAGGTTTTAAGGATTGTCAGGACAAAAAGAGATGAAAAAAGACAAATGGTTTTTGATAAAATAAAAAGTCTGAAGGATAGAGTAAAAATTATAGATGAACTGACACTGAAAATAAATGCAGGGATTCAGGCAAGAAAAAGACTCACGCTTGGAGACCTCGCAATCAAAGAAGCAAAAATATCTCTTGAAAATGGGAAGTATGATTCTGCCCTTGAAAAAATAGAGACGGCATATACCTTTCTGGTAGATGCGGAAAAGTTGGTAACTCCGATTCTCAGGCGATATGCACATAATGATTTAATAGTTAAATGGAGGAGATTTGTAAACGATACGATTAAGGAGTCGGGGAGAGAGAAAATAACCGCCATTATAGTTGATAAGGCAGAGCGAACACTTACACTATACAAAAATGGTAAAATTATAATAACCTTTAATATAGGGCTGGGTAATAATGGATACAAAGATAAATTACTTTCAGGCGACGGTGCTACCCCGGAGGGGAGATACCATATAACCAAAAAGGCTGGAGAAGGAGAAAGCAAATATTACAAGGCACTCCTTTTAAACTATCCAAATCAGGATGATAAAAGGGAATTTTTAAGAGCAAAGCAGAGAGGGCTTATCTCAAAAACCTCAAAGATAGGTGGGCTTATTGAGATTCATGGAGGGGGAAATGATGGCACTACATACGGTTGCATCGCCCTTGAGAATCATGATATGGACAAGCTCTTTGAAATGGTTACTGTGGGGACGCCCGTTACTATTGTGGGTACTATAAACCCAAACAATGAATTTTATAATAGCCTCAAAAAATTAGAGGCGTATCTAAAGACCTAGATATCAGAGTTATGGAATGTGCAGAAAAAATAATAATCAATAATGACAACGACAGGACATCTTTTTGTTTACCTTTAAAATGGCTTATAGGCAGTCTTCTTGCAATATCAGTTATCCTGTCTTTTACATTGCACGGCATAGTATATTATATAGAAGAAAAGGTAGATAAGAATCTTGTAAAAAACGCAGATTCTGTTGATGCAAAAAAAATAATCAAAAGGAATAGCGAACTGAAAAAATCTTTATCTTTCTTGCTGCCAAACAGCAATTATATTGTAATAGACACGGCAAAAAATATCCTCTATCTGAAAAGGGGAAATAAGGTCATACATCAGGCAACAGTATCTACAGGCAGCGGCAGCTTTCTTATAGACCCGAAGAATAAAGAGAGGAGATGGGTATTTGATACGCCTCGTGGTGAATTTGCAATTAAGAAAAAAATAGTAGGTCCTTCCTGGGTAAAACCTGATTGGGCATTCATTGAAGAAGGAGAAGATATACCAAAAAATTATTATGATAGATTTGAAGAAGGGGTTCTCGGGGATTATGCCCTTGAAATTGGTAATGGTTACTTCATTCATGGGACGCTCTACACCAGACTCCTCGGCAAATCGGTTACCCATGGGTGTATCCGACTGGGTGATAATGATTTGAAAACAGTTTATAAGGCTACTAGTATAGGAACAAAGGTATATATTTTTTGAGTAATAACTATTCAAGGGTTTGAGGGTTCAATCGTTCATATATTTTATTCTAATCCTTCCTCCCCGAAACTCTTCTTTTAAATTATGCAAAATATCCGTTGGCACCTCTTGTTGGCAGTGTCATTTATTTTCCTATCTCAGGATAATGCCTTATTTGCCGGCAATAATTTAAGAGATATAGAACACTTTAGAAAAGAAAACACCCTTCTTGAAACAGAATTAAGGATAGCAGGCAAACCCCTTACATATCTGGCATTGGATATAAATGACAAAAAGATATTTTTCAAGGCAAAAGGGATTATTTTAAGAGAATTCTATATTATTGACATGAATATATTAGGAAAAAGATATATCGGTCAAAGTTATATATTTACGAAAAGAAAGGCATTGTTTTCCCCAAAAAGGACCGAGATAACCCCACAGCAACCTAAAAATGAAACTGGTGATAACCCTTCCAGTATGCCTGCACAGGCTAATACCTTTGACATAAAAGATATGCCAACAAATTATATATTATATTTTAATAACGACCTCTCTATATCCGTAACCCCCCAATTTCATAACAACATTTTTCTATCGGCTTTAAATTACATAAAGAAGAAACTGATACACCTCTGGAATTCCTTACAACTGATATGGAACTATTTTAAAAAAACACCTTTTACCCGCATAGAAACTGTAATGGATACAGATGATGCCCGTGCCCTGTATTGGTCGCTACCTGAAAAGGCAGATTTTATTATTATCAAATCACACTAACTTAGCCGACACCCTCATTAATTGACTTAAGATATTTAGAAATGATAGAGTAATTTCTAAAATGCCGAAGTGGCGGAATTGGCAGACGCGTTAGATTCAGGGTCTAATGTCCGCAAGGATGTGGGGGTTCGAGTCCCCCCTTCGGCACCAATTAATCCATTTGCCACAGACTTTCACTGACTGAATTAATAGGAAAGTATAGAATATGAAAACTAAAAAAAAGATTGACTCTGGATTTTTAATAAAATAAGTTCATGAAACATTTAATTAAAATCATAACATCCATCTTCTTATCAATCTTCTGTCTTACTAATACAGTTTTTGCAATTGACTTGCCGGAGGAATCCCTCCATTATGATATTAGTTTTTTATGGTTTAAAAAGGCTGCCGAAGGGAAAATAACATTTAAAAGAAATAATACTAATAACGATTATACTGCTGTATTAGAGGCTGAGACACTTGGATTTATAGGTTTCATTACAAGTTACCGCAAATATATATACATTTCTCATCTCATGTATGATGAAAATCTAAACAGGTTAATATCTATAAAATTTGAAAGGATTGAGATTGTCGGTAATAAGATATGGCAGTCTATTAGTTCTATGGATTATGAAACCAATAAAATAATTAACAGTGTTTCCTTTACGCAAAAACTTATAAAGGAAACAATTGAAGATATACCTCCAACTATAATTTATGAGGATATCCTCTCTGCACTTTTCAACTTTAGATTTGGATTTTTAGGAAATATTGAAAAGGGGAAGAATTATGTTGTAAAAGGAATCCCTGACAAAGGGATTGTGGATTATTCCATCTATGTATCCTCTCAAGAAGAAGAGATTGCTGTAAAGAAAAAGTTAGGCATAGAGGAGGGAGATGGATATATGCTGTTGGTAAAGGTTCCTGGTGCAATATTCAAATCAAAAGGGATAGTCTGGATATGGTTTACCAAAGATTTGCTTCCCCTAACAGCAACAGTTGAAGATGCAATAGTTTTTGGGGACATAACAGGCATTTTAACAAACAATAGAACCAATCTATCGCTACTATGAAGGCTGACGGTGTAAAGATACATTTTCAAAAATTGGGCAAAGAAATACGATTCTTCCAAGAGAGAAAAAATGATACCCGGTTTTTACAATTTCTATGGAACTGTTGTTAATATGATTTGCCCAAATCGAAACAATAGACTGAAAATATTAGAACTTGGCACAGGGACAGGTATGCTTACAGAGATGATACTCTCTTCATAATTCGGGGGATTTAAAAAATAACGGTTCAAACGGCTTAAACGGAGGGTATATGAAATTGATGGAAGGCAAGAAAGGGATTGTATTCGGTGTGGCGAATGAAAGGAGTATTGCCTGGGCATGTGCAAAGCAGTTGACGGATGCAGGGGCTGAAGTTGCATTTACATATCAAAATGAGATTCTGGAAAAGAGGGTAAGACCACTGGCAGAAAGTGTTGGTGCAAAAATCATTGAACCATGTGATGTAAGCAAGGATGAACAGGTTGAGCAAGTTTTTAAAAAAACAGGCGAAGTGTTTCAAGGTATAGATTTTATGATCCATTCCCTTGCATTTGCCAATAAAGATGAGCTTTCTGGTAGATACATAAATACAAGCAGAGAAGGATTTTTACTGGCAATGGATGTCAGTGTCTATTCAATGACATTGTTATGCAGACATGCTGAACCGCTTATGAAGGGAAGAAACGGGAGTATTGTTACACTGACTTACTATGGTTCTGAAAAGGTAATACCAAACTATAATGTCATGGGTGTTGCAAAGGCAGGACTGGAGGCAAGTGTCCGCTATCTTGCATCAGATATGGGGCCGAATGGAATAAGGGTAAATGCCATATCTGCAGGACCGATAAAGACACTCGCTGCATCAGGTATATCAGGACTTAGAACCATGCTGGAACATTGTCAGGAAAAATCACCACTCAAAAGAAATATCACGGCTGAAGAGGTTGGGAAGACAGCCCTTTACCTTTGCAGTGACCTCTCAAACGGTGTAACCGGTGAGATTATACATGTGGATGCAGGGTATAACATAGTGGGGATGTAATATCATTTACTAAAATCACCACCCTTCTCCATCTAAGTATGGAGGATGGATGAGGTCGCGGGCAGAGATAATACCTATAATTTCCCTTCCCTCTTTAACAGCCAGATGCCGTGTTCCATTCTTATCCATGATTTCATTTGCATCTGTTACTGTTTTATTGGAATCTATTGTGATAAGAGGCGCACTCATAATATCTTCCATTTTTGTTAAATCCATGTCCAAATTTTCTGCAATCCCTTTTCTGACAATATCTACTTCAGTAACAACCCCCACGAACTCACCATTTTTTTTAACAATGATACACCCTACTTTTTTATCCCTCATAACCCTGGCAACTTTCCGAAGTATGGTATTGGATGCGAGACTATAGACATTAGGATTCATTATCTCTTTTACTATTAGCATAGCTTGTTTATAGCAACGATGTTACTTCTTCCAAAATAACCATCTTTTCCTTCTTAGCTGGTCGGGTAGAAATAAATGTTATAGCATCTGCAGGGCAGACCTGTTCGCAGAGTCCACACCTTATACAAAGTTCCCTTTTTATTTCAACAGGTATGATACCCTGAGTTATAAGTGGAATATTTTCATTGAAAAATCTATTGTGTGCCAGCTCATCAAGACGAACAACTGTCAGACAATTCACCGGACATACATCTTCACAGTTTTTACAGAGGAAACATTTTTCAGTCAGATGTGTCCAGATGTGATTACACTGGAGGCATCTCTTTCCCTCCATCATTGCATCCTCTCCTGTAAAACCCGTTTCTACTTCTTTAAAAGTCGATACCCTGTTCTCAATTGAAATTGTCATCGCCTTATGCCTTCTTATAGTATCGTATCCCCTCTCTTTACGAGGATAACCAACTACAACCCTTTCAATCTCCTCTATTTCTTCATCTGCATCAACCCCCCTCAAAAATTTATCTATAGCCATAGCTGACTTATGTCCATCTGCTATGACATTTATTACATCCCTTGTCCCTGTAATGAAATCACCGCAGGCATATATCCCTTTTATGTTGGTATCAAATGTAGAGGGGTCAACTGCTATTGTCCCCCAGTTTGTCATCCTGAACCCCATACTATCACCTATGAATGACATATCAGGTGCCTGGCTTACTGCAGGGACTATGATATCCAAATCCATAACAAACTCTGAACCTTTAACAGGGACTGGTTTCCTTCTCCCGCTCTTATCAGGTTCACCCAACTCATTTTTTATACACTCTACCCCCGATATATTTTTCCCATCCCTGCTCAATATCCTCACAGGTGATATGAGGTATTTAAACTGTACCCCCTCTTCTTCTGCCTCAATAATCTCCTTTTCATTTACAGGTATCTCCTCCCTTGTCCTTCTATAGATAATATATACCTCTGATGCACCAAGTCTTATCGCCGAGCGAGACGCATCCATTGCAGTGAAACCGCCACCTACCACCCCTACCCTCTTCCCTTTGAGATTTAATGGCTCATTCATGTTCACCTTTTGCATGAATGTAGCACCATGAATCAGCCCTTCATATTCCTCACCTAATATATTTAACTTAACAGGTTTATGGGCACCCGCTGCTATAAGGATAGCCTTATACTCCTTCATCAAATCCTTTATCTGAATGTCTTTCCCCACTTTGGTATTTAGTTTTATATCAACTCCAATACTCTTTATATAATCCACCTCAGCCTGAATGATATCCCTCGGTAGTCTATACGCAGGTATCCCTGCAATCAGCATTCCTCCAGCAAATGGGAGAGATTCAAATACAGTAACCCTATATCCGAGTCTTGCAAGGTCATGGGCGGTGGTAAGTCCTGCAGGTCCAGCACCTATAACTGCCACCTTTTCCAATGTGCCATAAAATTTTGCAGAAGGCTGTTTGCCCCTCTTTCTAAGTGTATAATCAGATGCTGACCTCTTTAGTGTGCAGATTGAGACTGATTTATCATCTATTCTCTGTCTGCTACAGTTTACTTCACAAAAATGCTGGCAGACCCTCCCGCAGACAGATGGGAACGGGTTTGTCTCCCTTATAAGGTCATAAGCCTCTTCAAATCTCCCCTGAGATATAAGTGTTACATAACCCCTGACATCTGTATGGACAGGACAGTTAGTCTGACATGGAATCCCTTCGTAAAGTTTTGGATTTACCTTAAATTTATATCTCTTACCCATAAAACCTCCCTTAAGTCTGAATTCTTTCAATTTCCGGAATATGGTGGTGCTGCTATTGTGCGTAAATAGGCTATTAGATTCCAAATTTCTTCTTCGGACAGAATCATACCAAATGCCGGCATATAAACAGATTTATCCACTCCCTTCCCTCCGAGTTTTATAACTTTAAACAAATCTTCACTCTTCCTTTCATTCATATATTTTCCATCTGTATGATTTTTCGGTTTAGGGTCCATCTTTGCCACACTTGCTACTGGTCCATTACCCTCGCCCTTCTCACCATGGCAATTTGTGCAGAACATTGCATAATTCTCCTTCCCTTCGGCAGGATTCCCCTTCTTTGCAACAGGCTTGCCTGTAAATTTGACCTTTTCAAGAAATTCATCAGCAGAAAGGGCATATAAAGACAATGTAAAACCAAAAAGAAAAAAGGTAAAAATAAATAGCATAAATAAATATCTTTTCATCTTATCCCCCCCTTTATTCGACTATAAGTGTCCCTCTCATCTCATGATGCACAGGACCACAGAAATTGCTGCAATAAAAATTATATATCCCCTTTTTGTCAGCCTTAAATTCTACTACAGCTGATACCCCCCTTGGTAAAAGCACATTCGTCTGTTTTCCTAATCCATTGATAGTAAAACCATGAACTACATCGGGTTTATCTATAAAGAGCGCCTTTTCATCTATATTTGTTATTATAAATCTAACTGTATCCCCCTTAAAGACATTTACAGTATTTGGGGTAAAGATATATGAGAGTGCCTTCAGTCTTATCTCTATAGCCCCATCTTCAGCATCAAATGTCCCGGGTGGTCTATCATCAGCCGCAGTGTAACTTATTTTAACGCCTTCTTTTGGCGCCAAATCTGGTTTACCTCCTTGTTTAACAAATTGACCACTGCTTTTTAGGGATGCATCCTTCACAGAACCCTTCGTAAGTATAACTGTATCAGAAATGTCTCCTGATATAGCCACCTGTTTTACAGACTTCCCACTCCCTATCTCTATGACCTCCATATTTTGCGGAGTAACAGCTCCGCCTTTATCAGAAATATTTGAATATAGCTTATCATATATACCTGTTGAAAACTTATTGGAAGATATCAGATACTTGTCATCAGGGGAAATAGAGATATTACCAGGGTTATGTTTTACTGTGAATCTCCCTGCAACCTCCTTTTTTTCAATATCAATCTTTATTATCTCACTACTTGCATGCTGAGATTGATAGGCAAAGGCACCCTTTGAATCAACTACGATATTCATTGGGACTGCACCTGTCTTTAAAGTCTTTTCTATTTTGAAATTTTTGAGGTCAATAAAAATAAGGGAGGCAGAAAATTTACTGCTTACCAGTGCATATTTTCCATCAGGCGTAACAGTAATTCCATAAGGTCCCCTCACCTTAATCTCCTTATCTAATTTAAAAGGAGATGTGGATATACGGAGTACCCTGTTATTGGTATAGTCACTTACCAGACAATGTTTCCCATCCGGTGTAATGGCAATAAAATTTGGCGAACTCGGCATAGGCTGTAGAGCGAGGGCAACCATTTTATCTGACTCCACAGAAACTGCTGCCACTTTTCCACTCAGTTCTCCGGCAATATAAACATTTTTACCATCTTTAGAGACAGCTATTGAATTCGGCCCAAAACCATCAGAAAGTTTTATGTTCTTTTTTACCGATGAGTTTGAAAGGTCAATTATTGAAACAATATTCTGTGCCTTATCCACTACAAAGAGATTTTTCCCATCCGTAACTGGACCACGAATATCTACACCGATTGATACCTCCTTTAAGAGTTCTAACCCCGGGATACTGAATATCATCAATTTACCATTATATCCCCCTCCACTATAACCGATAAATGGCGACTCTTCAGCTAACACTTTTGAAGAAGAGGTCATTAAACTTAATATTAATATGAATAATGTCATTGAAAATCTCTTGAACATTTTTACCTCCCTTTGTTTTAGTTAAATGTTATGTTTATCACTGGATTATTAATTTTAAATCCCCTTAAGAGATTTCAGGTATGAGACTATAAATCTCGCATCCCTATCAGGCATACCAAAATTTGGCATAATAGTATCCGGTTTAATAGTTTGAGGGTTTGATATCCATCTAAATATCCAGTCTGCATTTAATCTAAACCCAACCCTATCTAACGGTGATCCAATTACACCCCCCTTCTCTCCAATTCTGTGGCAGGAGTAACAGCCATATTTTTCCTTAAAAAGCCTTTCTCCACGACTTATATCCTCTGACAGGGATTCAACATTTTCAAAATTAATTTTTTCAATCTTAAGATGTGTTTTCTTTTTAACTACTTTTTCCGTTTCCTGTATAGTTATTTTTTCAAATTTATTTTTGTGAAGGGTTCTCATATATGCAACCACACTCCATATTTCGCCTTCAGAAAGAGTATTGCCAAATGGGGGCATTAACGGTGATTTTGCAATACCTCTCCCCCCTTTAGACACAACATCAAAAAGCTTTTTATTGTCTTTCGCTACCATATACTCTTCTTTGCTGTCAGTGTGGTCTCTTGGTTTCGGGTCTAAATATGCTGCATTGAAACCATCCCCTCTCCCTTTTTTCCCATGGCATGAGGAACAATATTTTGCATAGAGGTTCTTTCCCCTCTCTGCAGTTTCATTTCTAAAACATCCATTCAAAATTACAAAGAGCAAAATTAATGATAAGACCCCCTTTTTTATACCTTTTAACTTCCTGATTATAACAAACTCAAATAACCCTGCCACAACAACTGCAATTAAACTGTAGGCATATATCATTCTATTTGGAGGGACTTCTACCTGCAGATAATACCACGATGAGATTGTCTTTTGCGCACCCTGCTCTTCATTAGAACCATCCCATACTGCAAATGCAATATCTTTATACTCCTTATACTCCTTAGGTTGAAACTGGACATCATTATTATCGGAATTACTTAATCTTCTTAAAAAAACTACCTTCCATTTATTATTATTCCAAAAGTTTTTACCGGTAACATCCTGATGCTCTTGAACGGTTAAAGTCCCTAACCCCTCTGCATTCATATCCTTTATATCTGTTGAGCCTGCCTTCCAGTGCCATATATTAACCTTTCCACCCGGAAGCTGTTCCATCCTTGAAGCATGAGAGAAATGCGCCTTTTCCTTTCCAACAGGAAACTCAATGGCAACACCATCTTTAAGCCCATCCCCTTTTCTATCCTCTGTTTTATCTTCCCACTCCAATAGAAAGGCAATCTTATCTCCATTGTTTATAGAGCGAACAGATATTGACCTTACTTTGCCGTCAAACCATCTGGGTTCAAATCTTACCTGGGAAAATAAGGGGAATTGAGCTGTGGGTACCTGCTCCCATACAGGGGAATTTGGGTCATCTGATATATCACCCTTGATAAATTTTGATGTAACCATAGCTCCAATATCCTTCTCTCCTGCATAAGAGGTTAATAGGGGTAGTAAAATAATAAAAATAACAAATATTGTATAAATTAAATACCACTTTTTATCAATTTTAAATTGTATCATTTCCATGTCCTCGGTGAATGTCCTGTTTCCTTATATAAATATTTTATGACCTTCCAGATTTCCTCCTCGGTCAGCCTCCCTTCCCATGGCGGCATGGCTGATTTCCATGGAGTGGATTCTACAGGTAGTCCCTCTCCGCCCTTGAGTATTCTCCAGAAGAGGTATGACTCCTGAAGCTGGGCAATAGTTCCCGCGTCTCTAAAATTTGCCGGCGGGGGATTCATTGCTAACGCCTCTGCACCATTACCATCCAACTGGTCACCATGACAGAATATGCACTTGTCGTAATATATAGTCGCACCTTCAGAGACAGTCTCTTCACTGTCTTCAACAGTGATCTCAATGCCGGTATATTCTATAGGTGGAGAGGGGTGTATAACCCTTGCCTCCAGAGGTGGTTGATTTTTAGGTGCAATTTTTGAATAGGTAAAAAATCCTACCCACAAGGGAAATATTATCAGAATTGCAATTCTTAAATTTTTCTTCAAGCCAGTAAGCCCCTCACCAGAAAGGAAATTAACGATAGGATTAAAGAACTCCTTCATCGTATCTTCGTATAATGTTACCCATACAAGTACTCCCAATATAGAGATGGTCATATACATAAAGAGCAGGCTGAATGGAAGGGGTGGCTTTATCAGCCTTAATCCTGTATATATCAATATAAGAAAAATAACTGCCTTTATTAAAATAGAAGGTTTTTTAATCATGCTGCCCCAAATATTTTTCAAGATTCATCTAATAACCTGCCCGATCATATCCAATAACAACTTGGGGTAAATCCCCAAGATCACAGAGATGGCTGCGCAGACGAACAAGGGGATGACAATAAAATAGGAGGGTTCCTGGATCTGTAGCGCTCCCTCCTGTTTTGGCGCCTTAAAGAAGGCCTTATACACGATAGGAAGAAAATAGCCGGCGTTTAACAGGAGACTTGCCCACAAGACATATCGGATCGGAAGCCCGTATGCCACGGTGGAGCCGCTCGCCAGATATGTCTTGGTTACGGATCCGGCCAGGGGCGGAATACCGATGATGCTGAGTGCCCCGATCGAAAATGCGGCCATGGTCCAGGGCATCTGCTTACCGATTCCATCCAATTGAGAAATATGGGTCTTGTGCGAAGCTACATAGATCGAACCCGCGCAGAAGAAGAGGGTAATCTTAGAAAACGCATGGTTGGCAATGTGCATGATCCCGCCAGCCATGCCGCTTGAGGTCAAGAGCGCCCCACCAAGCACGATATACGAGAGTTGGCTGATCGTAGAATAGGCCAAGCGCTCTTTGAGGTCATCTCGTGTGAAGGCATATATTGAAGCAATGATAATGGTGAAGGACGCGATGAGGGCCGTCATGGCACCCAGGTTCAACACCTTCATCAACTCTACCCCAAAGATATGAAAGATTACGCGTAGTACGCAGAAGACCCCCGTGTTCACAACCGCCACCGCGTGAAGCAGTGCGCTCACAGGTGCGGGAGCCACCATGGCAGCGGGCAGCCAGGCATGAAACGGCATGATCGCCGCCTTACTGATCCCGACCAGAAAAAGAAAATAGATAAGGGTCAGTATGGTTGGGTTGACTTTAGAGGCGAAGAGGCCGTTTGGACGAAAATCCAAGGTGCCGGCAAAGGCGTAGGTCAAGATGATGGCCAGTAAAAAGAATTTCGCCGACATCAAAAGATAAAAAATATACTTGTTCCCTGCCGCAAACACCTCGTCGGTCTCTTTGTGTGTCACCAAGGGATAAGTAAAGAATGTGATCAGCTCGTAAAAAATGTACAGCGTCAATAAATTGGCCGAAAAGGCCACCGCCATAGTGGCCGACATGGTGATTGCAAAACATAGATAGTAGCGGGTCTGCGCATGCTCATTGAGGGAGCGCATATAGCCAATGGAGTAAAGGGTGGTTACAATCCACAAAAAAGAGGCAGTGGTAGCAAATAAAAGCCCCAGGGCATCTACCCGCAAGGCAATGGAAACCTCGGGAAGAAATGAAAATAGGGTCATGTGGAGCGTCTTGCCAGCCAGGACGGGTGGGATCATCGTAGCCACGATAAGAAACTTCAGAATCGCCGCCCCCAACGAACACCCCTCACGGATATTCGGAGACTTGCGGGTTACCACGATGACCGCGGCCCCAAGCAAAGATGTGGCAACAGCTAAGAGGGGTTTTATGGATTCAATTTCCATTTTATGGTTCTCCTGTAGAAACAGTTATCGTCGTCATAAAGGTCTTCACTTCCTCGGGCTGTATCGTGACTTTGCCTCCCAAGCTCTGAACAAACGACATAACGGCTAACAACTCGGGATCAGAAAGACCGACGGGTGATTTGTTGATGGCCGGCATCTTCGCCGGAAATGGCCTTGGGGTCCCCCCCTGATCATATTGCATATAGAGATAGGCTTGAGGCTGAGTGAGGGACTCGTAGATAAATTCCCTCGTGAGTTTTGCCCCGATCCCCTGGAGATCAGGTGCGCGTGCCGTATGGCTTGGTCCGATGGAATGGCAGAGAGCACATTGACCCTTGCCAAAAAAAAGCTTCTGCCCCGCCTTAACTAAATCGGCCTGGGTCTTGATCTGCGATGGGTTGAACTCTTCCTGCTTGGGTGGAAGAGAGATCTGCTGCGGGATTTGATGGGAAAGATAGGTATACGCGATCAGGATCCCACAAACGGTCGCCATGGTCTTTTGAAAAAATTTGGGACGTTCCGAAATCTGCTGAGTCAGTACAGCGCGCTTTTCGGGAAGGGAGACAACCCAGAAGATAAAGGGCACCATGAAAAAGTACTGTGTTGAGAAGGCAGGGCGACGTATAGTGCGGGAGATAACCCAAAAGAGAAAGACCACCATAATGAAGAACAGAAAGGTGGATATTGAAATAAACACAGAGGCCTGTCCCAGGGCTGGGGTATAAGCATGGGGAGAGGTGTCCTGTAATACACCATAGATATGCCAGTGGACCCGCGAAGCCGAACGGGCATACCCCATTAGACTCATGGTCAGAATCACGATCACCGCATTCATCACCAGTAGGTATTGGCTTCGCGCCGGCATCATGCCCCAATGCAACGGTTTGGATTCTTTGGCGTTGCGCATTGACACCACCGCGATGATCGTCACAAGGATCAGCACGCCAATCACCGTTCCTACCTGTGAAACCGACAACACATAGATGCGAACAATAGCCGGCACAAAGTAGCCATAGACTCCCGCCCAGATGATGTAGATGCCCGCGCCGACAATTAATACGGCTTGCGTCAGACGTGCTCCCTTTGCCCATCTGACAGTCTCTACCTTATTCGCACGCCAGTACACCAGAAAGCTCACAAATGTGATCAGAATCATCAGGTTAGACACCGTCATCTTGGCCGACATCACACCGAAGACACCCAAGAGGGGGTGGTGCGTTCCACCCATCTGCCGGGCTTCTTGAAGGCTGGCCACCATGCTGTGAGGCGTCATCCATATCCCAAAGCAGATTAAAAGCAACACGAGCATCACCAGGATGGGCTTCTTATACCGCTCGGCCCCTTCCGTCCGGTAGGCAATGCCCAGCCAGAAGTAATAATTGCTTCCCAGGAAAAGGACACCAATCAGCACGGCCTGGATGATGAACAGCCAGGAGAGGAATCCTCCCATCAGGGTGATTCCCATCTGCTGATTGTAGCGGTAGATCTCCATCGTCAACCAGTAGCCGGCAAACGGCAGGGGCAGAAGGCCGAAGATCCCGATAAAATTGCCCACATAGCCCATCCAGTCATAATGGGCCCGTTCCTCCTGTGACTCGGCACCGAGATACCGAATGGCGGCGTATGCCCCGCAGACGAATCCACCTAATACCACATTCGAAATAAAACGGTGAACATTTAGCGGCCACCAGGTTGGGTTGTGCATTGCGATCCACGCCTTCTCCCAGGCACCCATGCCCGCCGAGAGAACCACCGGGCTGGCCTGAAAAGTCGCCCAGGCATTCGGCACAATCATGATGAGGAATCCGAATACATTGAGCAGAAAGCCCAAGAACAGGTGGAGACCCCTGCGCCGCTGCACGGTCTCCCACCCAGACCAGTACAGGTAGAGGGTAGTCGTCTCCCCAAAGAACAGGAGCACATACACATAGTAGGTGGGCAGAAAAATACCCGTGAGGTAACTCATCAACTTGGGATAGCAGATGAGGAGAACAAAAAGAAAAAGGGCCCCTATCATAGCGGTCATTTCAAACGAGGCCGTGAGCAGTTTCGTAAATTCCTTGGCCAGCTTATCGTACCGGGTATCCTTTGTCTTCACCGCGATCAGTTCGCAGATCCAGACAAAGATCGGGACACCCAGGACGAATCCGCCAAAGAGGAGGTGAACCTGGGCAATTACCCAGACGAGATTACGGCTTCCGATCCACGGAATATCCCTGTAGTCTACCGTGGGGGCCTGCCTTCCCTCCTGGGCAAAGGACGGGTTGAGGCTAAGCAGTCCTACACAAAAGAGAAGAACAAGGATCGTAAGGAAGTAACAATACAATTTCCTGACTGCAGGTCTCTGAGCTTCAAATATTAATTCATTCCTCATTTTATGGTTTCTTCTCTTCTATACTTTGGGACCCTTTATTACCGGTGCAAAGGAACGGATATAAGCCATTATGTCTAAGATTTCCTCCTTTGAAAGGGTATTGTCAAAAGGTGGCATAAAGGTTGATCGGGCTATTGCAGCACCACCTTTACTTATAACATCAAAAAGATTCTGGTTGGTTCTCGTAACCATATACTTATCATCGGTGAAATCTCTCGGTTTTGGGTCAAGATTAACTGCATTTGGACCATCCCCTTTCCCCCCTTTTCCATGGCAGTGAGCACAATAATGATGAAAAAGCCTTTTGCCTTTCTCTATATCCCATTTGGTATTCGGGATAGTAATTTCATCTTTGGCAAAAAGATTTAATTCTAAAAAACCTATTAAAAAGAAAGAAACAAAAATCATTACTATGAATTTATTCAACTTAAAATTAAGAATAGGCTGCGAAAACAATTGTCTTTCCTCCTTTTTGTTTATGTATAAATTATAAAACTACCACGGATTTATCACGGATGGACACGGACAAGATAAACCCTTTTACTATTTCATTGTTTTTCTGTGTTTATCCGTGTCCTTCCGTGGTTTTATTATGTTTTTGTTCTATTTAATAATCTCTTTATTTAAGAGATA
>MHDI01000093.1 GCA_001804915.1 Nitrospinae bacterium RIFCSPHIGHO2_02_FULL_39_82 | reverse complement strand
CAAGGTTTGTGCCATTCTTTTGGCAGGTTCAGGAGTGAGGTTTGGCATAGGTAAGCCCTCCTTTTTTACAACCCCCTCCCCGATTAGTACCTTCGGGGACAGGTTTGTTAAGGGGGGCTTCCTCTACCCCCCTTGCATCCCCCCTTACAAAGGGGGGAATTGGTTGTTCTCCTTTGTTAAGGGGGAATTTATGGTAAAATATACTCTCCCTACATGAATAATGTCAAGCACTTTCTCTCATTTTAGAATGTGATTTATATCACACCACATTTTTTATGTTTTTTGGTTATTTGTTCTTTAGTGATTTAATGTTTTATACCTCCATGACTCTATTTTTAAAATTGGTTGGAGGATTTCAAATTCCGATATGTTTTTCTACATCGGGATTTGGGTACAACTTAAATATTGAAATCCGTGCATATTTCTGATAATTATAAAAATAAAGGAACTGCAATCATGGATGAAAGAGAGGCATTAAAAGAGATAGAGAAACTTAGAGATGAGATTAATTATCACAACTACCGTTATTATATCCTTGACAGCCCTGTAATATCCGATGCAGAGTATGACAGACTGTTTAAGAGGCTTGTGGAGACAGAGGAGAGATTTCCACACCTTATAACTCCGGATTCTCCAACACAGAGGGTTGGCGCTGAACCGCTCGGGGAGTTTAAAACCATAGCACATACAATTCCCATGCTCTCCCTCAATAATGCCAATACCCCTGAAGATGCAAGGGAGTTTGATGAAAAGATAAAGCGATTCCTCAATACAAAGGAAGATATAGAATATGTTGCAGAACCAAAACTTGACGGGCTTGCAATAGAGCTTGTTTATGCAGATGGAATATTTACAGGCGGTTCAACGAGGGGGGATGGTTACACAGGAGAAGATGTAACACTTAATCTGAGAACTGTAAAGAGTATCCCTTTAAAATTAATAGGAGAAAAACTTCCACTACTATCAAGACTTGAGGTCAGAGGTGAGGTCTTTATACCAATAAAGGCATTTAACAATCTGAATAGAGACAGGGGAAAAAAAGGTGAACCCCTCTTTGCAAACCCGAGGAATGCCGCTGCAGGCTCTGTGAGACAACTTGACAGCAGGATAACCGCTACAAGACCACTTGATATTTATTGCTATGGCACTGGCACAATTGAAAGTGCAAAGTTTAAGACCCACTTTGAGATACTTCAGGCACTTAAAAGATGGGGGCTGAAGGTAAATCCCCTTATAAAGATATGCAAAGGAATTGAGGAAGTAATAAAATATCACGAGGAGATGGAAAAAAAGAGGGAAGATATTCCCTATGAACTTGATGGGGTTGTAGTAAAGGTAAACAGGCTGGATTTGCAGGATATGCTCGGTGCTCTTACAAGAAGCCCGAGATGGGCGGTGGCATATAAATTTAAGGCAAGACAGGAGACTACAAAAATAAGAAATATTGAAGTCGGTGTTGGAAGGACAGGTGCACTCACACCTGTGGCGGTTCTGGAGCCGGTAAATGTTGGCGGAGTTACAGTAGAGAGGGCAACTCTGCATAACCAGAATGAGGTGGATAGAAAGGATATAAAAATAGGAGACTGGGTGATAGTCCAGAGGGCAGGTGATGTAATACCGGAAATTGTAACAGTAATTAAAGACCGAAGAAACGGCAATGAGAAACCTTTCAAATTACCCTCCAAATGCCCACTCTGCGGCTCTACTGTTATAAGAAATGGCGCTATACACTACTGCACAGGAGGTCTTTCATGCCCTGCACAATTAAAGGAGGGGATAAGACACTTTTCCTCAAAGAGGGCTATGAATATAGAGGGGTTGGGGGACAGGCATATAAATCAGTTTGTTGAAAATGGTGTTATAAAAGATGTGGCTGACCTCTACAATCTAAATAAGGAGAATGTTACAGGGCTTGAGAGATGGGCGGATAAATCTGCACAGAATCTTATTGAACAGATTGAAAAGAGTAAAAATACAACACTTCCAAGACTGATATATGCACTCGGCATAAGACAGGTGGGTGAGCATATGGCAAAGGTTCTGGCAGATAACTTTAGCAGTCTTGATGAACTTATGAGGACATCCTATGAAAGGTTAATGGAAATTCATGAGATTGGGCCTGAGACTGCAAAAAGCATCATCACATTCTTTAAAGAAGGACATAACAGAAAGGTGATTGAAAAATTAAAAAAGGCTGGAGTAAAAACAGCGGTCAGTGGTCAGTTCGGGGCACCCATCCAGTGGATGGGTCGGGTCAGTTCATTGAAAGACAAACAGTTTGTCTTGACCGGAACACTATCTGAATTTACAAGAGATGAGGCAAAGGAATTAATTGAAAATCTCGGTGGGAGGATAACTTCCACAGTAAGTAAAAAGACTGATTATGTAATTGCAGGAGCAGAGCCGGGTTCAAAATATGATAAGGCAAAAGAACTGGATATAAAAACACTGAACGAGGCAGAGTTCAAAAGATTTATATCATCCTGATTCAGATAGACATTGCTTATTTGTTGAATTATAATTTTCTTAACATTGTATTCAGAACATCCGTGCATATATGCAAATCTATGGAAGAAAGGAGGTCATATGTCAGAGAAGATGGGTCATGAGGAGTTTGTAAAGAAGGCGATTGTATCGCTGAGGAAAGAGGGCTATAAGGGGATTCATACGATATACTCAGGTTTTAATGAAGCCTTCAAAAAATACTTTGAAGGAGAGAATCCCATAGAGGCTACAAAAAAACTATCTAATGAGGGGAAGATAGTTATAAGACCTGTAAAGGGCGGTGTGATGCTCTATCTCCCCGAAGACGCCCCTATCCAGGCAACCCGCGGGGATGACGCACTGAAGAAGATGGGATTGTAAATAAAGATGTAGTGCGAAGTTTTAGCTTCGTAAAAATTTTTAAAGGAGGGGTCCGTGAGACATATTTTTGCAGTTGTTATCGCTATTCTTTTGTTTTGTCCTGCCTCTATTTTTGCAGAGACAAAAGAGATTGGTGCCGAAGATATGGCAAAGGAATGGTTTGAGAAGGGACTTAAATACGATATTGATAAAGATTATGATAAAGCAATTGAGGCATTCTCAAAGGCTATTGCTCTAAAACCAGATTATGCTTATGCCTACACCAATCGTGGGCTTGTCTATTATAACAAAGGTCAGCATGACAGGGCAATTGAGGATTATAACAAGGCGATTGCCTTAGACCCCAATGATGCCGAAGCCTATAACAATCGTGGGGTTGCCTATGCTGTGAAAAGGGATATGGAGAGGGCAATTTCTGATTACAAAAAGGCTTGTGATATGGGAAATGAGCTCGGTTGCAGGAATTTAAAAGAGGTATCGCAGAACAGATAACTGTATTGGCAATGCCTGACAAACCATTATGCAAAAACTGACACTTCCTATAACTGTAGATAAAAGCCATCTGATTGCCATAGGCGAACAGCTTTATATAAGGAGCGTAGAATTAATCAGGGAACTTGTAAATAATGCCTATGACTGATGAGATGAGGTAACACCCAAAGGCTTACCCTTCCTTGTTCCAAATTTGTTATAATTTATTATGGGTTAAAAAATTAGGAGGTGTTTGATGAACACACGGTATATTTTGAGTGAGTATGTTGAGCAGGCTATGGCACAAGCGATCTATGACAAACTTGAAGATGGGACATTCGCTGGTCAGATTCCTTCTTGTAAAGGAGTGTTAGCTTTTGGGACTACATTACGCAAGTGCGAAGATGAGCTGCGTTCGACCCTTGAAGATTGGATTCTTGTAGGATTGAAACTTGGACATCCCTTACCAGTAATTAAAGGTATTGATATAAATAAGGAGCCAACTCGTGAGCCGGTGGACGCCATGTAAACGTCGAGATTTTATTAGTCGGTTACGAAAGCTTGGTTTTGAGGGACCTTTCTCTGGAACCAGACATCAATTTATGATATGTAAACTTCACCGCCTGGCAATCCCATCTAATAATGAATATTCTATTCCTCAACTTAGAATGATGATTCGAGAAGCAGAAAGTATAATTGGTCGTGAAATTACCGTTGATGAATGGAATCTCTTATAACTATTAACTATGCAAAAACTGACACTTCCTATAACTGTAGATAAAAGCCATCTGATTGCCATAGGCGAACAGCTTTACATAAGGAGTGTGGAGTTAATCAGAGAGCTTGTAAATAATGCCTATGACGCAGATGCTACGGAGGTAAGGGCGAGTATTTCAAAGGACAGGGTAGAGGTAGCTGATAATGGCACAGGGATGGATATGGATGGTTTGAAGCAGTATTTTAATATCGGCTCTCCTGAAAAGAGACTGCACAATAAATCCAAGAAATATCACAGGGAGAGAATTGGTCAGTTTGGTATTGGAAAATTTTCTGCCCTTACTGCCGGCACACTCTTTGAGGTTAGAACACAGTGCGGAGATTTTGCAGCCACAGTAACATTTGATAAAGACGAATGGGAGAGATATCCTGATAAATGGGAGCTTCCCATGACAGTCTATCCTGCCGACCCCTCCCGCGGTGATGGAACAACTGTGGCTATCTCAAAGCTTAAAAAGGAATTATCCCTGTCAGATGTGGAGAAATGTATTGTGGAGTCTGTCCCTATTAAGGCGCCCCATTTTAATGTCATTTTAAATGATAAGAGAATAATGCCGAGGGAGTTCGCAGGGCAGAGGATACCCTTTATGGATGGGACGGAATTCGGTCCGATTCATGGGGAGATTTATATACTGCCGGAATCAAGGGCAACTGCAGAAGATATGGGGATAATGTGCCTTGTGAAACAGGTGATGGTAAAGAGGGAATTTTTCGGTATGGAGACATGGGGCGCTGATATGGCGAGGGTGAGGGGAGAGGTTCATGCCAATTTCCTTCCCATTACCAGCGACCGTTCAGGATTTATCATTGATTCAAATGAGTATAAGATTTTTTACGAGAAGATGGCAGAGGTTATTAAAGATGTAAGGAGGATACTCGGCAGTCTTTCAGATAAAAAGGAGACACAGAGGGTTAAGCGGGCACTAAAAGACGCACTCCATAGGGTGCAGATGGCTCTTTCAAAAAATCCTGAGTTTTCACCCTTTGGTATTATTCCCCTTGCCTCAGAGGGGAAGATGCCCGGCGAGGCAGGGATGGTAATGGAGAAAAGGGTAGGTATGGAGGCAGAAACAGGAAAGATAAATCAGGAAAAGGAAACGGAAGTCACAGGTGAGAAGAAGGAGAAGAAAGAGAAAAAACCATCTGTTAAAAAGCTAACACCGGGTGCTGTTGTGCAGAAGATGAAACTCGGAAATTCAGGGGTATCATGCTGTATAGACCACTTTGGGGACGATGCCCCGGAGGTCTTCACAGAAGGCACAATAATTTACATTAACCGTGACCATCCCTTATATAAAAGGGAAGAAAAAAAGACCGATACTCATACAATGCACATAGCAAGGCTGATGACTCAGGAGATTTCCCTGATGAAAGACCCTGCCAATCCAAGACAGGCTTACGAAAGGCAGAGCAAACTTCTAAAAGATGCCTTTATTAACAATGAGGGATAAGGGGCAATGGGTGTCATTGGCAGGTTTTTTAATCTGAAAGATATATTTGACAGGCTCAACAAAGAGTATTTTGAAGGAGCTATTTCAACAAAAATAACATGGGGCAGGAATGTCCGTAATGGCAGGAGATATATAAGATTTGGCTCTTACACTGAGAAAGACAATATTATAAGAATCCACCCGAGCCTTGACCGACAAGATATCCCTTTATATTTTATAGAAAGTATAGTCTATCATGAGATACTTCATAAAATTGTTGGAGCCAAGATACTGAATGGGAGGAGAAGGGTTCATACATCTGAGTTTAAGAAGCTGGAAAGGAGATTTAAAGATCATGAAAGGGCAAGGGAATGGGAGAAGAAGAAGGTTTGGTCTATTCCCCTATAATCTTGACCAGAACCCTTTTTCTTCGCCTGCCGTCAAATTCACCATAAAATATCTGCTCCCATGGACCAAAATCGAGTTTTCCCTTTGTAATGGCAACTACAACCTCTCTCCCCATAACCTGCCTTTTCATGTGGGCATCAGCATTATCCTCACTGATATTGTGTCTATATTGTGATATTGGGGCATGGGGGGCGAGTTTTTCAAGCCAGACATCAAAGTCATGATGTAGTCCTGATTCATCATCGTTTATAAAGACAGAGGCGGTTATGTGCATTGCATTTACAAGGATTAAACCTTCCTTTACGCCGCTTTCTGTCAGACACTCTTCAACCAGTGGAGTAATATTTATAAATGCCTTTCGTGTTGGGACATCAAACCATAGTTCTTTGCGATAGGTCTTCATGTATCCTCCATGATAAAAAATTGTTAGACTCCCTTCCGATTTTACAGAAAATATACTATACTTATGTCAAATCAGCAATTAAAATTACCGTCAGGTAAGGAGGAGATTATGCTTGTAAAATTTTGGGGTGTAAGGGGAAGCATTCCGGTTCCTGGTCCTACAACAATCAAATACGGGGGAAATACATCGTGTGTTGAGGTCAGATGTGGTAAGGATATTATAATTTTTGATGGAGGGACGGGTCTGAGACCTCTTGGGATTGATTTATTGAAAAGAGGATTTGGACCCGATTCAAAGAGAAGTATAGGCGGAGGGAAGACATCTATGTTTTTCAGCCACATGCATTGGGACCATATACAGGGATTTCCCTTTTTTGCTCCAGCATTTATTAAAAGCAATAAGATTGATATCTATGGCTTTAAACATCTGAATGTTGATTTGTATCAGTCATTGGTAGGACAGCAGGCATTTCCAAATTATCCTGTATCTATCTTTGATATGGGTGGCAATATTAAATTTATTGAGCTTCATGGAGGAGATGTTATCAGGATAAATAGCACAATGGTATCAACGGTCAGGTTAAATCACCCCGGCGGCTCGTTTGGCTATAAGATTTCGTATATGAAGAAGAATCTTGTTTATGCTTGTGATTATGAACATTTTGATGGTATAGACAAAAGACTTTTAAATTTTATTAAAGGGGCAGATGCAATAATATATGATGCACAGTATACCCCTGAGGAGTATTATGGAACTGATGATTCTAATGGCAGACAGGGGTGGGGGCATAGCACATGGGAAAAGGGAGTTGAATTGGCTAAATCTGCTGGTATAAAGAAACTAATACTCTTTCATCACGGTCACAATGATACCGAAATGGATAAAATAGAGAAAATAACAAAATCAAAATTTAAAAATGCTGTTGCTGCCTATGAGGGATTGGAAATAAAAATATAGTTTATGTCTGTATTTGCCTCTATAGATTTAGGAACAAATACCGTTAGACTTTTGGTTGTTACAGGCAATAGCAAAGGTTTTACTACTCTTCATTCAAATCAGTTGATTACCCGTCTCGGAGAGGGATTGTCCCATAGCGGTATCTTGAAAGATATAGCGATGGAAAGGACTATTAAGGCAGTCCTTGATTTTAAGAGGGAGGCATCAAAATATAGCCCTTTTGCAATATGGGTGGCGGCAACCAGCGCTGTAAGGGAGGCAAAAAACAGAAATGAATTTATAGAAAAAATCAGGGAGGTAACGGGTCTTGAGTTAGAGGTTATACCATGGGAGGAGGAGGCGAGAAGGACACTGCTGGGGGTTTTTTCAGGGTTAGATGGGAATATAAAAAAAGCAATTATTTTTGATATAGGTGGAGGGAGTACTGAATATATCTTTACAGAGGACAAAAAATTAGTTAATTCAGTTGGAACAGATTTGGGAGTAGTCCACTTATCTGAAAAGTATATAAAAAGTGACCCTGTTGACAATGAAGAATTAAGAGTTTTGGAGAATGTAATAGCTGATAAAATTAAGAATGTAAGGGATAGAATGCACTCATCACTCATCACTCGTCACTCATCACTTCTTATAGGGACTGCAGGAACTGTAACAACAATAGCCGCCCTTGATTTAAACCTCTATCCTTATGACCCCGCAAAGGTTAATGGTTATGTCTTAAATATAGAGAATGTAAAAGAGATACTTAACAGACTGAAGAATATGCCACTTGAAGAGAGGAGAAATATCCCTGCCCTTGAGAGCGGTAGAGAAGACCTCATTATCCCAGGTGCTGTTATAGTTATAAAGACAATGGAGATATTTGGATTCAATGAAATGATAGTAAGTGATTATGGATTGAGAGAGGGCACAATAATAGCGAAGGTATCAGAATATCAAAATAACTCTATGACACTATGACAATGACGGAACCAATACTTCAAATTAAAGATTTAAAGACCTATTTCTATACCTCAGAAGGGGTGGCAAAGGCGGTAGATGGGGTGAGTTACGATGTTAATCAGGGGGAGACACTGGGTCTTGTTGGTGAATCAGGCTGCGGAAAGACTGTGAGTGCCTTATCCATTTTAAGATTGATACAGGAGCCTCCGGGGAGGATTACAGGGGGAGAGATTCTATTTGAGGGTAAAGACCTGATTGGACTGTCAAATGAGGAAATGAGAAATATCAGAGGGAATAGGATATCTATGATATTTCAGGAACCAATGACAGCCCTTAACCCTGTCTTTACTATTGGCAATCAAATTTCAGAGGTGTTCAGGGTTCATAAACAATTAGGCAGGAAGGAGTCCATGGAAAGGTCTGTTGAAATGATGAGGCTTGCGGGTATCCCCGTACCTGAGAAGATTGCATATTACTATCCCCACCAATTGAGCGGAGGCATGAGGCAAAGGGTAATGATAGCTATGGCACTCGCCTGCAACCCAAAACTGCTGATTGCAGATGAACCTACTACTGCATTAGATGTGACAATACAGGCTCAGATAATTGATTTGATGATAAAACTAAAAGAGGAATTTGGCTCTGCTGTAATTTTGATAACCCATGACCTCGGTGTCATTGCAGAGACCGCCAAAAATGTTGTGATTATGTATGCAGGTAAAATAGTTGAGAGGGCTGATGTGAAGGCGATTTTTGAAAATCCACTGCACCCTTACACACAGGGGCTGTTAAGGTCTGTGCTAAGGGTGGATAAGGCAGCAAAGGAGCATAAGGAAAAAAAGCGATTGCAGGAAATACCAGGGATTGTTCCAAGCTTGTATGATTTACCAAAGGGGTGTTATTTCCATCCCCGCTGTCCAAAGGCAATGGATATATGCAGAGAAAAAGAGCCAGAGATGAAGTCTGCTGGCAACGGACATTCAGCCTCATGCTGGCTGGTAAATAGCTGATAGCTTATAACTGATAGCTTATAGCTGATAGCTTATAGCAAAAACTATGAGCTATGAACTATGAGCTATAAACTACTGAAAGTTACCAATTTAAAAAAGCACTTTCCCATAAAGGGTGGTATCCTTTCTAAAACAGTAGGATATGTCTATGCAGTAGATGGAATATCCTTTGAGATAAAACACGGGGAGACACTGGGGTTGGTAGGTGAAAGCGGATGCGGAAAGACTACAGCAGGAAGGGCAATACTTCGTCTGACAGAGCCTACAGAGGGAAAGATTGAATTTGAAGGGAGGGATATAACAAAATTAAGCAAGAAGGAGTTGAGACCTCTCAGAAGAGAGATGCAGATTATATTTCAGGACCCTTACGCATCTTTAAATCCCCGCATGACAGTGGGAAGTATAATAGGGGAACCCCTGGAGATACATAGTATAGCAAAGGGGAAGGAGAAGATGGATAGGGTTGCAAGCCTCATGAAAAGGGTTGGTCTTAGGGTTGACCATATGAGAAGATACCCTCATGAATTCAGCGGTGGACAGAGGCAGAGGGTTGGGATAGCAAGGGCACTGGCACTGAATCCAAAATTGATTATCGGTGATGAACCTGTCTCAGCACTTGATGTATCAATACAGGCACAGGTTATAAATCTCCTTGAGGACCTGCAGGATGAATTCAAGCTGTCATATTTGATTATATCCCATGATTTGAGACTCATTGAGTATATCAGTGATAGGGTAGCAGTGATGTATCTCGGCAGGGTCGTAGAGATAGGGGATAGCGATAGGCTCTATGCATCTCCTCAGCATCCATATACTGAGGCGCTCCTTTCTGCCGTCCCTATACCTGACCCTGCTGTTAAGAAAACAAGGATTATATTAAAAGGAGATGTCCCTTCACCTATTAATCCGCCATCAGGATGCTATTTCCACCCCCGTTGTTCGTACAGGATGAGCCAGTGCGAAAAGGTTTACCCTGAATTAAAAGATATGGGAAATGGAAACTTTGTTGCCTGTCATTTGCGGACTCAAAATCCGATTTAGGATTTTGGGACGGATGTAATTATTGACATAGGGAGGTTTATCAAGTATCTTTCTTATATGTTGAAATTCTACAGGCTTCGCCCATCTCATATAACGATTATCAGTTTTGCAGTTCTTATAGCCTTAGGGACCATCCTCTTTTCCCTCCCCATCTCTTCTAAAAAGGGATATTTATCTTTTTCCGATTCACTTTTTATGGCGACCTCCGCTGTCTGTGTAACAGGTCTTACGGTGGCAGATACCGGGAAAGACCTGACGACATTCGGACAGATTATACTGCTGATGCTTGTCCAGTTGGGAGGGCTCGGCATAATGACCTTTTCTACAATTTTTATATATATGTTAAGAGGGCATATCTCCACTCACGGCAGGTTGATACTGCAGGGGGCTTTCTCTTACACAGGGAGGGATATATACTCGCTCCTGAAGCATATATTTTTTTTTACAATCCTTATAGAGGGAATAGGTGCAGCGGCGCTATATCTCCGACTTCACTTTGAATATACTGCCGGCACAGCCTTATACATGTCTATATTCCATTCTATAACTGCTTTCTGCAATGCAGGGTTCTCTCTATTTTCTGGTAATTTCATAAAATATCAGGGGGATATTACCATCAATTTTATAATTATATCTCTGATAATAGCCGGAGGATTGGGATTTTTTACACTTCATGAGATAAAGAACCTATTCTACAGCGGCTCAAAAGGTTCTCTCAACAAGAGACAACTATCTTTACATACAAAGATGGCGTTGATAGTCACTGCAATACTCTTATTAACAGGCAGTATCATATTTTTCGCCTTAGAAAAAAATAATTCCCTTAAAGGTCTGAGCTTCGGCGAGCAGCTCCTCTGCTCCATTTTTCAATCTGTTGCCGCCAGAACCGCCGGATTTAATACTGTAAATTTTGCCTCCCTTACAAACGCCACTCTCTTTATTATAATATTGCTTATGTTTATCGGTGCATCCCCCGGTTCTACAGGCGGTGGAATAAAGACCACCACGCTTGGTGTCCTCTTTGCTATAATAAAGTCAAGGTCTTATGCAAGAGAGGATGTAAGCATATTTAACAGGACGATACCTTTAGAGGTGGCATCAAGGTCAATAGCGATAGCCTCTATATCCTTTGCTATAGTTACTATTTTTACTATCCTGCTTACTATAACCGAGCTATATAACATTCCTCATCAGGAGAGCAGAGGTTCCTTTATTGAAATCATGTTTGAGGTGGTTTCAGCCTTTGGAACTGTGGGGTTATCGGCAGGTATTACAGAGAGGCTTACTGAAATCGGCAAGATTCTTATATGTATGGTTATGTTCATAGGGAGGCTTGGTCCCCTGACTATAGCTATGGCAGTCAGCCGTGAAGAGGCAAAGGGGAAATTTAAATACTCTGAGGAAAATTTAATGGTAGGATAATCATCAGCAATGAGTTAAAAGCAATGAGCAATGAGTTCAAGGTTAAGAGTTATATTTTTTGCTCGTTGTCCATCGCTCATTGCTCATAACTGTATTTTGGAGGAAATATGAGAAAATTTGTGGTTATAGGATTGGGGATGTTTGGCTTTTATGTAACAAAGACGCTGTATGAAAAAGGACATGAGGTAATAGCAGTAGATAAAAATAAGGAAATAGTGCAAAAGATAAGAGAATTCTCCACACAGGCTATAGTAGCAGATGCAACAGATAAGGAGACTTTAATGGCAATTGGAGTTCAGGATGCCGATGTGGCAGTTATAGGTCTCGGCACAAGTCTCGATGCCAGTGTCCTCGTTACTCTGTATTTAAAGGAGATGGGTATTAAGGATATTGTGGCAAAGGCGATTACTGAAGACCATGGGAAGATATTGAGAAATATAGGTGCCACTGAGATAATATTTCCTGAGAAGGACATAGCATTGAAGGTAGCAACGGGCATAAGCTCTACAAACCTGCTTGATTATCTGCCATTGACTGAAGGTTACACTATAATGGAGATTGCACCTTCTGCAGATTTTATAGGAAAATCTATCCGCGAGTTGCAGATTAGAAACAGATATACTGTACAGATAATTGCAATAAAGGAACTGATACCAGAAAGAATAAATCTTATTCCATCTCCGGACTTTATTATAAAAGACAGCGATTCCCTTATTTTAATGGGAAAGAATGAAGATTTGGAGAAGATACAAAAAGGGGAGCAGTGACTTTATATTTTTGTGCCTCCTACTACTATTTTAGGTATTCTCAGTGTAGGCTGGGCATCTGAGACAGGGGCACCCTGCCCGTCTTTACCGCATGTCCCTATTCCAAATCCGAGGTCGCTGCCGACCATATCTATCTGCCTTAAGACTTCAGGACCGTTTCCTGTCAATGTAGCACCCTTTATAGGTTGTTTGATTTTTCCATTCTCTATCAGATATCCTTCACTTACCTCAAATACGAAATCTCCATTTACTATATTTACCTCTCCTCCCCCCATCTTCTTTACAAATAACCCCTTCTTTACAGATTCTGTAATCTCAGCGGGGTTCATTTTTCCAGATGCAATGAATGTATTTGTCATCCTCGGTATAGGACGGTATTTGTAGGACATCCGCCTGCCGTTTCCTGTAGAATATTTGCCTGATTTCATTGCGCTCAATCTGTCATACATAAATTGTTTAAGTATCCCGTCTTCTACCAGAACTGTTCTCTGAGAGGGTGTCCCTTCATCATCAAATCTGTAAGACCCTCTTTTATTCGGCAGTGTGGAGTCATCTACAACAGTAATGAAAGGAGAGGCAATCTTTTCTCCCAATCTCTTTGAATAAACTGATAACCCTTGCTGAATAAAGTCCCCCTCAAGACCATGTCCTATTGCCTCATGTATCATAGTTCCACCAGCCTCACTTGATAGGACAACAGTCATCTCACCTGCAGGTGCCTTTTCTGCTTCAAGTATTACAATTGCCCTGGATGCAGCAGTCCTTGCTATCTTATCAGAGGGTTCTTCATCAAAGAGTTCAAAACCAATAAACCCTCCAGCCGATTCATACCCTGTTTGAATGCCCTTACCATCAGAGGCAATAACATGAACTACAAAGACGATACCTGTCCTGTCATCCTCTGCCTGTTCTCCATTTGAATTTGCAACCAGAATATTTCTCCTCCCATCCTGATACATCACCTTTACCTGCCTTATTCTTCCATCAAAGTTTCTTCCTGTCTCATTGGCAATCTTTACCTTTTTAATTTTTCTGTCTGTGGGAGTTTTATCGGTTGGTTTCAGTATTGGAAAATCAACCAGAGGTTTTTTTACAGTAAGGTCTATTGCGGTGTCACCGTTTCCATTTGCAGCACTCCTGACTACCCGTGCAAGATTAATTAGAGATTTTTCATTAATATCATTGGTGTAGCCATAGGCAGTCCTTTGCTCATATATCAATCTTATCCCAGCCCCTGCATCTCTGCCGCTTATAACCTGTTCAATCTTATTATCTTCGCAGACAATATTTGTAGATGAGGCATCTTCTATAAATAATTCGGCTAATTCACCACCATTTATCAGTGTTTCTTTAAGTACCTTTTTTATGATTGGCTGTTCAATCATACAGCTTCCTCTATTATCTCCAATGACATCTCCCTTTTTAACTCTTCTAAAATCCCCTTCACATCTGAAACAAAATAAGGTGATGCGAGAATTTCAACCAGCGACTCCCATCGGTCTATTGTCCTTATAACAGCAAGGTTATCATACGATTCAAAAATACCATTGAGATATACAATATCTTCCCTTTTGACCTTTACCACTATTCTATAAGCATCGCTGTAATCTATACCTGTATTCACTTTATTGGTTTTATATTTCAGTTTTCAACTGCCTTCCCATAATTAAGCCTGATTATCCTGTGAGGAAAATTTTTTATTATCTCTCTGTTATGTGTAGCAACTATTACTGTGGCACCCCTTGAATTCGCGCTTTCAAAGAGGCTTAATATCTCCATGGAGACATCGTAATCAAGATTACCTGTTGGTTCATCAGCCAATATTATTGAGGGTTCATTTATGAGCGCCCTTGCTATTGCCACCCTCTGCTGTTCTCCTCCTGAGAGGCTTAAAGGGAGAAGGTCTTTCTTATGACTCAGCCCCACCATTTTAAGTGCCATCCATACTTTTTTCTTAAGCTTTTTATTTCTCACACCTATTACGCGTTGGGCAAAGGCAATATTGTCATATACAGTTTTTCTGGGCAGGAGCTTAAAATCTTGAAAGACTACACCTATTTCCCTCCTGTAATAAGGTATATCCGAATTTTTTAATTTCAGGACATTCTTCCCATTTACAAGCATCTGTCCCTGGTCAGCCTTTACTCCGCAAAAAATAATATTAAGAAGGGTAGTCTTACCTGCACCACTCGGTCCGGTTATATATAGAAATTCACCCTTCTCCACATTCAGGCTGATATCAGTCAATACCTGATAATTGCCATAATTTTTAGAGACATGATATAACTGAATCATACTCAATAGCCACCTGACCTCTTTTTTTCCATAACATGATAGACAGTCTTTTTTATATTTTCTTTTGTCAATCCGTAATGCTTCAACAGGTCTGCAATACTCCCTGACATCCCAAATCTGTCATTTATGCCTATCCGTTTTAATATGGCAGGTCTATTTTCGGAAATTACCTCAGCCACTGCACCTCCCAACCCGCCAATTATTGAATGCTCTTCAGCCGTAACAATTGCACCGCTTTCCTTTACTGCTTTTAATATAACATCGTTATCGAGCGGTTTTATAGTGGACATATTTATGACACCTATACTCAAACCTTCCATCTTAAGCTCCTCTGCCGCCTCAAGAGATACACTGACCATAAGACCACAGGCAATAATATTAACATCCTCACCAATACTGTGAACCTTCGCCTTCCCTATCTCAAATTCGCAATTTTCAGGGTATAGAACAGGGAACTTATCCCTTGATA
>MHDI01000092.1 GCA_001804915.1 Nitrospinae bacterium RIFCSPHIGHO2_02_FULL_39_82 | reverse complement strand
TGCAAAGGATTTGAGAGAATTTGCGGCAAAAGAGGCAAAGGGTATCAAGAACATAGATATTCATTTTAATGAGAACATTATAGATATTTCATCCGAGCTAAACCGATATGCAAATCTCCGGGTAAAACTGAGGCCGATTGTTACACCTGAAAATAATATTGGTATAAAGGTTGAGGGGCTTACTATGCTCTCTCTGCCGATTCCTTCCTTTGTTTTGAACATACTACTGAATAATGTTTATGTCTTTAAACAGGACATTACACCATGCAGGGTGGTTTTAAATTCTATAAAAATAGAAAATGAATACTTAAAGATAAATTAGGGTCGTTAGATACACAGTGCCCTTATTAAAAAGGGGAAACTATGAAAGTAGATTTAATGAGAAAAGTAGATTTTTACATTGGTGTCCCTTTGTGCTTTTTCTTTTCCATTTTATTTAGAATCATTTCCCTGCTTAAAGCTTGCAGGGACAAGTTTATTTTTCTCCGAAAAGGAAATATTCAGCCCAAAAATATTCTCTTTATTGAACTTTCAGAGATGGGGAGCGCCATTCTTGTGGACCCGGCAATGAAAAAGCTGCAAAGAAGTTTGATTGGCAGTGAACTGTTCTTTCTTATTTTCAAAAGAAACAAACCCAGCCTGAATCTCCTCAATACCATTAAAGAAGAAAACATCTTTACAATAAGCGAAGATTCTTTTCTCTCCCTCACCTTTGATACCCTGCGTTTTTTGATGTGGGCACGGGTGAGAAATATAGATACTGTTATTGACCTTGAATTATTTTCCAGGTTTACTGCCTTACTGACAATCCTGTCCGGTGCAGGCAATTGCGTGGGGTTTTACGGATACCATAACGAAGGCTTATATCGCGGTGATTTCTTAACACACAGGGTATCGTATAATCCTCATATTCATATTGCAAAAAACTTTATTTCTCTCATCAATGCCCTGCTTTCCAATAAGCTTGAAGTCCCTTATTCCAAAACCCTCATTACCGATGAAGAAATTCGACTGGATAAAGTGACCATAGAAGATAAGCAGAAAATAGAGATGATTAATAAAATTGAAAAACTATGCCCAATGTTCAGCCGTGATAAAAACCGAATTGTCCTGATTAATCCCAACGCCAGCGAGATGCTCATTCAGCGACGATGGAATCTAAAAAATTTCTCATTACTTATTCAATATATTTTAAATGACTATCCTGATGTAGTTGTGTTAATCACGGGTTCTGCCGGAGAAAGGGAAGAGGCGGAAAAACTCCGCCTCTCTGTTAAAAACAACCGCTGTTATAATTTTGCAGGGGAGTCAAAGTTTCACGAACTGCCAGCCCTTTATTCCGTTGCCCATTGTATGGTAACCAATGATTCAGGCCCGGGACATTTTTCCGCAGTCTTAGATATGCCAACCTTTGTCCTCTACGGCCCTGAAACTCCGAAACTGTACGGCTCTCTTGGAAATTCCAAAGCAATCTATGCGGCTTTGGCATGCTCTCCTTGCGTTAGTGCCGCAAACCATAGAAAAACCTCCTGCACCGATAATGTTTGTTTAAAAATTATTTCACCGGAATATGTTTACGGGGTTATTAAACCTTGCCTCAATTCCAAAGGCATATTGGATTTAAGGCAATTAAGGGATATGGGGATAGAAAGGGGATAGGGGGATGGTGGAGATATGGAGATGGAGATAGAATATGAAAAAGATAAACGTACAGAACTAATAATTCAGAGCATAATAAGGGTGCATCAGATACTCGGACCTGGTTTTTTAGAAAGTATTTATCGTAAGGCACTAATGATTGAGCTAAGGAAGCAAGGGTTAAATGTTGAGACAGAGAAAGAGGCAGTGGTCTATTATGAGGCGGAAGAAGTTGGACGGCATCGATTAGATATTGTTGTAGAAGACAGGGTAATAATAGAATTGAAAACGGTGGAGGAGTTAAGTAAAGCTCATTATGCTCAGGTTCGTTCCTATTTGAAAGCTACAGGTTTAAAGATAGGTCTTCTTGTAAATTTTGCTAAAGAAAAGGCAGATTTTCGGAGAATTGAAATAGAGTAATATCTCCCTATCTCCATTATCTCCTAATCTCCTTTTCTTACACTTTATATGATTTTAGAAGTAAAGGGGATAGGGGATGGTGGAGGATAAGGTTTAACTCTCCACAATCTGAGTCCCAACACCTTCGTCAGTGAATATCTCAAGCAGGATGGCGTGTTTTACCCTGCCGTCTATTATGTGGGTCTTTGTAACCCCTGACTCCAGGGCATTAAGACAACAATTAACCTTTGGAAGCATACCACCTTTAATAATCCCTTTTTTTATCAGATAATCAATCTCTTTTTTATTGAGTGTGGATAAGAGAGAGCCGTCCTTTCCCTTTACCCCTTCTTCATCTGTCAGCAATACAAGTTTTTCCGCCTTTAGGCTTCCTGCTATCTCACCTGCCACAAAGTCTGCATTTATATTATATGTCTCCCCATTCTCTCCCACACCAACAGGTGCTATAACAGGAATGAATCCACCTTCATCGAGGGTATTAAGGACATCTGCATTTATTGACTCAACCTCTCCAACCATACCAATATCTATTATCTCAGTTTTATTCGCTTCAGGGGACGACTTTACAACCTTATATTTTTTAGCCTTTATCAACCCGCCGTCTTTACCACTCAGACCAACTGCCTTTCCGCCATGTCTATTAATAAGCGAGACAATCTCCTTGTTCACCTTTCCGACAAGAACCATCTCCACCACATCAATAGTCTCCTCATCTGTAACTCTCAAGCCATCTACAAACTTTGATTTCTTCCCCATTTTTTCCAATATCCTTCCAATCTGTGGTCCACCGCCGTGAACTATGACAGGATTAATACCTATATATTTAAGGAGGACAATATCCATAGCAAAATTTTTCTTTAATTCCTCCGCAATCATTGTATTCCCGCCATATTTTATAACAATAGTCTTTTTGTAGAGATTTCTTATATAGGGGAGTGCTTCAAGCAATACATCCGCCTTCTTTATCAACTTCTCCATTTCTTTTATTGATTTATCTTTGTTCATTTTTGCCTCTTATCTGATTTTTACTCCTTGAGCAGATTTATAAATTCTTCTTTTGTAAGTCCTGCATGGTCCAGAATGGCAAGCAATGTTCCCTTTGGAATATCCTTTCTCTTAGGAACTATAACAAGACGAGTTTTATCTTTATCTTTATCTTTCTTTACAAAAGCAAGATGGCTTCCTTTACCCCTTTTAGGTGCATATTCAAACCCCACTTTTTGTAATATCCTGATTACTTCCTTTGAAGATACAACAGGAAGTTTTGACATTATTTCATAACCTCAACATGAGAGGTAATTTTTTCGGAAGTTGTAAGGCTTTCCTCTACATCTTCCAACAATCCAAGAGCCTCTGCATTTTCAAGATAAAGGGATACTGCTTCTTTTAGGCTTTCCATTGCATCAGAAATGGAATCTCCGCAGCTTGCAACCCCAAGCTCAGGGCACTTTGAAACATAACCTTCCTTTTCTTTCCAAACTACTACGGTATAGTCAAAAGTCTTCATTTTTCCTCCATGATTTTTTTGTTCATGTATAAACCAGACACTGAGACACAGAGAAAAAAACTAATCTTTGCGGACTTTTCAAATTTCCTTGTTATAGCATTTAAGATGGTCTATAATCCAGTCTGTATCAACCAGATATTTCAAAATTTAACTCCTGCCCTTGTAGATATAAGTCTATCTGAATATATATCGCATTTTAATTTTTCTGCATCAACAAGCCCCTTCCAACCGCCTGATGTCTTCTTTAATAGTTTAATAGTTTTATCTTTCCTTTTGTTTTTTAAGCACTCTATATATTCAAGCACTGCTTTCCTACTTTCCTCTGATAAATCTTTCAATTTAGCAATAATTTCATCGTTTACAACCTCTGCTGATAACATGCCTCCTCCTTCGCTATTAAAGTATATACCTGCTCAAGTCCTCATCCTTAATCACATCCTGAAGCCTCTCTTTGACATATTTGGCGTCTATTGCGAATTTACTCTCCTGCTGGTCAGGTGCATTAAAGGATATATCATCAAGAAGCCTCTCCATTATTGTATGAAGCCTCCTTGCACCTATATTCTCCATCCTGTCATTCACCAGTGCAGCCAGCGCCGCTATCTCTGCAATTGCATCTTCGGCAAAACTTATATCCACACCCTCTGTCTTTAAGAGCTCCACATACTGTTTTATAAGGGCGTTCTGAGGCTCTGTGAGTATCCTGATAAATTCTTCCTTACCAAGGGAATCGAGCTCAACCCTTATCGGAAACCGTCCCTGAAGCTCCGGGATTAAATCAGACGGCTTCGACACATGGAATGCACCTGCTGCAATAAAGAGGATATGGTCAGTCCTTACCGCTCCGTATTTTGTGCTTACGGTAGAGCCTTCTACTATAGGAAGGAGGTCTCTCTGGACACCCTCCCTTGACACATCAGGTCCATGACCCGATTCCCTCCCGGCAACTTTATCTATCTCATCAATAAAGATTATCCCTGATTGCTCTACCCGATTTATCGCCTCCTTTATAACCTTATCCATGTCTATGAGTTTCTGCGCCTCCTCCTGAGTCAGGATTGTAAGAGCTTCTGATACCTTTACCTTTCTAATCTTCTTTTTCTGGGGCATTATACTGCCGAGCATATCCTTTATATTTATATCGAGGTCTTCTATACCCGTATTAGAGACGACCTCTATCATTGGTAATATTCTTTGCTCTACCTCCAATTCAACAGACCTTTCGTTCAATTTTCCCTCCCTGAGATACTTCCTGAATTTTTCCCTTGTCTCCTGATAATGTTTATGCCCTATTTCATCCATCTCAATCTTTTCATCTGCCGTCTTTTTACTTGATACTGGCGGAGGTAAAAGAAGGTCGAGGAGTCTCTCTTCTGCATTTGCCTTTGCCGTTTCGCTTACCTCTGTTGCCCTCTCCTCCCTCACTATATTTTTTGAGATCTCTGTCAGGTCTCTCACCATAGATTCCACATCCCTTCCCACATATCCTACCTCTGTATATTTTGATGCCTCTACCTTTATAAAAGGTGAATTTGTCAATCTTGCGAGCCTTCTGGCAATCTCTGTCTTACCCACCCCAGTAGGTCCTATCATTATTATATTTTTGGGGGCTACTTCTTCCCTGAGTTCAGGCGAAAGCTGCTGTCTCCTCCAGCGGTTTCTCAATGCAATGGCAACAGACCTCTTGGCATTCTTCTGACCAATTATATATTTATCAAGTTCTCCAACTATCCGCCTTGGAGTAAGTTGTGCATCTTTGTCCAATATTTTTTCTACTGGTTTTTCTTCTATCTTTTTAGCCAACATTTCCATCAACACAGATTACACAGATTTCTAAAAGATGATTACACAGATTAAATCCCATCTGTGTAATCTTTTCTTATAATCTCTGTAATCCTCCTTTCTAAAGTTCTTCAATAACTATATTGTCATTTGTATAGATACAGAGTGAAGCGGCTATCTTCATTGCCTCCTCAGCAATCCTCTTTGCGTCCAAATTTGAGTGCATAGATAATGCCTTGGCAGCAGCCTGTGCATAGGCACCTCCTGAACCAATACCAACAATACCATCATCAGGCTCTATAACATCCCCTGTCCCTGATATAA
>MHDI01000091.1 GCA_001804915.1 Nitrospinae bacterium RIFCSPHIGHO2_02_FULL_39_82 | reverse complement strand
TTATCCATCTCATCTTCCTTTTCTCTCAGAAAATTTAATGACTCAATCTCTTTCATTGAGCATAATATATATCTCTTTAATCTAACTGTCAATTTAATCAATTTGACTTTAGAATTTCATATTGCTATTATTTTTAAAACCGATTACGCAGATTACAAAATAGATTACACAGATAGTGGTATAACCTAATCTTTGTAATCGCCTTTAAAAATCTCTGTAATCATTATTTAAGGAGGCTAAATTGGAAAAGAGGAATAAAAAATTACAATCAATTCAAATGGTGCTTGACAGGATTAACGAAGGGTATAAGGCTGAGGAGGTAATTAGTTTCACGGCAGATATAATAAAAGAGTTTTTCAAATGCCAGTCAACAGTTATCCTGACCAAAGAGCCCGAATCATTTCATATGAGGGTTGTAACTTCACGGGGATTGAGTGGTGATTTTATAAAAAATTTTCAGATGCAAGAAAAGAGGGAATTGTTTAACAATATCCTGAGTTGTCAAAGATACCTTCTCATAGATGAAAAAACCGATTCAAAAATACGGGGGCTTTACAAATTTGAACATGAGTTCAGGACACTACTTGCCGTCCCTATGAGGCATGGAAATAAATGGGTTGGCTTTATATATATGGATAGCGAGGAAAAAGGGGCATTCTCTGATGAGGATATACACATCTTTGCAGAGCTTGTCAATCTTATTACCTTGATAGTGGAATATGGGAGGCTGGAGGACCAGTTACATCAGATTTCCAATTATGATGGACTTACAAGATTATACAGTCACAAATATTTTCACGAATCACTGTTGCACGAAATAAAGAGGGCTGACCATGATAAGACCCACCTCTCACTCTGTATATCTGCCATTGACCACCTCATAGATTATAATCACATACACGGTCATACTAAAGGCGATAATGCAATCCAGCTTATTGGAAATATTATCAGCGAAGGCATCAGGGATATTGATATTCCCGCCCGGTATATGGGGGCAAGGTTTGCCATAATAATGCCTGCATGCAAAAATGATGAAGCAAGGAGGATTGCTGAATCAATCAGAAAGAAGGTGGAGGGGGCACTTTTTGAAGGGAAAGAACCAAGGCTATATCTCAGTCTCGCCATATCTACCTATCCATTAGATGCAGGGAATGAAGGGGACTTAATCAATAGGGCAGAACAGGCACTATATTTCTGCAGGAGGGAAAAGGGAAATATAGTTAAGACTTACTCGGAAATCAGCTAAAATGGTATATAAAATATCTTTAAATAACCCCTGCCACCCTTTTTACCAAATTCCAGCAGTCCCTTTAATATGGAAAATTTATCATCTTCACCTCTCTTCTCGTAGCTTGCAAGAAAGGACAGACTCATAAATTCTCCGGAATCATTACTCTTATGAGAATATAAACCCCACAGAATCTTTGATTCCATCTCCCCTTTTGCATTAAAATCATATTCGTAGAATCTTAATAGGGGACCGTAGTTTCGCTCAAAACCCTCACTATCTACAGGAATTATCTCCGGGAAATTAAATCGGGTCTCCCCGCTTTTCCCTGTCCAGTAGCTGAAAAGGGGCCACAATCTTAACTGCATGGATTTTTTCTTCTCTTTATTCCACAGCTCCCTCTCATACTTATTTATAAGCAGGATTCTGTGAACAACCCTTTCTGATTCTTCCGGAAACTCTCTTTTATATGTATAGAGTGGCCAGAGAAAGAAATGTTCTTTCCTTTCCTCCTTTTCTTTAAATCCAATTATAGGGAATATCTTTAAAATCTTAAGATTTTCACCACTGCCTCTTTGAATGATGGGCCAGGGGAAATCCCAGAGTGTAAGATTTTCATCATCATCGTAGAGATAGTTAAAAAATGGCCAGAGGATACTCCTGCTCATTCTCCGGGGAGAGACTGAAGATACATAAAACGGGAGGAATGCACTGAATTCTGTTGGTCTTGAGGTATCAAGGTTTGTCTTCTGATGATGGATGAGGGGCCATATAAAAAACTTTTTTGAGTATTCACCTTCTTTCTCCCTGTAACCAAAGAGGGGCCACATCCTGAACCCCCGTTCCTTTTCCCCTGTGGTCTTTGAAAATACAGGCCAGATAAAATCTGTAGTATCAGTTCCCTCATCCTTTATATTCATATAAACAGGCCATAAAAAAAAACTTATTTCATCCTTTCCAAACCTCTTTTTAAAATTACCATAAACAGGGAAAATGCCGCCGTATCCCTCACCCTCTTCTGTCCTCCCCCAGAATACGGGAAAGAATTCAAAGTTTTTCTTCTTTTCTTTTTTTTCCTTAAAATCTCTTTTAGAGGCTAAGAGCGGTGTAAATCTGTATCTCTCCCATTCAGGCGTCCTCTTATAATTTCCAAGTGGAAATATGATATCCATATCCCTCGTATCCTGCCTTTTATCTTCCCTGTCATAATAGAAAGGTCTAAAAACCTCATTTTCCCAATCAGGTCCCTTCTCAAGAGTTATGAAGGGTCCCAGAATATTATATCGGCTCAGACCCTTTTCCCGATTATATGTGTAATCAAAAAGTGGTTGAAAATTTTCAGTCTTGTATTGAGCCGTTTCATTTACCGCATACCGTGGCTGCGTAGATGCACAACCGCCGGATAAAAAATAGGAAATTATACAGCAGAAAATATATATAGCCTTTTTCATGCCATTAAATCCTATCTTATAACTCAACAAAACTCAATTCCAAAAAATCTCTCTGTATTTATTTAATAAAGGTGGGATTAATTCAACCCAGATTATGCATTAACTACAGGTAAACACAGATAAACACTGAAAAAATAAATAGTTTTTATAAATTCCACTTCACTTGAAAAGTGAAATATATCTTTTTCTAACTTATTGAATAATCTGTGTTAACCTGTGTTAATCTGTGGTTTCACGCATTCTTTGAGCTTATATAATCCCCAACCTTTCTCCTGCCCTTTTGAATGACTCTAATGCAATATTTATATCATCCACACTATGAGATGAAGTAACTGTAACCCTGAGCCTTGATTTCCCCTGTGGAACTGTAGGGGGACGAATACCCTGAACAAAAACTCCCTCCCTTAAAAGCATCTGGCTCATCTCCATCGTCTTATCAGCATCTCCAATAAAAACAGGTATGATATGGGACTGGCTTTTCATTGTATCAAACCCCATATTTTTTAACCCTTCTTTCAGGCAATTAACATTCCTCCACAGAGAATCTCTCAAATAATTCCCCTCCTCTGCAATTTCTATGGCTCTGATAGATGAGGCAATAACTGATGGCGGGAGAGACGTTGTATAGATAAAACTCCTCGCCTTATTTATAAGAAATTCTCTTATTTCCCTCCGCCCTGCAATAAATCCACCAAAAGAACCGAGTGCCTTGCTGAATGTCCCCATGACTATGTCTATACCATCGTCAAGACCAAGATGTTCTGCTGTGCCTCCCCCCTTCTTTCCCAAAACACCTGTTGCATGGGCATCGTCAACCATCACGAGTGCTGAATAATCCTTCGCCAGTTTAATTATCTCTCTGAGTGGTGCAATATCCCCATCCATACTGAATACACCATCTGTAACAATCAGCCTTTTCTTACCCCCACACCTATGCATAGATGTGGGGGTTGATTTGAGAAACCTCTCCAGTGCATCAATATCCTTATGGGGATACCTCTTTATTTCTGCACCGCTCATGAGACATCCATCAATTATACTGGCATGATTTAATTTATCGCTGAATATTATATCCCCCCTTCCACAAAGTGAGGATATAACCCCAAGATTTGCAGTATATCCTGAATTAAATAAAAGGGATGATTCTGTTCCTTTGAAAGACGAGATTTTCTCTTCTAATTTTTCGTGGAGTTTCAGATTGCCTGAGATTAATCTTGATGCACCTGAGCCGCATCCGTATTTTTCTATGGCTGAAGACGCAGCCTTTTTTAATTCAGGATGTGCGGCAAGTCCGAGATAATTATTGGATGAAAGCTGGATTACCTCTCTGCCATTTATTTTTACCCTTGCCCCCTGCCCTTCCTCAACAACTTTCAATTCCCTATAAAGCCCACTCCTTCTTAATCTCTCCAACTCGTCATCTATAAAATTCATAATTTTTAAAAGTGAATAGTCGTTAGTGAATAGTCGTTAGTAAAAGCTATTCACTATTCACTATCCACTTGTCTTTTAATCATAAGCCCCAAATCCCTAATCATCTGCAGGTCTTCCCTGTAATTTCTTCCTTTGGTGGTAAGATAATTGCCCACCATAATAGAATTGGCACCGGCAGCAAAAACAAGGGATTGGAGGTCTCGCAGGTTATATTCCCTCCCGCCTGCAACTTTTATATCTTTATCAGGAAGAATAAAACGATACAGGGCAATGATTTTCAATGCCTCAATTGGTTTGAGTAAAGGGGTATTCTCCAGCGGTGTCCCCCTGATAGGATGGAGAAAATTCAACGGTATGGAATCAACATCCAATTCCCTCAGTGTAAATGCCAGCTCTATCCTCTGCTCCACACTCTCACCCATGCCAAATACCCCGCCGCAGCATGTCCGAAATCCTGCATCCTTCGCAAATCTTATGGTCTCCACATCCTCATCGTAGGTATGTGTAGTGCATACATTATTAAAGAAACTCCTCGCTGTCTCCAGATTGTGATGATATTCCTGCAAACCCGCATCCCTGAGTCTGGTAAATGCCTCTCTGCTTAAGATGCCCAGCGAGGCACAGCGGTGGATTGGTATCTCATTTTTTAAAGTATTAACGGAGTTACAAATCTCATCCAGTTCATTTCCATTATTTATTCCCTTACCGCTTGTTACTATACCGAATTTATGTGCACCATGAGTAATAGCCATCTTTGCACCTTCAAGAATTTTATCAGTTTCTACGAGAGGATATTCCTGTATGCTGGATTTGTGATGGATAGACTGGGAACAGAAGGCACAGTCTTCAGGACACCTCCCCGATTTTGCATTTATGATTGAGCAGAGGCTTATTGTTTTCCCTTTGAATCTCTCCCTTATCCTGTTTGAAGATGCAATAAAGTCAAACAGATAGGAATTATCAACTGTGATTAGCCGGTATGCTTCATCAAAATCTATATATTCCCTGTTAAGGGCTTTCCCCTCCATCTCGTGTATGAAATTCAGCATGGCTTAAGATTGACATAGCTTATTTTAAAAGTCAAGACCGCCTGCTTTCCGCAACTGCTCAAAGAGATAAAGTCCAGAGAAAAAGATATTGACAAAGCAATATTTATATCGCTATCATTCTTTACATTGTAAAATAAAATGTATTTATAATTGGCAATCTATCATAACTATAAATATCTATAGATAATTGATACACTGATTATGAAAAGCAGGGTATTTTTTACAGATTTAAGTTCTACACCACAGTATAATTTATTCAAGAAACTAAATAAACTCCTCCTGAAGGCAGAACTAAAGGAAATAATTGATGCCGGTGACCTGGTGGCAATAAAACTCCATTTTGGCGAGAGGGGAAATACATCTTATGTCAGACCAATTTATTTAAGAAATATTGTTGACAGGGTAAGGGAATGTGGCGGGAAGCCCTTTCTCACAGATACAAATACACTCTATGTAGGTTCAAGAAAGGAATCGGTCTCTCATATAGAAACTGCCATAGGAAACGGCTTTGATTTTTCTGTCGTCAATGCACCAATAATAATAGCAGATGGATTGCGCGGTAAATCCTTTGAGATAATCAGGACCGATAAAAAGTGGTACAAAGAGGTGGATATTGCATCCGAGATATATAATGCAGACTCCATTGTTGCAGTTACCCATTTTAAGTGCCATGAATTAAGCGGTATCGGTGGTGTTATTAAGAATATAGGTATGGGGTGTGCTGCATTGAAGGGAAAATTAAATCAACACTCAAGTGTTAAGCCTTTCGTTATAATGGATAAATGCACAGGATGTATGAGGTGCATACAATGGTGTCCTGCTGAGGGGGCGATTGTAAGGGTAAAAAACAACCCCCTCAATCCCCCTTCAATAAAGGGGACCAACCCCATAACCCCCTTTACTAAGAGGGATAAGGTCAAGATAGTTTCTGAGGTTTGCATAGGTTGTGGTGAATGCATACTCCCGTGCAGGGATGGTGCCATTAAAATAAAATGGGATGCCGATACAAGCAGTATGCAGGAAAAGATGGTGGAACATGTCTATGCAGTTTTGCAGGGGAAAAAGGGCAAGTATATATTTATAACATTTCTTACCCAGATAAGCCCAGCCTGCGACTGCTATCCTTCAAGTGATATACCGATAGTAGGAGACATAGGTATCCTTGCATCAAAGGACCCTGTTGCCATAGACCAGGCATCTGCTGATATGGTTAATAAACAGCATGGAAACAGGAACTCCAAACTCTTGAAGAACTTTGAGCCGGGTGAGGATAAATTCAGGGGGGTATATCCTGAAATAGATTGGACAGTCCAGCTAAAATATGGTGAAGAGATAGGACTCGGTTCAAGGGATTACGAACTGATAGAAGTGAAATAAATGTTTAAATATAAGTATCACATTTTTTGCTGTATAAATGAACGTCCTGCAGATAACCCTAAGGGTTGCTGCAGCAGAAAGGGGTCTCCCGGGATACTGGACTATCTGAAAAAGACTGTCCATGAGAAGGGATTAAAAAAAGAGGTCAGGGTTACTGCTGTAAAATGCCTCGGTGCATGCCCCCATGGACCTTCAGTCGTAATTTATCCTGAGGGGACATGGTATACAGTTTTAACCATAAATGATGCGCAAGAGATTATTGAAAAACATATATTGAATGGAAGACCTGTCGCACACCTGCTGATGAGAAGACACTAAACCCTAATTTAAGGATATGAATAGGTTAGCAGTTATAATACTGGCAGCAGGAAAAGGGAAGAGAATGAAGTCTCCCATTCCAAAAGTTCTGCACCTTCTATCAGGTAAGCCGATATTGAGTTATGTAATAAACCTTGCAATGGAATTAAATCCAGAAAGGATAGTAGTTGTAATAGGACATGGGGCGGAAAAGGTGAGAGAAGGGGCAAGGGATAGAATAGAGTTTGTGGAGCAAAAGGAGCAACTGGGGACTGGTCATGCTGTTATGCAAACCATGAATACACTTAAAAATTTTGATGGCGATATTCTCATCCTTTCAGGCGATGTCCCTCTTTTGAAGGCAAGCACCGTCAATAAACTTATCAAAGTCCATAGAGAGTCAGATGTAATTATTACTGTCCTGACCACAAAGATAAATAACCCTGAAGGGTATGGCAGGATAGTCAGAGATGAAACGGGAAGAATTGTAAACATTATAGAGGAAAAAGATGCCTCATTGAGAGTAAAGGGGATAAGAGAAATAAACTCAGGCATATATTGTTTTAAGAAGGATTTTTTGTTTAATTTATTAAAAAGGCTCAATAGAAATAATGTCCAGCAGGAATATTATCTTACGGATGCAGTGGACATTGCCTTTAAGTCAGGATTAAAAATAGGGTCATTAGTAGTGGAAGACCCATACGAGGTTATGGGAATAAATACACAGGAGGAATTACAGAAGGCAGAGAAAATAGCAATGAGCAATGAGTGATGAGTAATGAATTTTTTACTCGCTGCTCATTGCTTTCTACTCGTTGCTTATTATATATATGTCAGGCATAGTGGGTTACATAGGCGGACAGAATGCAATTCCCATACTGATTGATGTTCTCAGGAGGCTGGAATACAGAGGTTACGATTCTACAGGGATTGCAGTAATACATGACAGCAGCCTTGCTGTAAGAAAAAGGGCTGGTAATATAGAAAATCTTAAAGAGAGTCTCCGGAATGAGCCGTTATCGGGAAGTATTGGTATTGGACACACCCGATGGGCTACCCACGGTAAACCTACAGAGAATAATGCCCACCCCCATATCACCGGCAGGATAGCCATTGTGCACAATGGGATTATGGAGAACTATCTCACCTTAAAGGAGTCCCTTATAAAAGAGGGCAGGAGTTTTATATCTGAGACCGATACAGAGGTAATTGCACATTTGATTGATAAGAATTTTGAGGGAAATCTGGAACAGGCTGTTCAGAAGGCAGTCAGGGAAATCGTAGGACCCTATGCCCTTGCCGTTATTAGCCATTATGACCCTGAGAAGATTGTCATTGCAAGAAATGAGAATCCGATAGTGATAGGTCTCGGGAAGGGGGAATTTTATGTTGCCTCTGACACAACTGCAATACTGAGTTATGTAAAAGATATCATATTTCTTGATGATGGAGAGGTTGCTGTAATTAAAAAAGAGGGGGTGCAGATATACGATAGCAACGGCAAATTAACTGTAAAAAATATAAGGAGACTCGGATTAAATCCTATATTGATGGAGAAGGGCGGCTACAGGCATTTCATACTTAAGGAGATATTTGAGCAGCCCAGGGCAATATGGGATACTGTAAGAGGCAGAATATCAGGAGGGGATATTATATTTGAAGATTTCAGACTTGGCGATTCAGAGATTAAAAAGGTAAATAAGATATTTATAACAGCCTGCGGGACATCATGGCATGCAGGATTGATAGGAAAATTTATGATAGAAAATCTGAGCAGGATACCCGTGGAGGTGGATATAAGTTCAGAATGCAGATACAGAAACCCCATTATGGATTCAGAGACTCTTTTAATCGCCATATCAGAATCAGGGGAAACAGTAGATACAATTACATCATTACGGGAGGGGAAAAGGAGGGGAGCAAAAACAATATCTATATGTAACACCATTGAAAGCAGTATATCGAGGGAGTCCGATATCACAATAAATGTCAATGCCGGTCCAGAAATCAGCGTAGCATCCACAAAGACCTTTACAAGCAGCCTGTCAGCCCTATATCTGCTTGCGGTTTATCTTGCTAAAGTAAGGGGTGCAATAAATCAAAATAAGGTGACAGAAAAAGTTCAGGGGGTTCTTGACCTGATAGGAAAGGTAGAGGATGTTATGAGTCTGGAGGAGGAGATAGAGGGGCTATCAAGGATATTCTATGAAAGGAAAGGATTTCTATATCTTGGAAGAGGCATAAATTATCCCGTTGCACTTGAAGGGGCTATGAAGATGAAGGAACTTTCTTATATCTATGCAGAAGGCTATCCGGGCGGGGAGATGAAACACGGTCCAATAGCCCTTATAGATGAAAATACCCCTGTAGTAATACTCGCCCCAAAAACCAGTTTATATGAGAAAAACCTTATAGATATAGAGGAGGTAAAGGCAAGACAGGGGGTAGTAATTGTATTTGCAACAGAAGGAGATACAGAAGTAAGAAAAATGGCGAGTCATGTACTTTATCTTCCCCATGTTACTGAATTGCTGACACCAATACTCTTTACTATTCCGCTTCAGTTTCTGGCTTATTATGTAGCACTCAGAAGGGGGCTCAATGTGGACAGGCCAAGGAATCTGGCAAAGAGTGTTACAGTTGAATAAAAATTCTCCATTTAATTCTCTTTTAATCTTATGTAATTTAGAAGGTAAAAAATACTCTGACTCTATGAATCTATGACTCTTTGACTCTATAAATCGGATTGAGACATTTTAACTCATCTATCTTCCACCATGGAGCTTATAAACTTATTACTGCTGTCTGAAGCCCAATCCCTCGGACCCAGCACCCTGCCAGTTATCCACCCCTTTTTATCGAGGAAGTATGTTACAGGTATCCCCCATGTCCAGTATTTATCTGTTACATCCCCTTCCACTGCCATATATATAGGAGGAGAACTCAATCCAAACTCCCTTGCCGTTTTTTCCACATCTTCACGATTTGCTTTTCTGTCTATGGAAACCGGCAGAAAAACCACTCCCCTCCCTTTAAAATTCTGATACAATTTTTCGAAAAGGGGGAACTCTTTCCTGCATGGTTTACACCATGTAGCCCAGAAGTGAAGTATCACAACCTTCCCCCTGTATTCATTAATGCCTATCTTCTTACCATTTGAGTCCACAACGGTAAAATAAGGGGCTTCCTGATTTAGTCTCTGAATACCGAGGGTTTTAAAACTCCCCTCATCAAAAGCATCAGAGATAACGGTAAAAAATAAGATTAAAATAAATACCGCACTAAAAGTTATATCTTTCATAAATTTCTGACCCCATTTCAGAACAGATATGTTACCCCTGCAGAGACCTTATAATTCTCGCCGGTCTGCGTTTCGTAAAGGTCATGATAAATGGCATAGAAATATGATGCCTCAACTACCCAGTGAGGCGCCATAACAACCTGAACCCCTGGTGTTAAATAGATTGTATGCCCCCCCGAATTGTCAACCGTAACGCCATTTTCTTTTTCTTTATCCCTTATCTCGCCGTTTAGTCCAAACGCTAAAAAACACTGATTCTTTTCAGGGTCAAATAATGCCGGATAAATCCTGTATTTTCCTGTTGCATCGTAGTTAAGGATATTCCCGAACTGGTAAGTCTTATCTCCTGCCTTCCCTTCAGTATGGATAGCATCGAGGATGTTGGCTGAGAGGGAAATCCTTTGTATAGCATAGTTAAATGAAAACCCGAGAAAAAAATCAGTAGCGCCCGTGCCTAATTGAAGATGGGCATCGAGAAAATCTGCTCCATTACTCGTCTTTCCATCTGTCCTGGCGGTTGGCAGTTTCACGCCAAAAAGAGCTGCAATAGCAGTTGTAGTATCTATGGTGTGTGTTTTTAAAAAGGTATACCGTCCTAACAATGCAATGTCTCCTAGACCACTCACATCACCCTTGTCTGGATGCACTTCAATATCGCCGTCAGAGTGGACATGTAGATGACCATCCAAAATATTTTTCCTCAGAGGCACTATTGCAAGAAGCATCAGGTCTTCAGCAATGGAATAAAAACCAGTAATCTCTGTTGTCCAGTATTCTTCCTTAGGATTAGTCACCATCGAAACCTCCTTTGTCCCACTATATACTGTATTCAAGAGCGTGTATCTCTGGTTTATTCTGATACCGCCGGTTCCACTTATCGTCTCAAGCGGAGATATACCCTGTGACAGAAGGCAGAAATCACATGCCTCTGTTGTTGAAGCAATGAACAATGCAGATAAAATTAAAATAGTCAATAACTTTTTCATTTGTAAATTTCTCCTATATTTTTGTAGAGACTGTTAGACTGAAAAGCCCGTATTTAATGACAGCTCAGAGAATACTCGTTTAATAAGCTGACACTACAATTTTTTTTGGAGGGCTAATGATTCTATCCATTTTTCAGTAAATTACAGTGGTACTAATAGAAAAAATCAGGAAATGAATTTTGGAGGATTATACGGAGATGTAATGAAGCCCTCTCTAATTTGGGCTTGTATGAAAGAAATATTTTCTATGTCGAGCAGATTAAGGTTTAAATCTTGAGATACAGCATTTGTAAATGGATGTTCACCGCCGGGGAAGTATATGCCCGATGATGACATATCAATATTACAATCCATCTTTATTTCATAAATCCCATTATCATGAGGTGTATGGTATCCACCCCCTCTGTGGTCATGAATCTTTTGATTATCGCTGTGGTTAGCCATATGAATACCATTATTCATTATACAAATATCCCCGCTAATGGCTGTTTTCCTGACAGGCATAATAAAATTAAGATGGATAACTATGAAGAGTATAAAAAAGGAGGAAACTCTTGATTTCATATATTGAACTTATATCAAAAATAAATACTTGCTGTCAATAAAAAAGTGTTAAAAATATAGTTAGTGAATAGTTAGTTGATACTGAAAAATGACTTTTCTCAGTATCAACCGTTTAATTCTCCCAATACACCAAACTGCCCTCTTTAATATCTATTGAATGAAATAGCCACCTCTTGGTTTTGGGCTTTACAATTGATGTCCTTATGATATTTTCTATAGAAACAAATTTCACTAAATAAGTAACATTTCTGACATATCCGTTTAAATCAGGTGATTTCTCCTTATTTGTATATTCTGCCTCCACACTCAGCACAGCATCTATCCTTTCCCTTATTGGTGAGGATGGGTTTTCTATATTCTCAATCATTTTCACATCTCCAAATCTGTATTTCATACCGTCAATAAATAGATATTTTTCCACCCATAACTCTTTTAAATTCACGGTAGGCTGAGCATCTTCAAAAGAAGTCTTCTGTTCTCCATATATCTCCTTAAGATGCGCCTCGGAAGGTGAAGAAACTTTCATAGCTACCTGCACCCTCTTCTGAGAAGGGGCATGGTAGTTGTAGATAATATTAAAATCTCTAATCATCATCGCCCTTATAAAAATATCCGCATCTCTTCTAACTGCCCTATGCTCCCTCATCAGAAGAATATAAACAGTCAAGACAGATAACAGGGATAATGTAATTATTGCTGATATTTTTATTTTTCGTGACATTAATATACTGTATCTGGATAGAACCAGTGTCCCATCATCCATTGATTATCGTTAAGGTTTGGCAGCACATTTCTATCCTTAAATGCCGCGGGCGGAACCCCCATCCTTATTCCGTTATTCAGGTTATGACAGCTATTACAACCAAAAGTTGGTGAATTGTATGCCCCGAGATATATAAGTGAAGAAATCACAGCAAAGAGCAATATTACTATGAAACCCTTAACAACCTTTTTAAATATCCCCCCACCGAAATTGTTATTCTCTCTAATTATATCTGCTTCTTGTACTATCCTGCTGCGAAGATAATATGGCAAAAATGCAAAGGATAAAAAAGCTGCAAATGGCAGATATATTGAGAGGAATGGTATCAATTTACCTTTATAATACATCAGGGGTAAAAGTGGAATAAGGAAATACCATTCTGCTGCGGGGGTATGCCCTCCCTCAAGAGGGAACGGGATAACCTGCGGGTCTTCAGTGGGTATTGTAATATGCTTTGATAAAATCAAGAGCACCATAAGAATTGGAAGCGATATTATTGTATGCCGAAATATATATTGAAATACCCCCCTCTTTCTCAGCCTATTTAAAAAGTGATAGTCAACCAATATCAAAAGAGTCATTGGTAAAAGCAATATATGGATTACCTCATATCTTGGTAATGTAAAAGTGTTTATAAAAAATGTTTTTAATTCAGAACCAATAAAGGGGACAAATTCTGAATAGTTAGGTATCATCTCCATAAGCCAATAACCCTTCCACTCCCAGGGAAGGATAACTCCTGTTATTATGAGCAGGAAAAGGGGTAGAAGCGATATTCCCCCTGTAAGCCAGAGAATCCTTTTCGCCTGGCTAAGAAAATCCAGCCTCAAAATACATCTTATAGTATGAATAATTATTGAAAGAAACAGGGAAAAGGCTATCCATCTATGAAGGTTCCGCAAGAGGCTGCCGCCTGTAACATTGTTTGTCAGATGCTGAACACTCTTATAAGCATCAGAGAGTGATGGCTCATAAAAAAATACAAGGAAGATGCCTATAATAAGCTGCAGTATAATCAGAATAAATGACAGACCACCAAAAAAATGCCTCCAGTGAATTTTTTCTGAAACATAAGATAGAAGTTTATTTTTCATTATTTATATTCTAAAAAGGCTATCAAAAAAAATATGAAAAGTCATTAAAAAATATCTTATGAATCCATTTTACAAATTGGATGGATTTTCTGTGAAATTATGTGGTATTATAAATTCTGTTTCACAATTACCAACCTATGAACAGATTAAAACAATTCTTAACTCCTACAGGTTATAAAATCGGATTACTTATCACAATCCTTTCCATCGCCATTTATAGCATGGATATCCAGTTTTTTCGTCTGATGGAACTCAAGGCATTTGACCTTCACTTTCTGTCCAGGGGTGCTATTGAACCAGAAAATAATGTAATTATAGTTGCCATTGATGAGAAAAGCCTTGACAGATTTGGCCGTTGGCCCTGGCCGAGGACAAGGATTGCAGAACTTGTAGAAAAGCTTAAAAATTATGGGGCAAAGAGCGTTGCCTTTGATATAGTATTTGCAGAGCCTGACGAGAGTTCGGGTATAAATGTAATAAGGGGTTTAAAGGACAAGCTTAAAAGCAAAGGAAGTGATGTAATATCTACCATTGAGAGTGAGGAAAAAAGGCTGACATGCCTATTTTCTGACATAAGGGGTTTTACAACCGTTTCTGAGAGCTTAAAACCCGATGCCCTTGTAAAACTCATAAATGACTATCTCACGCCAATGACAGATATAGTTCTAAAAAATGACGGCACAATTGATAAATATATGGGTGATACAGTTAACCTCGGCTCCCGTCTTGAGGGCTTGAATAAAGAATATGAAACATATATCATCGTCCCAAAATATACTTATGAAGATGTAAAGGCTGAATTTATATTCAGGCAGCTTGATATGGTAAAGGTCAAGGGTAAAGACAGACCGATAAAGATATATGAGCTTATGGGAGAGAAGAATAAGGAACTAAATCAGATTTTGGGTCTCTCTTACCCTCTTTACAATCGGCGGGAGAACTTCCATCACATAATTCACATCATCCATTGTATTCTCACTTCCAAAACTGAATCTTAATGAGCCATTGACTGCCTCATTTGGCATACCCATAGCAGATAATACATGAGACAGCCTTGGCATACCTGAAGAGCATGCAGAGCCTGTAGATACTGCCACACCTGCCAAATCCAGATTTATGATAAGTGCCTCACCTTCGGTATATTTAAAACTCATATTCAAGGTATTTGGAAGCCTTTTATCAGGGCGGCCATTAAGTTTTACATGGGGTATCTTCTCTATTATAAGATTCTGAAGTTTGTCTCTCATGGCAGAAAGCCGAGCTGATTCATCTTTCATATTTTTAGCTGCTATCTCACATGCCTTTCCAAAACCGATGATGCCTGCAACATTCTCTGTCCCTGCCCTCCTCTCCTTTTCCTGATAACCTCCATTAATGAGGGGATGCATTTTCTTCACACCCTTTCTTATATAAATAGCACCAATACCCTTTGGACCATATAGTTTATGGGCAGAGATTGATAATAAGTCAACACCAAGGTCATTTACATTCAGGGGAATCTTGCCGAAACTCTGCACAGCATCTGTATGCATTGTTATCCCCTTATCCTTTGCAACCTTATTTATCTCCTCAATAGGTTCAATTGTCCCCATTTCATTATTGGAGTGATGAATTGATATCAATATTGTATCTCTTTCTATTGCCCCTTCCACATCGGAAGGATTCACTATTCCGTATTCATTTACAGGGAGACAGGTAATACGATAGCCATTCTTTGCAAGATACCTGCATGTATCAAGCACAGCAGGATGTTCAATTGAAGATGTAATTATATGTCCGCCGCCATTTTTCTTATTCGCCCAGGCATACCCTTTAATGGCAAAATTGTCAGATTCACTCCCTCCGCTCGTAAATACAATCTCAGAAGGGTCAGCCCCAATGGCTGCAGCCACTTTTTCTCTTGCCTCATCAATCTTAACCTTTACCTTTCTGCCGAACTGATGAATACTTGAAGGATTACCAAAATCCTCTTTAAGAAATGGCATCATTGCATCTACCACATCTGGATGCAATGGTGTTGTAGCATTATTATCAAGATATATCTTTCCCTGCATATTTTTTCCTTACTTCAATTTCATTTTTTAAAACCTTTATCTCCCCTTCAAGCTTAAAAATTCTGTCAAGCATACATTTGATGGCTTTTGCAACAGGGTCTGAAATATCCCTCCAGTCAATATCCATTACGCTGTCAGAAGGTAGAGCACCGGTATATATCACCCTTGCCGGCACACCAATTACTGTAGAATCAGGGGGAATCTCATCAAGAACAACGGAGCCAGCCCCTATTCTGCTGTTAGAACCAATGGTTACCGGACCCAGTATCTTTGCTCCAACCCCTACAATAATATTATCCTGCAAAGTTGGATGTCTCTTTTCCTTTTTAAGACTTATTCCCCCAAGAGTTACATCCTGATATACAGTGCAATTTTCTCCAATCTCTGTAGTCTCTCCGATGACTACACCCATACCATGGTCTATAAAAAACCCTCCGCCGATTTTTGCACCAGGATGAATCTCTATACCTGTAACGATTCTTCCGATGTGAGAAATAAATCTGCCGATGAATAAAAGATTGTGTCTCCACAACCAGTGACTGATGCGATAAAAAAACAGGGCGTGAAAACCGGGATAGCAGAATATTATTTCCATGACACCCTTTGCTGCAGGGTCCCTTTCAAATATTACTCTGATATCCCTTCTTATACGTTCAAACATAATTGATAATACTGCATTCTTTATATTCTTATGGGGTTCAATATCTCGTCATCCATAGCCCTGACAAAGAGAGTAGATTGGAGATTATCCAACTTCCTTCTACAGTTTACCGGTATCTCCCTATCCCTCGGTGCATCACTGTATCTGGCAGTAATTTGGGATGCAATTTGTATCAGGTCATCTTTAATCATGCCCCTTA
>MHDI01000090.1:1358-17160 GCA_001804915.1 Nitrospinae bacterium RIFCSPHIGHO2_02_FULL_39_82 | reverse complement strand
AATCGGAATCACTATCGATAAGAAAAATAACTTGATAATTTGTCAGCGCATTGCTAATCGCAAAGATATATACAGAATATTTCCATGAATTTCATATAACAAGTCACTCGTGCGGACGGCTGATAGCCACCGCACAGTTTTGTCGTTCTCCCTTCGCTTCGCTCAGGGTCCCCAGAATTACAGAATTACATTTCTTGCGAAGCCGATGACTGCTTATCTTGTTTGTATCCGTATGGAGTTCGGATATACCCCCCAATGCGGAAGCGCTCATAGTGAAATTTTATCTGACGGCAACATACTCCGCAAACGAAGTTGACTGAGGGATAAACAACCCATCCTCCTTCAGTCCTTGCAAATGCAGTTCAATGGCTTCATACATATTTTGCTCTGCTTCTTCACGCGTAGCTCCTGTAGCTGCACATCCGGGCAAGTCGGGTGAATATGCAGAATAGTTTCCATCTGCCTTTTCAATTACAACAAGAAAACGATACATTTTATTTTACCTCCTTCAATTTAGCCTGCTTCAAAATACTGTTGAGAGTTCCTGGCGCCAAATCATCGCCATGATGACCGGCAATTGTTACCCTGCCTGACTTCACAGGGTGTTTATATTGACGATGGCTTCCCTTCGTATCAACTTGATACCACCCATCGTTTTCTATCAATTTTATAATATCACGAATCTTCATTATTGACAGTTACCATAAATAATACCTGCCGTTAAAAGATAGAAAATTGATTATTGTGTTAAATTATAAGCTCACGAAAAATTACCGTCAATCTAAAAATCTGGTGTTAGTTATGTAAGGTATGAGTAGTGGTTTCTTGGTGTTCATTGAAATTCCTTCTTTAATGACCTACTCATGAGATTTACTACTGCATCCTTTGGGTTCTTGCTTTCATAAAGTATAGCATAGACCTCATTTATTATTGGAAGCTCAACTTTATGTTTTTTTCCCAATTCATAGGCTGATTTTGTTGTCTTTACCCCTTCAGCCACCATCCTCATATCCTTTAATATTGCATCCAATTTCATGCCCTGTCCGAGCTTAAGCCCTACAGTCCTGTTTCTGCTCAAATCAGCCGTGCAGGTAAGAACCAAATCTCCGATACCAGAGAGGCCTGTAAATGTAACAGGGTCAGCACCCATGGCAGCTCCAAGTCTTATTATCTCTGTCAACCCCCTTGTTATAAGGGCAGCCCTTGCACTATTTCCAAACCCGAGTCCATCAGAGGCACCAGCGGCAATAGCTACTACATTTTTTAATGCACCACCAATTTCAACACCAATTATATCTGTATGGGTATATAGGCGAAAATAAGGGGTGTTAAAGAGATTCTGGATATATTCGGCAATTTCAGTATCCACTGCAGCAATTGTTGCAGCAACTGGAAGCCTTCCTGCTACCTCCTTCGCAAATGTGGGACCTGATAGGTAAACAGTCCTGAGATTGATGCCTTCCGGCAGAATTTCCTCAAATATCTGTGATGGTAATTTTAATGTATCGTTCTCAATCCCCTTTGTTACACTCACAATTATAGCCTCAGGGGGGAGATGCCTATTCAATTCATTTATAATACCCCTTAATACATGAGAAGGAGATGCAACAATAAATACCATCGCCTCCTCGGTTGTCTCTTTCATTGAGTTTGAGGGAGAGATATTTTCGGATAATCTCTTTCCATGAAGGAAAAAGGTATTTTCCCTTTTCTCTTTTATTATCCGGCAGAGTTCGGTTTCATAAACCCAGAGATTTACCTTGAGACCCTTTTCCCCAAGCAGATTTGCCAGGGCTGTTCCCCATGCACCACCGCCAATAACTGCCACCTTGGTATCTTTCATAGGCTTAACCTTTCTTGACATATTATACATTAATAATGTAAACTCATCACTCATATTTTATGAACCATTTTTTAAGGACAAAGATAAAGCCCCAGGGGATAAAGAAGGGAAGCTCTGTCAAAACACTGGTAGAGACAATGGGAAACAGTGCCTTTCAGGGGAAGAATATCGCATTAGCCCGTGATATATGGGTGAAGATGCTGAATGATAGGACAACAATATTCTTCGGGCTGGCAGGTGCAATGGTACCTGCAGGAATGAGAGGGATAATTGCGTATCTAATAAAGAACAGATTCATTGACTGCCTTGTATCTACAGGTGCAAACCTCTTTCATGACTGCCATGAGACGCTCGGCAGATTTCACTTCCAGGGGAGTTATGAGGTTGATGATATAAAGCTATTTGAAAAAGGTGTGGACAGGATATATGATGTCTTTGCCTCAGAAAAGGAATTCAGAAAGGCAGATAATTTTATAAAAAACTGGGCAAAGGGATTAAGCATAAAAAGAGAAATGACAACAAGGGAATTCTTATATCTTCTCGGAGAAAAACTTTCAAAGATAAGTAAGGTTGAAGGAATACTGACTTCTGCCTATAAGGCAAATGTTCCAATCTACTGTCCGGCAATCTCCGATAGCTCAATAGGTATAGCTCTGGCTGCAGGCAGGGCAGAAGAATCAAATAATATCCAGTTTGATATGATAAAGGATGTCCTTGAGACAGCAGAGATAGCAAGTAAATCCAAATCTACAGGCGTTATATACATAGGAGGCGGCACTCCTAAAAATTTCATCCAGCAAGCCGAGGTAACCTCATCCATAATAAGCAACTCCATCTCTCCAGGGCATAAATATGCAATTCAGATTACCGCCGACTCACCCCACTGGGGTGGTCTATCAGGGTGCACCTTCAAAGAGGCGCAGTCCTGGGGTAAGATTGCAAAGGATGCCCGCAGTGTATCCCTCCACTCTGATGCCACTATAGCCCTCCCAATTATAGCTACTGCTGTTGCAGACAGCTTTGATTTAAAAAAGAGAAAAATACCAAAATTCGTTATTAAAAAAGATTTGAAGATAAACATATAAATTATGATTAAAAATATAAGACCTGTATCATGCATTACAAAGAAAGGGGGTGAATTTTTGGAAGTTGTTTTATGGATAATAGAAAGGGAAGAATTGAAGAACAGAAAGACACCTTTAATTCCTTTACCAGAAAAGATGCTGGAGTAAAAGTGGTTAAAAGGAAGAAAAATAAAAGAGAGAAGGACACAATAAATAAAATAACGCGGGAATGTATAAAAGACTGGAGGGGAGTTGACTTTGATGAAGGGGAGATATAAATTCAATGTTAGATAAAAACTCCCTTAAAATGATTTATGAACATGCGGTGGAGGAGTATCCCGATGAATGTTGTGGGGTAGTTACCGGAGACGGAAAGGGGGTTAGTGTGGTTCACAAATGCAGGAATATACAGAATGAACTCCACAATAAAGACCCTGACAGATATAAGAGAGATGCAAAGACTGCCTATCACATAGACCCTAAGGAGATACTCAATATTTTTAATGATACAGAAAAGAATGGGCTTAAAGTTATTGCCTTCTATCATTCTCATCCCCACCATGCTGCCTATTTTTCTCAGGAGGACAGGGATATGGCAATGTTCGGGGATGAACCATCGTATCCCGATGCTGAATATATTGTAGTCTCACTTTCTGGTAGTATTATAAACGAGGCAGCCTCTTTTAAGTGGGACGATTCTAAAAAGGATTTTCAAAAGAGGTTGATAGTTTGATAATTTTATTCAGGTTAGGATTTTGGCAGCATCAATTTATTGGTATGGGTGAAGGGATAGGTGTATAGTCTCTTTCCTGAGATTCTACTTTTATTTTTTTCTCATGTACAGGGGCAGGGGGTTCCTCAAGGGCAATCTTCAAGACCTCGTCCATATTTTCAACCAGATTTATCTTTAATACCTTCCGTATATTTGCAGGTATATCTTTTAAATCCCTCTCATTCTCTCTGGGGAGGACAATATTATAAATCTCACCCCGGTGTGCCGCAAGGAGCTTTTCTTTTATACCTCCTACGGGTAGAACCTTCCCTCTTAATGTAATTTCTCCTGTCATTGCTATATCCCTTTTAACTGCCCTCTTTGTAATGGCAGATACGAGAGTTGTTGCCATAGTAATTCCTGCCGATGGACCATCCTTTGGAATAGCACCTTCAGGGATATGAATATGAATATCTATCTTTTGATAAAAGTTTTTATTGAGCCCCATCTCTTTTGCCCTTGACCTAACATAGCTTAGTGCTGCCTGGGCAGATTCCTGCATTACATCGCCCAATTGCCCCGTGATGGTAAGTTTTCCTCTCCCATCCATAATTGTAACCTCTGTTGTGAGAATCTCTCCTCCCACCTCCGTCCATGCAAGACCTGTCGCAAGTCCAACCTCACTCCTCTCCTCTTTCTTGCTGACACGATACAGAGGGACTCCAAGATATTTGCTTAAACTGTCCGAAGATATAATATTTGCCTTTTTGTCTCCCTTTTTTGCTGCTGCCTTTTTTGTTGCTACCTTTTTTGCCACCTTTCTGCATATATTAGCAATTTCTCTTTCTAAATTTCTTACCCCTGCCTCTTTTGTGTAATGTCTTATAATCTTTTCAATTGTTCTATCAGAAAATTGAACATAGTCTTCCTTAAGTCCATGTTCTTTAATGTTCTTTGGTATAAGAAATAACTTTGCAATATTCACCTTTTCATCTTCTGTATACCCCGGCATCCTTAATACTTCCATCCTGTCCAGCAAAGGGCGGGGAATTGTATGGAGGACATTTGCAGTTGTGATAAACATCACTTCTGACAGGTCAAAGTCAACCTCTATATAGTGGTCATTAAAGGCGTGATTCTGCTCAGGGTCAAGCACCTCTAATAATGCCGCCGATGGGTCACCCCTGAAATCCATGCTCATTTTATCAATCTCATCAAGCATAAATACAGGGTTCTTTGTCTCTGCCCTTTTAACAGACTGGATAATTCGCCCCGGCAAGGCACCTATATATGTCCTTCTGTGACCCCTTATTTCTGCCTCATCTCTTACACCGCCAAGGGAAACACGGACAAACTTTCTCCCCATAGCCCTTGCTATTGATTTACCAAGAGATGTCTTTCCCACACCAGGCGGTCCAACAAGACAGAGTATCGGACCTTTCATCTTTTTTACAAGCTGCCTTACAGCAAGATATTCAAGCACCCTCTCCTTAACCTTTTCTAATCCGTAGTGGTCTTTATTAAGAATCTTTTCAGCCTCTTTTATATTGAGCTTGTCCTTTGTCCTTACAACCCATGGCAAATCCACAAGCCAGTCTATATAGTTACGCACCACTGTCCCCTCTGCAGACATCGGAGGCATCATTTCAAGCCGCTTGATTTCTTTTAACACCTTCTTATGCGACTCTTCAGGCATCTTCGCCTTTTTAATTCTTTCCTTTAACTCCTCTATTTCAGATTTAAATTCGTTGTGTTTCCCTAATTCCTTCTGAATTGCCTTCATCTGTTCTTGCAGATAATATTCCCTCTGGCTCTGCTCCATCTGCTTCTTTACCCTCCCCCTTACCCTTCTTTCTATCTTGAGTATCTCAATTTCTGATTCTATTATCTTATAAAGCTCTTCAAGACGGTCTACAGGGGATGTTATCTCAAGCAGTTTTTGTTTATCCGATGCCTTCATAGATAGGTGAGATGAAATGGCATCCGACAAGTGTCCGGGTTCATTGATATTCTGTAATAACATCAGTATTTCAAGGGGAATCTTCTGTCCCAGTTTTACATATTCTTCAAAAAGCCCGTAGAGACTCCTCATTAGTGCCTCTACCTCTTGAGATATTTCAATCTTCTTTTCAGGGAATATAATTTTAACTTCTAAGAAACTGCTATTTTCAAGGAAAGAATCTATTTTAACCCTTGACAGTCCTTCCACCAGCACCTTGACAGTCCCATCAGACAATCTTAATATCTGAAGTATCTCCGCAACTGTCCCTGTTTCGTATATATCAGCAGGTGCAGGGTCATTTGTCTTAGATTTTTTCTGGGCAGCAAGAACAATTCCCTTTTCCTGTAAAAGGGCATTTTCCAATCCCCTGATAGACTTTTCCCTCCCCACAAACAAGGGAACGACCATGTGAGGGAAAACCACTATATCCCTTAAAGGTATAAGCGGTAATATGTTTGATTGTATTTTTTTCTTTCCTTCCATTTTAAAATAAGCAACGAGCAATGAGCGATAAGCAATGAGTTTTTTTACTCGTCACTCATTGCTCATTGCTGTTGTTCTTCAGCTTGCCTGTTTTTCATACAGAATCATGGGCTGTTCTCTTTTTGTTACCACATCTTCTGTTACAACACATTCCTTTATTCCTGATTGAGAAGGGAGGTCGTACATGGTATCAAGCATTATCTCTTCAAGTATCGCCCTCAACCCCCTCGCACCTGATTTCCTTTTCATCGCCTCTCTGGCTATTATTTTTTGAGCACCCTCGGTAAACCTCAATTTAACCCTCTCAAATTCGAAAAATTTCTGATACTGCCTTATAAGGGAATTTTTAGGTTCTGTTAAAATCCTGATAAGCGCATTTTCATCAAGGTCGTCCAGAGTGGCAATAGCAGGGAGCCTTCCAATAAATTCAGGTATCAACCCATACTTGAGGAGGTCCTCTGGCTGTAATTGTTTTAATATATTCCCTATATTCCTTTCCCTTTTACTCTTGGGATTTGAACCAAATCCTATAGACTGTTTTCCTATTCTTTGCTCTATAATCTTATCAAGTCCAACAAAAGCCCCACCGCATATAAATAGAATATTCGTGGTATCAATCTGAAGAAACTCCTGATGCGGATGTTTTCTCCCCCCCTGAGGCGGCACATTGGCAATTGTTCCTTCTATTATCTTTAGTAATGCCTGCTGGACCCCTTCACCGGATACATCCCTCGTTATGGATGGGTTCTCAGATTTTCTGCTTATCTTATCAATCTCATCAATGTATACAATACCCCTCTCTGTTTTCTCTACATCATAATCCGCCATCTGAAGGAGCCTCAATATTACATTTTCCACATCCTCCCCTACATATCCTGCCTCAGTAAGGGTAGTGGCATCTGCTATTGTAAATGGAACATTCAGTATCTTAGCCAATGTCTGGGCAAGGAGTGTCTTGCCTGTACCTGTAGGACCTACGAGAAGGATATTGCTCTTTTGCAACTCTACATCATTTATATTTACATGACTGTCTATCCTTTTGTAATGGTTATGAACAGCAACTGAGAGAATCTTCTTTGCCCTCTCCTGTCCTATCACATATTCATCCAGTATTCTCTTTATCTCTTTTGGCTTCGGGATGTGCTGAAATACATTCTCCTTTTCATAATCCCATCCATCTTCCTTCATTATCTCATTGCATAGGTCTATACACTCGTTGCAGATGTAAACCTCATGTCCTGCAATAAGCCTTTTAACTTCATCCTGGGTCTTTCCACAGAATGAGCACCGGAGGTTGGTATCATTTCCTCTCCTTACCATAATTTGTTCTCCTCCTTAAAAATTTATTGAATTATGAATTCTGCAATTTTGGAAGTTCATGACTTTCAATTACATCATCTACAATTCCATATACCTTTGCATCCTCTCCTGACATAAAAAAATCTCTGTCGGTATCAACCCTTATCTTCTTTAATGGCTGACCTGTGTGTCTTGATAGGATGTTATCCAGAACCTCCCTCATCTTCATTATCTCCTTTGCATGGATTTCAACATCTGCAGAGGGCCCCTCAAATCCACCTGAAGGCTGATGTATCATTATTCTTGAATGGGGAAGTGCAAAACGTTTACCCTTTGTTCCGGCTGAGAGAAGCATAGCACCCATACTCGCCGCCTGCCCTATGCAAATTGTCTGTACATCAGGCTTTATATACTGCATAGTATCATATATGGCAAGTCCTGAGGTAACAATACCCCCCGGACAATTTATATAAATGTAAATATCCTGCTCAGGGTCTTCAGCCTCAAGGAACAAAAGCTGGGCTATTATAAGATTTGATACATGGTCATCAATGGGAATGCCAAGAAATACAATCCTGTCTTTTAAGAGGCGGGAATAAATATCATATGCCCTCTCACCACGAGGTGTCTGTTCAATAACCATAGGAATCAGATTCATCTGCTTACCTCACTTTCTCTGTCAACAAAAATATCACTCACCTTAACTTTTTTGATTATAACATCTAAGGTATTATCAATCAACATCCTCTTTTTCAGCATTTCGATTGACCTGCTTTTTTCCATTTTTCTCTTTAATACTTGAAAATTCTCCTTTATAGATAAGGCATATCTCTTTATCTCATCATCCAATTCTGCATCACCAACCATTACGGATTCATTCTCTGCAATTGCTTCAAGTATGATTCTTCCCTTCAGATTTTTCACGGCAGAATCTCTAAAGCCCTCTCTCGCCTCTTTTACATCAATATTGGCTTTATCCACATCTATCATACCCTGTAAGGTCAGCCTCCGACTGGTATTATATACCATTGAGTCTATCTCCCCCTCTATAAGTGAAGGGGGAAGCTCAAAAGCATACATGTTAACTAATTTGCCAACCAGTTCATTTTTTAATCTGGAATTGGCAAGGGCCTTCTCATTATTTTCTAAATCTTCCTTCACCTTCTTCTTCAGGTCTTCAAGGTCTTTATACCCACCTGATTCTTTTGCAAAATCGTCATTCAGGGGTTTTAATCTCCTCTTCTTTAGTTCTTTGATAACTACTCTAAATTGAACCTCTTTCCCTGCCAGTTCATTATCAGGATAATTGGCAGGATATACGACTTTAATATCCTTTGAGTCACCTTTTTTGAGTCCTATTAATTCCTTTTCAAATTCAGGAATAAATCTGTTTGTGCCGAGAAATAGCGGGTGATTTATCCCTTTCAATTTCTTTAATGACACATTATTTAAAAACCCTTCATAATCAAGAATTACATGGTCATGGCTCTCAAGGAGCTGGTCATCACTGCATTCAAACTCCGCCTGCATCTCCTGAATCCCTTTCAATCCCTTCTCAACATTCTCATCCGTAACTCTCACTATGGTTCTTGTAAATTCAAGATGCCCGAAGTCTTTAATGGTTATATCAGGGAGTGTTTCCACAGTAACACTGAATGAAAGCGGTGCACCATGTTCCATCTTTATATCCTCAACATTGGGTTGAGTTACTGGACGGATATTGTGCTCCTTTATTGCCTCAGCAAATGACTTTGGGATTATCCTCTGCAGGACATCGGATTCTACCCTTTCCTTGTAATGCTGTTCCAGTATCTTTCTTGGAGCCTTCCCCTTCCTGAAACCCTGAATGTTGGCAGACTTGCTTAAGTTTTTATATGCCTCATCAATCTCCCTGTTTACTATTTCAGTAGGAACCTCAATCTTTAATTTTTTTACACTCGGTTTTAAATCAGATACCTCTACCTTCAAGATTATCCTCCTTACTCAAATTCCGCTTCGCTGGAATTTAATTAATAAATAAAAAAGAGGCACCAGCCTCTCTTTTATAAAATTTTCTATTGTTTTTATTTTAGCATATCATAATACAAAATAAAACCCTGATTTACCCCGTTAGAAGTTCTAACTGAAAAATAATAAAATAATCGACCTTTAGATAATTTAAAATATGAAACTTCTAACGGGGTTTATCTCTTGCTTTCTTTAAATGCCTTTTCTATCTCCCTCATGGCGGTTTTCTTTTTTATATCTTCTCTCTTATCATACAGTTTTTTCCCTTTAGCCAATGCCAGCTCTACTTTTGCAATGCCATTTTTAAAATAGAGTTTTAGAGGTATTAGGGTGAGCCCCTTCTCAACAGCCTTTCCGATTAACTTATTTATTTCATTTTTATGGAGGAGGAGCTTGCGGATTCTTAAGGGGTTGTGATTATATATATTCCCATGTATGTAGGGGCTTATGTGGCAGTTGTGGAGAAAAACCTCTTCATCTTCTACCATTGCGAAGCTGTCTTTTAAGTTTACCTTTCCTTCTCTTAGAGATTTTACCTCGGTCCCCTTTAAAACAATCCCTGCCTCGAAGGTTTCTATAATGAAGTAGTCATGCCATGCCTTCCTGTTTTCTGTAATAATCTTTATTGCCATGTATAAATAACTTAGCCACGAATGGACACGAATTATCACAAATCAAAATTATTTCTTTTTTAATTCGTGTTTATTTGTGTAAATTCGTGGCTTACTTTGTCTTGGTTTTTAAAAACTCCAGATACTCCTGTGCCTCTTTGAAATTCGGTTTTAATTCCAGTGCCTTTTTTACCTTTTCGTATGCTGTTTTAAAGTCACCCTTTTCCTTATATGCCCTCCCAAGGTTGTAGTAGAGGTTCTCATCCTTCGGGTCAATTGAGATTGCCTTTTCATAATTTCCTATTGCCTCGTCATACATACCGTTCTTTCGTAAGTCAATGCCAAATTCATTGAATACATGTTTGTTCTCCTCTTCAAAAAGTGCCTCTGTCTGACTGACCTTCAAAAATTCAAGACGGATATTACCATCATCAAGCCCTCTTACATAATAATGGAGGTCATCCACCCTTTCCCGAACTGTTGCACCGACCCCTGCAGTCATTATCTTTCTTTCAAAGTATATTCCCTGAATTTTTATAGATTCCATTTAAACAAACTCCTCCTATGTTAACAGTCAATGCCTTGTGCAGCTTCTCCTCAATCGCACTCCAATTCTCCGATGCCCTATTTGCCGGAATTGATGTTTTAAGTTTTTGGGAAAGAAAATACAGAGGATATTCTTCTCAGGTGTTCTTTCTTTTTCGCTCAAAAACTGTCTGAAAACCTTTAGCATAATTAGTTTTTAATTATATCTCATGCAATATAATATACAACTAAAAGTTATTCTCTGTCCCCTCTCACATTATCTTATCAAAAACACCTATCTTTTTCTCACAATTCTTTGTATAAATAAATTTCTTTATCAAGATAAATTAACCAGAAAGGAAGAGGACAACTGAGAGCTTTATGGCTAATAAAGCATCTCTCAGCTATCCTCCCAAAACAACAGCTTATTGATATTATATTTTTCTATAGATGTAAACCCCTGAATGATTCTATCAGGGGTGAGGAGGATAAGAATTTTCAGTGGCAAAGACCTGAGAAGTGTCCCAAGTGCGGAGTGGGACGGCTCTGGTCACATGGATTTGCCACGAGGTATTTTGAGGGATTTTCAAAGGCACTATGGGTAAAGAAGTATAGATGTCCTGACTGTAAAGGAGTGCATACATGCAGACCTGATAAATTCTTCAAGAAATTCATATACTCCATAGAGACAATCGTATCCTATTTAAAATCGAAGATAGAGGATAGCAGATGGTTTAAAGTGGCAGCATATCAGAGTCAGCAATACTGGTATAGGGGATTAAAATTTCAGAGTTCACGGATTAAGAATATAAAGTTTCCTGTTTTTGATATTATCAAAAAGCTTCTTTCATTAAACATCATCTTGAGATTGGAGGGATAAAAGAACAACTCTTCTCCGATGAGGCAGTCCTTGCAATACATCAAGGGTCGGGAGGACTCTTAAGGAGGGCAAATATACTTGCCAGAGGTTCACTTATTGCCGCAGCAACAGAGAAATGCAATATGGTTTCAGCAGAACATGTAAGGATTGCATCGACTGAGATTATCTGAATAGAATGGGCAGGGGATATAAAAATAATGTGATAGTCAATTTAATGTGAGAGGTTACAACTTCCCTTCAATCTCTTTGAGTGTGGCAATGACAGGTCTATAACCTTTAAATCCAAGGTAGGTCATTATAGCCTCTTTCTTTTCTGATTCTATAATGGTGGGGGTTAACTATTGTAATCTCAATCTTCTTTTAGTATATTACGAAGTAATTCTTGTAAAAAATGGTAACAAAATTTACCATGAGAAACATAAAGCATACGAAGGAAGAAATTGAAAGATGGAATTCCTAATTTTAATTATCCTTGTCTTTTTTCTATCATATGCAAATGGTCAAATGATATTTAAAAAGGAATATGCACTGGTGGGGAATGGTGTAACTGACTATAAAATTGCTATTTTGTGGGGTATATTATGGACAGCCATCGGCTTTGCTTGTCTATTATGGGGATTAAACGACACACCCAAGATTGCAGTAATTATCATATACTCCAGCTTATCTACAAATAAATGGGTATTCATTTTAATCACATTATCAATGGCAATCGGGGGATATTTATACAGGTTTAAAACCACCGAGACCCTATCTTATAAAATAACAAGGATGGATCATGTTGAAGGGTTTACTTCCAATTTGATTGTCAGTATTTTAGTCAGTTCAGCATCATATTTAGGCCTCCCACTATCAACTACCCATGTGTCATCCACTGCGATAATTGCAAGTGGCATTAAAAAAGGGAAAGAATCTGTAAATAGTAAAATTATAAGTGAGATTCTATTGGCATGGCTTGTCACTATTCCAGCTTCGGCACTGATCTCAACATTCGTCTACTTAATAATACGACTCTTATAAATTACAGTCATCAAGTCGAAAATATATATGCCATTACATAAATCACTACTATAAGTGCGACAGAAATCGTCAGTACCATTCTCCACATTGCCCGTATCCAATCCAGAGGTGTAAAGTTAGAGTCAATATATCTCAGGATATATGCAAATGCTACAACAGATTGAGCTGATCCTATGTGGGTCAATGACCCCCCTGCTGCATATCCTGCGATCTGTGATGCTGCAAATAGAAACATACTGGACATCCCTTGAATTGCCCTGGATGCGAAATCCGCCACTACATTATTATCGAGTATAGCGGAAAGGAAGGCAGAGAATATAAACTGGATAACGGCAATATGGGCATGCCCGATGGACTCAACACCGTGTTCTATAAGGTCCTTCATCTGATCAAAGAATCCAACAGCTGTCAGAAGGCTGATTGAAAGAAAGAGGGGAAAGAGGAAGAGATATTCCTTATATTCATGAACCGCTTCATGAAAGGCAAGCTTACTCATCCTTGTATGAGGTAATATCCCAAGGAATGCGATACCAAAGCCAGCCATTGATGCTATAAATAGTGGCACATTATGATTACTTGCATGCCAGATTAAGAAGCCAATAAAGGGGATAAATGCAATTTTTCCCCATACCTGAGCAGCACGCCTCTGAAGACGTGTATTTTCTAAAAGACGGTTAATAACATCTGCTTCAATCAACTCCTGTTCCATACCCTTGTGATCATATTTTTTTACCCTGAAATGGTAATAGTTAAAAACAGGTTCTAAAAACTCCTCTCCTAAATATTCCTCAATAAACCTATCTATAATCTCCTTATTTACTCCAGCCCTGATCATTGCCGATATCGGGTGATGCCCCTCATGATAGAAACCCTTGACATGGGCAGCCTTGTCTCCAAGTTGATCATAATATTCCATCAGCATATCATCTGAATCTTTTATCTCTCCTTTACGAGCTGCTTGTAAGAATTTCACATCTGCAATATTCTGTTCAAGGACATCCAGTTCATTAAGGGGAATCAACATCCTCATTAACCAGCGGTGTATAAAAATAGCCACTATTATAAAAGACACCACAGCCATTGGCATCGCATACTTAAGAAAAAATGAGTCTGGAAGCCCCAGATTTGATTTAATTATGAGATTAGGAGGCTCTCCATAGGCAAGCCACATCCCGCACACTGTAGTCAAAACAACTGAAACCATGATAAAAAATTTAATACCTTGTTCTTTAACCTTTGCCATAATTAAAATAATAGTCAGCACCCGTATAGTCAGACCTATCATTGATACCCCATCCATAATACCAGAGGCAAAAGATACTAATGCGCAAATAAGAATGACTGTAGCAAAGACACGCCCTTCAAAAATCCTCAATATATTCATACTGATCGTTTCAAGCAGTCTTGTCTGAGAAATTACACTCACAAAAAAGGTCAATCCAAGGATGAACAGCATTGTATCAGCATGAACCAATTTCTCAAGACCATGTAAGGTAAGGATATTTTCTTTAGTTGCCTCCCAAATGGCATGCCCTCCAAATTCTATGAACTCCTGACGCAGCTGGGATTTTGGCCACCACATGGGGAAGAAAGTGACAAGAATAATAAGCAGTGCCCCATATGTTATGACGTTTTTATCAATCCTATATTTTATTGACCCGAAGATAAACAGGGCTATTATAGTAGCAAATACCTCTATTCCCAGCAAATTTGGGCTGGCAGGTGCTGTCCATGTAAAAAAACCAATAAGGACTGCAATTGCACTGCAAACCAAAAAATACCACTTTGCCTCTATATCAACTGTATTATTAGATGATTCAATTTCTGTGGACATGCCTACCTCCTAAAATTTATATCTCTATGTTAAGGCTGTATTTGCGACACATTTAATTATCAACCATTCATATCAGTCGTTAAAGATTTATGATTTTTGCATCGTTGAGGGTCTTGCTTTTTGATATTACTCCACTTCTCTTACATCAATATTAAAGCCCTTGACCCCCTTGCGACCTTATGTCCAGAAACAGTTTGTAGGTCGGGTTAGTTTTTACAACCCGACTGCAGATACTGAAAATTTGTGTATGTCAATCATCGTCCAAATACCTTTTTCAGAATGAAAAACACCAATAAAGACCTTAATCTTGCACAGAAGAGAAAAAAAGTAATTAAAACATCTGGATTCCCCTGCTATAATAGGATTTTCAAAGAACAACCCATTATAACAGGAGGCAACCCAAATGGTTAAAAAACAGAATAATGATAACTCTAAAAGCATTACAAATCAAGGGGAAACAGAATGTACTGAAATTCTGCCATAATGAAAAAAGAGGGCGGTTTTTCTGAGAATAAGTAAATGGCAAGATGGGAATGCTTATAAAGTAGAAATCGCAGACTATCATTAGGAGGCATATATGGTTAAACAAAAATTGCACCCAATTCACCCCGTTGAGGTTATCACTTTATTTTGGCCTTTCAGAACGATTCTGGATAAATCTCCAAGCACGGCATGACATTGAAATGGAAAAAGACAGATTGAGTGACCGACTCAACAAAGAAGTACACATTTATGCTGCTGCTATTTAGTCAGTTATGAAAAAAATGGGCAGATTTATTTATTCTTTAAGGCCAGGTCTTGAAATATAAGAAATTATCTACTAAAGTAATGGCAAATGGTTAGACCTTTACGAATAGAATGGGCGTTAGGGTTACCCAAATACCTCTCTCATAATGGTTTGTGCTTTCTCTCAGCTATAGACTAACCTCTTCCAATTGTCTCGGCACATGAGTATCTACCAAAAATCTCTCATGCACGGACTGTGCAAAATCTATTGATGTTTTTTCTTCGCCATGGACGACAAATATTTTCTTTGGTTTTACATTGAAATGTGTGAGCCAGTCCATCAGCCCATTTTTATCTGCATGTGCAGATAATCCGCCAATAGTATATACCCTTGCCCTGACTGCTACCACTTCACCAAATAACTTTACCGTCTTTGCACCATCTACAATCTGTCTTCCCAGTGTCCCCTGTGCCTGAAAGCCAACAAATACTATGCTGCACTCTTCACGCCACAGGTTATGCTTAAGGTGGTGCCTTACCCGCCCTGCCTCGCACATGCCGCTTGATGCAATTATTATTGCACCACTTTTTATCCTGTTTATTGACATTGACTCCTCAGGTGTCTCTGAAAATTTAAGTATCGGAGTCCCTTTTGGAAATTGTCCCTTTGTAATAAGTTCCAAAGTCTCCTTGTCAAAACATTCGGGGTGTTTTAAAAAGACCCTTGTTGCATTTGTGGCAAGAGGGCTGTCAATAAAAACATTTAGATTATTGAGCCTCCCTTCTCTTGAAAACT
>MHDI01000090.1:0-1339 GCA_001804915.1 Nitrospinae bacterium RIFCSPHIGHO2_02_FULL_39_82 | reverse complement strand
TTTGTGGCAAGAGGACTGTCAATAAAGACATTTAGATTATTAAGCCTCCCTTCTCTTGAAAACTGGTTGAGGATATATAAAATATCCTGTGTCCTTCCAACTGCAAAGGAAGGGATAATGACATTTCCCCCTTTTCTGAGTGTCTCCCCTATTGCACCTGCAAATTCATTAATAGTTTCCTTCATCCCCTTATGCTGGCGATTGCCATAAGTAGATTCAATAAGGATATAATCTGCATCACTTATATATGTCGGGTCTTTTATAATTGGGGCACCTTTCTGCCCTAAGTCACCCGAAAATACAATCTTTACTTTTCTGCCCTTTTCCATTACCCATAACTCAAGTATTGCAGAGCCAAGTATATGTCCTGCATCTTTGAATCTAACCTCTATATTTGGGGCAACTTTTAGGATAACATCGTAGTCTATCCCTTCAATATGGCTTAAAGATTCTGCTGCATCTGCGATATTGTAAAGAGGGGCAACAGCCTTTCTCCCCTTCCTCAACCTTTTTCTCGTCTCCCACTCCGCATCCCTTTCATGGATATGGGCTGAGTCAAGAAGCAATATGCCGCACAGGTCAGCAGTTGCCCTTGTTGCAAAAATCTTCCCCTTGAATCCATCTTTAACAAGCTTTGGAATTAATCCTGAGTGGTCTATGTGGGAATGGGTCAAAAGTACTGCATCTATTTCAGACGGCTTAAAAGTAAATGGGCGAAGGTTTCTCTTCCCGCCGTCATTAATACCCTGAAACATGCCGCAGTCAACTAAAACTTTTGCGGTATCAGTTGTAATTAAATAAGAGCTTCCTGTTACAGACCTTACACCGCCAATAAATTGAATTTTCATTTTCTAAAATCTCCGCACCCCACTTTTCTTTAATTGTCTAAAAGCCTTTAGCGTAATTAGTTTTTAAATTATATAGCATGCGATATAATTTGTAACTAAAATTTATTTCCCTTATTATTTAACAATGCAATAGATAAATTAGAACGCAGATTTACAAGATTTTAAGAGATTTACGCAGATAAACATTTAGAACACGAATTTCACGAATATACAAATGGCACAAATAGGTGCAAGATGCAATAACCAAGAAAAATCTTTCATCTTCCCTCTGGCTTCTTATTTCTTATTTTTCGTGTAATTCGTCCATTCGTGTCATTCGTGTTTAAGTCTTTATTATTTTTAAATCATGTAGTTTCTGCGTTCATCTGCGTCCAATTGCATTTTTTGGGTTAAGGGGTTAAAAAGATATTTCAGCAAATTTCCCCTTGATTCGCCGCATAAGTTGTCCTAAAATTCACTAAAAGATGTATATCGACATAAAAAGATGTTAG
>MHDI01000089.1 GCA_001804915.1 Nitrospinae bacterium RIFCSPHIGHO2_02_FULL_39_82 | reverse complement strand
AATATCTTCTAAGTCAGTTGAATACATAGCTCTCCTTTCATCCCTCCAGCGGAGTAATGTCAAACCCGATTTCAATCTTTCTTGCATACCAATCATCATCCATTAGCAGAAAGTAGCCAAAATTGCGGTAATCATAAACAGAAGAGGATTTAGTCGGGTCATATTTTTCTAAGATGTTAGTAGCATAAATCAATTGTCCCATATAAAGCCCTTCTGTAATCTGAACAAGCTCATCAATATGGAGAATTTATATCAGCATCTTTTCCAATCTTTTCAGAATAAAACTTGAGGAGATCAAGGACAGTCTCCTTACCTTCCATATCCCTCATTACCTCCTTAAGCAGGTTTTCACTACAATTCCCATCTGACGGCTCTGCAAAGGTGAAATTTGTAAACTTTGCATTCTTTGTCCACTGGATGGATGATGCCTTTGTCTTCCATAAATCCTCTGTATAAGGAAAGAGCCTCCGCCTCTCTGCATCCCACCCTTCATCCATTAATAAAAAATACCCGAAATGGGCATAGTGATATTCCCCTGATTGGAGTTCAGGGTTATATTCTTCAAAGAGACGCCTCGTTGCAAAGAGAAGCTGCCCCAGATATAATCCCGGAGCCACCTCCACAATCTCATCAATTCTGAAATAATTAATTCCATTAATAATATTGCCCACAGGGTTGAAGCCCTTACCTACCCAAGGTGGTGCATCTGCAAGTAATTTGCCCCAGAGAAAGTTTAAGATGTTGTACCTTTTAAGAATTCCTGTCCTTAAGCCTATTGTTACGCCATAAAAATGTCCCTCCACATTCTCAACTGATTTCCCATTCTCAAAGAGTTTAGCAAGTTTGGCATGTGTATGAGGATTATTTTTAAGCGTTCCTTTTATCTCATCCAGATAGCTACTCAATAACTCCAACGGAGAAGATTTGCCCTGCAAGTCATGATAGATTTCAGTGAACAAAGGGTCTGCACTCTCTTTTATGTCAATTTCATCAAAAAAATTTAAAGCAGCCACGGGATACCTCCCTTTTCATTTACCTCCTCTCCCTTTCGGAAAAAGAATACTCCACTCTCAAACCCCTATCCAAGTGCACTATTCCATATCTCAAAATTGTAATCACCATTTTCCGTAGGCTTAAATATGCCGACATAGGTAAGGACATGCCAGCCTATGAACTCGCGGTTTATAGACTCAAAGACTGCCTTATTCCATGTCTTACGCCATGTGCCGGTGTTGAAATAGATCTTATTCTGTATTTTTCCATTGTCTGTAAGTATCTGGTCTAATGGTATTATCAAATGGTCGTGGGTATGTCCGTATAAGACAAAAGAAGCCTCACCGGAGCGAATCTTTGGTTCGGCAAATGCTCTCTTATCGTAATCTCCTTCCACTTCTCCGGATGAAATTCTTTTTTTAAGTTCCATTATTTTTTCAAGGGCCCATTTGGACATCTGAGAAGATAGATTTAATGCAATTTGAAGCAAGTCAATAGTATCTGGCCAGAACAGCTTATCCATATTTTTTATAAAGGGGACTTTAAAGAAAGAGTTTACACAGTCACTCCATGCCTTCTCTATTGCCTGTTTCGCTGAGGCATTCGTTGTCCTGTTCATTACCATCATGACCCATGAAGGGGTATCAAGGATTGGTCTGACATTGTCCAACTCCTTCAGCATATCTGTTATTTTTTTCTTCTCATCATCGGTTATCTTTTTCTCTTTCAGAAGCCCATCTAATCTTTTTTCCACCTCTAATGGATATTTATTCAGCAGTTCAATAACTATCGCATCTCCTATGGAAGAGGCATCACGGTTATTGTTCATATAATTAAAGCTATCGTAGATATCACCATGACGGGCATAGGTTTTGTATTCGGTGTCAAATAATTCCTCTGAAAACTTAGGGGCATTATTAGAGGGTAAGCCCAGCCACTTAGCTATGAGGTTTCGAGAATTCTGGTAACGGTTGACGAGCCAGTCGTGGTTACCAATGACATAAGTTATATCAAAAGGAATTCCTTCGCCTTTTGCAAATTTCCTGATGTCGTCAAAGTAATTTAATGAATTTTGATTTTGAGCATAAATACCGCTCAAAATATTAAGCAAGACATCTTCCTGTGATTTGCTGGGTTCATCCCATGGTCTAACAGTAACTGCAGGGTCATTCCATTTGGTGGAGCGGATAACATCAAATATATCTCCCAGGAGGACCAGCTTCACTTCTTCAAGGTTAGATTTTTTGACGGACTTTACAAGCTGTTTGAGATTGTCTGAAAAAATCTTAAAAGCAGTGGATTTTATGGTCTCACCCGAGCTGCCATCTGTTAAATGAATATCGCTAATAAATACCAGCATAAGTTATTCTCCTATCAAGTCTATAATTAACCCTACTATCATGAGCCTGCCGAAACGATACCCTTTGAAGGGCTTAAATATTCCCCGGCAAAGAGCAGCAAACGGAGGGTCTGAAGAAACAAAATCGGATGTCTGATATTTTTAAATGCAATACCAAATAGCGGTAACAACGACCTCCTTGTGAAGAAATCGTATGCCTTCTCAGCAGAGGAGAATGTCATTTTCAAATCAGGATTATTAATTTCACCCTTATAAAAAATTATCCTCCCCCTTTCAATTTGAAGGTAGGCTGAAGGTCCATCAGGCTGAACCTTGAACTGGATTTCTGTATCCCAGTTCTCAATAATCCTGCGAACCCTTTCATCCACCTTTGCTATCTCGCTTAATGTATTACAGATGGCATAAAGAAGAATCTCAACTGATATTATTTTTTTACCCATGCCCACCTCCTTTTGACTATCTTTTATTGTTTAGTGGAAGCAGATACTCATCTTGCAAATAATTAGACAGATACCCAAAACGAAAAAGTGAAGGTAATCTCCCTTCATACTTTAATCTTCCGAATACAAGGGCGTCAAACTGGGTATCCTGCATTGTCAGAAGGCCATAAGCAGCGTCTATATCCCTAAAAATCAGGGTAAGAGTAGGATTGCTGTGAATCCCTCTGTGTGCTGTAACCCTGTCACCTTTTATAACCACATAGGCACCTACATCCTCATTCTCAAGCTTATACTGAATTACATTATCAAAGTCTCTTGCATCATCATTGAAACGAGAATCGCCTCTATGAACAACCTCATAGGCTATCATCAGGAGATAAAAAAGACATTCAACAGACGCCCGTTTCCTTGTATCCTCATCTGGAGGAGGAGTGGCAAAGAGATTATTTAATCTATCAATTATTCCCATAAAGACCTCCTCATAAAGTGTCAAAGTATCAGAGTATCAAAGTATCAAAGTTCTTAGATACTCTGACTCTACGACTCTCTGACACTATGATACTTTTAACTGATTCTATGCTCTGTCCTTGCGATTATCTCATCCTGACAATCTTGATTTAAGTCAACAAAGTATGCGGTGTAGCCTGAGATTCGCACAATCAGTCCCCTGTGTTTTTCAGGGTTCTTCTGTGCCTCCCTGAGCATTGCTGTATCGGCAACAGTAAACTGAACCTGAAGGCCTCCTGCATCAAAATATCCCCTGATAAGATGGGAGAGTCTTTCAGCACCGCTATTATTTCTTCCTGAAATTACACCGAACCTCTGATTAAAGGCATATATATTTGTAATATCTTCGGGGCACCCATCCGGTGGATGGGTCGTCAGCTTGGCAGCAGAAAGGAGTGAGGAGGTAGGGCCATTTCTGTCCATTCTAAAACCGGGCGTTGCGCCGCTTGCATAGTGCTGATTTGCCCTCCTCCCGTTAGGCAGAGCTCCGCTGAACTTTCCCCACCCTACATGAGTGGTCATGGTCCAGAAACCGGGGTTGTATTTTCCCCCTCTATAATTGTCATATTTGGAGACTGCATTGCAGAAGACATCTGAAACAAATCTTGCATTTTCATCAGCCTCAGGGTCATTATTACCATATTTCGGAATCTTGTTCAGTATAGTAGCATAAAGGATAGAATTATTTTTAAAATCATTCTTCACTGCATTCAGCATCTCCTCCATAGTTATCTTATATCCATTGACTCCATCAAATATGAGGCATTGTATTGCTGTAAGAGAGTCTGCCACATCTGATAGCCCCATTCCTGTTACCCCACTTGAATTATAGACTGCGGAACCCATTGTTACATCCATTCCCTTCTCCATTGTCCCTTCAATAAGTGAGGATAGAAAAGGGGTTGGAGTCAATTGTTGATGAGCCCTGCCAAGTGTATTATTACCCCAGACCACATTTTTAATAAGAAACTCCATCTGTATCCTGAATGCCTCTTTAAGTTTCTCCATGTTCTTGAATTTTCTTGCATCCCCTGTATGTGGCCCAATTTGCTCCATTCTCCCATGATAATACCCATCATTGAGTGCCATCTCCAATGCACTGACCATATTGACAAGTGCCGCACCTGTCATGCCAAAGGTCTTCCCCTGCACATTTGCCTCTACACAGCCAATTACAGCATAATCCCTTGCATCCTCATCGGGCATATTCCCATTGCGGATATTATTTTTCACGATAGGAATAATATAATCATCGTTATAAACGGCCGGGGTGCCATGACTCTTTTCTATGGTCTCTGCTACTTTCAACAGATATTTTTCAGGTGAGTCCCTGTGTATCCTTGCACTCAGATTTGGTTCTCTTACACCCAATATGGCAGATGCTTCTAACATAAGATATGTAAGTTCATTTGCGGCATCTTTCCCATTTCTGTCAACTCCTCCTATGGTCATCGGCTGATTGCTGGGTGTCCCACCGAAGAATAGACTTCCTGTTGATGGAGTAAACGCCACATGGTCGGTAGCCTTTATCCAGAAACAGCCCAGCAGTTCAAGTGCATCTTTCTCTTTTAGTATGCCCATCTCAATATCCCTTTTATAATAAGGGTAAAGATACTGGTCGCCGCGTCCAAATGAAATGCCCATATCATAATTCTCTTGATGAAGGGCTATCTGGATGAACCACAGAGATTGCAGTGCCTCATGGAGATTTCCAGCCGGTTTTGCAGGAACCCTTTCACATACTTCAGCAATCTTTATTAGTTCTTCTTCTCTCCCCTTATCCTTTTCCCTTTTTGTCTCCCTTCGTGCCTCTTCTGCGTGTCTCTTTGCAAATGAAATAATTCCTTCACACACAGTAATTATTGCTTCATAAAAGTCACCATTTTCCCGGAACTGTTTAACCCTTTCAAGTGCCTCTTTTGCAATAGCTTCAAATCCAAGTTTTATACCTTTTGGATAATCAGGTGCTATGTGGGATATACCATTAGCCTTACTTAGCAGAAAAAAGGAGAACTTTTCAAGTATATTAAACGGGTCCACATCCAGAGGTTTATCTCTTGTCTCATCCCATATCTCTTTTGCCCTTTGGAGTATATTTGTCTCCATAAAACGAGGGAATATTACATCATTGAGTTCATCTATTTCTTTCTGCTCAATAATAAATGGGTTGTCTTCTCTGTGAGAGATTGTGTTCAGCTCTGGCCAGACAGCAAGGTGCAGGAACTCAGGAAAGATTAAGCCGCCAACAAGTTTTGAGGTAGTACCTCCAACAATAAACTCATCAGGATAAATTTTCACGCTCCTGTTTTTCATGATATGCCTGAATGCCCTTGCCTGCCTTAAAACTGGAGGAATTCTGCGGCCCTCACTTTTTTCCTCTTCAGGCAATATATCGGCATAATATTCGGTATAATATCTTGCCCTTTCTACACAGACTGACCTGTCAGACTTCAGCATTGCCTCTCTAAGTTTCTCTAAACGAGGAAAATCTTTTAAACTATATCCCATATTGTCCCTCCTTTTTTATTACTAAATTAGGTGTTCGCTTTACCCACACTAACTTTGATTACAAAGATTTTAATCTCCGAAATCTTTTTATAATCTCTGTAATCATGTATAGGATTGAAATTCCTGTACATTAAATTAAAGATTTTATTTTATTGGCTTTGAATATTTCTGAGGCACCTGACAATACTCTACCATCAGGTGGATGAATATTCAGAGGCGGGATATTGCTTTCTACTACATCTTTTTTATATTCACCCATACGATGAAATGGGACAAAATGAACCTCTTTACAGCCCAGAGCCACCAGAAATTCTGCCCATTGTTCAAGGTTTTTTTTCTTAAGAGTATAACCAGGTATAAGGGGAATCCTTGGAATTACTTTTTCAGAATTTTTTAATACAAGCCTTCTAAAGTTCTCAATTACAATCTTACTCTCTCCACCAATAACTTTTTTAAATATGTCTTCGTCCCATATTTTCAGGTCATACAGGAAGAGATTTACATAATCCATGATAATCTCAAATCTTTCCCATGAGGTATAACCACTTGTTTCAATAACCGTATGTATCCCTTTCTTTTTACAGAGTCTTAAAATCTCTCCAAGAAATCCAGATTGATACATTGGCTCACCACCTGAAAATGTAACCCCCCCACCACTTGTCCTGTAAAATGGCATATCTTTCAATATCTCAAACAGCAATTCCTCAGGGTCATAATATCTCCCAATCCTGACAAGACATCTTGTTGGGCATACATCGGCACAAATACCACACCTATCACATCTCTTCCTGTCAATCCTTGCGGAAGTATTGAACTGTATTGCACCCTTTGGACAGTTTTTATAACACAACAGACAATTGATACATCTGTTTGCATATACACCTACCTCTTCTCCAATATCAATTGACTCAGAATTGTGACACCAGAGACACCGCAGTGGACAACCTTTAAGAAAAACCACAGTCCTTATCCCCGGGCCGTCATCTATACAGTATCTCTGGATTTCGTAAATCAGACCTTTCATAGAACAAAAACCTGATTAATCCACAGATTACACAGATTGACACAGATTTTAAAACCCTATTATTTTTTAATCTGTGAAAACCTGTGGATATATTTTATAATTTCTTATATCTTTAAAAAATGGTCATGAGTTATTTCTTCTTCCTCAATGGCTGGACGATTATTAATTCTTCTATTTCATCATATTCCTTTTTATTAATCTCTTTGATGAGAAGCAGGTCTTCTATCCGGGTAAATCCCTCGTGCTTAGTTCTGTAATTTATAATTGCCTCCACCTTCTTTTCTGAAAGCCTCGGAAGAGTTAGCAGTGTTTCTTTAGATGCGGAGTTAATATCAATCAGTATCTTTAAATCGGATTTGCCAGCAATAGTAAGGTGGTCTTTGATGAAATTAAATAATTTCTGGCTTACACCTTCCACACGGGTGAGTTCCTGAAGATTTTTGAAACCTCCATTTTCATCTCTGAATTTTATGATACGGTGGGCAGTTATCTTCCCTATCCCGGGGAGCATTGTAAAATCATTCTCTGAGGCGGTATCTATATTCAAAACACCATGGAGGACTTTTCCTGAGAAAGAGGCAGGGTAAGATGGAGATGCGTAGAGAAAAATGAGAGTTAAAAGGCAATATAATTTTACTGCATAAAATTTTCCCATTTTCAAACCATCACACTAACTGATTATCAGGTATAGGATTGAATTTCCTATACTTTAAATTACTTTAGGGGAATGCACTCACGGTTATCTATAGTCTGATCATTTTCGCATAAATAATATTGGACATTGCTCGTATCTTTGATAATGTCTCATCAGGAATTGGTGAATCCACATTTACTATAGATACTGCATTTCCTCTCGGCTTATTCCTTCCAAGCTGCATTCCTGCTATGTTGATATTGTCACTACCCAGCATTGTCCCTATTTTCCCAATAACGCCAGGTGTATCTATATTTGAGAATAGAAGCATGTTACCTGATGGAGACGCTTCAACCCAATATTCATCAATACGGACAATCCGCGGGTCATTTTTACCAAATATAGTCCCTTCAATCAATCTTTCCTCCTTTTCCGTCTTTACTGTCACACTTACCAGACTTGCAAAATCGTGTAACTCGCTGGTTGTGGTCTCCACAACCTCAATTCCTCTCTCCTTTGCAATGAAAGGGGCGTTGACCATGTTAACACCTTCCCCAACAAAGATTTGAAGGAAACCTTTTATTATTGAGATTGTAATTGGCTTAACGCTGAGGTTCACAATATCACCGCTGTACTTTACCATTATCTCCTTTACCCCGCCTTCTATTAATTGAGCATGAAAACTGCCGAGTTTTTCACCGAGGGTAAGATATGGCTGAATTTTTGAGAGGAGTTCAGCGCTTATAGATGGGACATTTACGGCATTCCTTATCTGCCCCTTCTTAAAAAAGTCCACAATCTGTTCAGCTACATCTATCGCCACATTTTCCTGTGCCTCATCTGTAGATGCACCGAGATGTGGTGTGCATATAACCTCATCCAGTTCCAGAAGGGGGTTATCCGGAGAAACAGGTTCTTTTTCAAATACATCTAAGGCAGCACCTGCCACGATTTTATCCTTTATTGCTTTATAAAGTGCCTTCTCATTAATAATCCCGCCTCTGGCACAGTTTATAATCCTAACCCCTTTCTTCATCATGGCAAATTCTTTCTCACCTATGAGGTAGGTTGTTTCAGATGTCTTAGGTGTATGTATGGAAATAAAATCGGACCTTCTAAAAAGTTCAGATAGTTCTACTACCTCTACACCAAGATTTGAAGCCCTTTCTTTTGAGATAAAGGGGTCAGAAGCAATTACATTCATTGAGAGACCTTTTGCCCTGCTGGCAACGATACTACCTATCCTTCCAAGCCCTATTATCCCGAGTGTCTTATTATATACCTCAATCCCCATGAATCCTCTCTCCCACTTTTTCCCTTTCACAGAGGCATTTGCCTGTGGGATTTTTCTTGCGAGTGAAAGCATCATTGCTATAGCATGCTCTGCGGTAGTAATAATATTCCCCTCAGGGGTATTCATAACTACTATACCTTTTCTGCTTGCAGCATCCACATCCACATTATCAACACCTATTCCCGCCCTCCCAATCACCTTTAAGTTCTTGGCTGCCTCTATTATATTGGCAGTCACCTTTGTGGCACTCCTTATTATTAGTCCGTCATATTTGGGAATCTCTGCAATCAACTGTTCGGCTGTCAAGCCTGTCTTTACCTCTACTCCAATATCCCCAGCCTTCTTTAATATCTCGATACCCTGTTCAGATAACCTATCGCTGACAAGCACCTTCATGAATTCTCCTGTTAATATCCCTCAAGTAAAATCTCTTGAGCCGCAGCAACACCTTTTCCAAGTTCAACTTTATAGCCAAACTTTCTCAGCCCCATCTCTATGGAGGAAACAGCCGTTATGATATCAAAGGTATCTATAAAACCCATATGGGCTATTCTTAAAATCTTACCTTTTAATTGGTCCTGCCCTCCTGCCAGCGTAACCCCAAAATCATCTCTAAGAGATTTTAGAAGTTTCCCTCCGTCTACCCCTTCAGGGGTATATACACCTGTGGCACATTCTGCTGGTGATTCAGGGGCAAGCAGATTTAACCCCAGCGATGTCATTGCCTTTCTCGTTGCCTTTGCCATCCTCTCATTTCTCTTAAATACATTTGGAAGCCCTTCCTCTTTAATCATCTTAAGTACCTCTCTTAAACCTATAATCAGAGATGTAGCAGGTGTATAGGCAGTGGTATTATCTTTTAAATTTTTTCTCTCCTTTTTAAGGTCGAAATAAAATCTTGGCAGTTTAGCAGTATCACAAAACTTCCATGCCTTGTCATTTAGAGATATAAAGGCAAGTCCTGGAGGGAGCATCAGTGCCTTTTGAGAACCTGTAATAAGCACATCAATACCCCACTTATCCATCGGGATATCGTATACCCCCACTGCTGTGATGCCGTCTACAATAAGCAGGGTATCTTCTCTCTTGCTGATAATCTCAGCTACCTCTTTTACAGGATGGGAGACCGTTGTGGAGCTTTCATTCCCCTGAATAAATACACCTTTGATATCTCTATTTTTATCAAGTGCGTCTTTTATAGCTTCAGGGGCTACAGCCTTTCCCCACTCTACATTTAGCCAGGTGGTTCTAAGTTTGTAAGACTCACATATCTTTCCCCATCTTTCGCCAAACTTTCCACTATTTACAACGAGTGCATGGTCACCGGGGGAGAATAGATTTGTTACTGCACTCTCCATTGCCCCTGTTCCTGAAGAGGCGAGGATTAACACATCATTTTTTGTCTGGAAAAGATATTTTAAGTCCTCCTTAACCTCGGCAAATATTGCGGAAAATTGTGGTGTCCTGTGATGCATCATTGGATACGCCATTGATAAAAGTGCAGCCTCTGGAACAGGTGTTGGACCTGGCGCTAAAAGGTATCTTTTCTTCACATCTTCCTCCTTCAAAGTTATGGTTTTTCCCTGCTTGTATTTATTTAAAATATTTTTTATATTTCTTTGCCACTTCTTCCATACTGGTGTTCTTCCCCATCGTTCTTTCAATTTCTCCTTCTATCTGTTTTGAAACTGTCTTTTCTACAAAAGAGGGCAGGGAGCCAATCATAAAAGAGATGAAAATTGCAACAATCAGACAGATGCCGCTTATAATGAGCATCCATTTAATGCCTTCCCTGATTTTTCTTCTCTTTCTATGACTTCTTATAAAAGCCATAACACCCCTCTTTTAAAAAATGTGGTTTCAAAAAAGTCATTTTTCACCAGAAACTAAGTAGGCATAATTTAATGTATAGGAATTTTAATCCCATACATGATTACAGAGATTATAAAAAGATTTCGGAGATTAAAATCTTTGTAATCTAAACTTAATCTTTGTAATCAAAGTTAGTGTGAGCAAAGCGAACACCTAATTTATTCTTTTACTACATATGTTCCTGCAATCTTGTCATGCCATCCCTGCTTATCTTTGTCAAATGCAATCCATAGAAATCCAAGGAAGAAGGGGATTTCAGATATTATATATCCAATGTATCTTATGAATGCTATTCTATAAGTTATCATATCACCTGTTGCTGAAATTACCTTTATTTTCATTATCTTCTTGCCAATAGATTGCCCTGTAGAACCATAAAAATAAGTAAAGTAGAAACAACTGATAATAAAATAGATTGTTATGGAAAATAATAAAATGGTGAGAAGGGTTTCAAAATTTTGAATAATATCTTCTATAGAAACAAATGTGGTATCATCAATATCAAGACTTTTCTTGAGAGGGGATGTTATTATATTTGTTAGAAACTGAAGTAGTATATTGTCTATCAAAAATGCAGGCAGTCTCCTCCAGAACCCGATTTTTACCATTTCGATATGTTCTGACTGTGGAACAAATGGATATGAAATAGCCCCTGTCTGAATAGCAGTCTCCATCCTGTTCAAGCTCCAATTTTATTTTATCATCCCTACTTATTATCTTCTGACTTTTCCTCATCAAATTCAGCAATATCTTCCAGAGTCAGGCTTATTTCATCAACCTCTGATAATTTTTCTTTCTCTTTTGCCAGTGTTGGTTCAACCTTATTTTCTTTACTTTCAAGGGTAAGGGTAATTTCTTCTTTCTCCTCTACGGGTTTCAGAGTTAACTCTATCTCCTCATTTTTTTCTTTCGTTAGCCGTGGTGGTATCTCGGTCATCTCTGTTGCAGGTTCCATAATTTCTTCAGGTTTTTCAGCTACCCCCTCCATACCTTCAACATATCTTAATACATTAATGTTACCGGGAGCAAATGCTGCAAGTCCTATATTAGATTTGAACTGGGTAAGGTCTCTCCCACATTTCCCGCACTGGTCTAAATACTCAAAACTCACATAACCACACTTTGGGCATTTCATATTTATACCTCCCTGACTGATTATACGAAAATAGTAGTATAAAAAGACAGGTGCGTCAAGGAGCAAATTCAACCCACTTATAGAGAAGGCAAAGATAGATTGTGAAGTTAATCTGAAGCCCTTAAATAGTTTCTGGTGAAAAATGTCATTTTTCACCACACGCTAAATAAAGAGAGGTGCCAGCACAAGCGATACGATAGACATTAGTTTGATGAGTATATTCATAGCAGGTCCTGATGTGTCCTTAAAGGGGTCTCCAACAGTATCTCCTACTACTGCCGCCTTATGGGCAGGTGAACCCTTTCCACCGTGATGTCCTTTTTCTATATACTTTTTTGCATTATCCCAGGCACCACCACTATTTGCCATCATGAGGGCAAGTAAAACCCCTGTCACCATTGCACCTGCAAGAAGCCCTCCGAGCGCCTCTGGTCCCAGAATAAAGCCTACGACAACAGGGGCAATGACTGCTGTTAAGCCAGGGACTATCATCTCCTTTAATGCCGCTGTCGTGCTGATGTCTATACATCTGCCTATCTCAGCCTCAACACCAGGTTTACCCTCTAATAGCCCTTTTATTTCTCTGAACTGTCTCCTTACCTCCTCCACCATCTTATGTGCAGCCTTACCTACCGATGACATGGTTAGGGCTGCAAGAAAGAATGGTATTGCTCCTCCGATGAAAAGACCCACAATAACTTTAGGCTCTACCAAGCTTATAACTGTAAGCCCTGTAGCACTCGTATAGGCAGCAAAGAGGGCAAGGGAGGTTAATGCAGCAGAGCCTATTGCAAAGCCTTTACCTATAGCTGCTGTAGTATTCCCGAGGGAATCAAGGCTATCTGTTATATTTCTCACATCCTTACCAAGGCGGCTCATTTCAGAGATGCCGCCGGCATTATCAGCAATCGGGCCATAGGCATCAACTGACATGACAATGCCGACTGTGCCAAGCATTCCAACTCCTGCCATCCCTATACCATAAAGGCCGGCAAGGTAGTGGGCTATCCATATTGATGCGGCAATCCCAAGAACAGGTATTATCGTAGATAGCATCCCCACTGCGATACCAGATATGAGATTGGTGGCAGCACCTGTAGTAGAAGCCTCTGCAATTCTCTCAACAGGTTTACCTGAGGTATAATATTCCGTAAATATTCCTATCAGCATCCCTGTTGTAACACCGCAGAATACAGAACCGAATACCCCCATTGATATACCCGTTGCTCTCACAGCAAAAAAGGAGAATATTATGAATAAAATAGCACTTATATATGTAGCATACCTAAGTGCAGACTGGGGGGAATATTTCTCAAGAATTATCATAGAGGCTATACCAATTATGGATGCAACAAGTCCGCCCATTATCAATATAAGAGGGAGTGCCATGTAGGGAATCGGGTTTGAAATAAAGGTTGCCCCTGTTGCAGCTATAGAAATACATGCAATAACAGCACCCACATAGGATTCAAAAAGGTCTGCACCCATTCCTGCCACATCTCCTACATTATCCCCAACATTGTCCGCTATAACAGCGGGATTTCTCGGGTCATCTTCGGGGATACCTGCCTCTACCTTACCGACGAGGTCTGCACCAACATCAGCCGTCTTTGTATATATACCACCACCAACCCTGGCAAAGAGGGCGATAGAAGATGCACCCATGGCAAAGCCATTTATAATGCTGGCGGTTTTTGGATTGCCGCCAAATAAATAATAAAACACACCTATACCAAAAAGCCCCAAACTTGCGACTGCAAGACCCATTACAGAGCCGCCTGCAAATGCAACCCTTAATGCCCTTGATGTATCAGGTTTGAACATATTGGCAGCCTGAGCAGTCCGCACATTTGCCTTGGTGGAAGCCTTCATACCGATGAAACCTGCCAGCATAGAACATAATCCTCCACTTACAAACGCCGTCCCTGTCCACAAGTTAATAAAAACAGATAAAAGGATAAAGACTATAACAATAAATATGGTTATAATGCTGTATTCCCTTTTAAGAAATACCATTGCCCCTTCCTGTATCTGGTCTGATATTTTAATCATCAAATCTGTTCCTGCAGGTTGTTTCTTAATATACCCGTAAATTACCAATGCAATAAGAAGTCCACCTATCCCAAATATAGGGGCTAAAACCGTGAAATTTTCCATTCTTTTCCTCCCTAAAAATAAGCAATGAGCAGTGAGTGCAAAGCAATGAGTAGAAAACTCTTTACTCGTTGCTCATTGCTCATTGCTCATTGCTTGATTGGTTTTTATTATTTCCTTCACCAGATTGACAGCCTTTTCAACAGAGATGCTTATAATCTCCAGTTCATCTCTGTGAAACGGACTCAATACATAATCAGATACCTCCATACCTTCCGGGGGTCTGCCAACCCCTATTCTTATCCTGTAAAAATTTTTTGTGGCAATAGATTCAATTATTGAGCCTATACCTTTATGCCCTGCATCGCCTCCGCCAAATTTCTTTTTGACTCTTCCAACCTGTAAATCAATATCGTCGTGAGTGACGATTAGGTCTGAGGGAAGAATGGGATTATCAGTAAGGATTGAACTGACAGCCACTCCACTTTTATTCATATATGTATGGGGTTTTGCAATAAGAACATCCTTTCCCTCCACAACTCCAATGCCGAACAAAAAAAAATTGTCTTTTCTGTTTATCCGTATATCATATATGGAAGCCAATCTATCAACTGCAATGAATCCAACATTGTGGCGGGTCTTTTCATATTTCGTCCCATAGTTGCCCAGTCCAACAATAGCTTTCACTTTTCCTTTTTCTTCTCTTCCACGGGAACTGCCTTCTCTTCCGCAGGTGCTTCCGCCGGCACCTCGGCAGGGGCAGCTTCTACAGCAACCTCTTCCTTAACCTCCTCTACCTTCGGTATGTTGACAGATACAACAGTAGCATCAGGGGTCTCCAGCATTGTAACACCCTCTCCCGGCAATATATCTCTGATGTGTATTGTATTTCCTACATCGAGGTTTGAAACATCAATTGTTATTTCCTTCGGAATGTTAGTTGGCAAACAGGATAGTCTTATTTCCCTCATCTGCTGGGTTAATACACCAGCCTTTTCTTTTACCCCGATAGGTGTTCCAAGCAGGGTTACCTTGACCTTGATTTTTATCTCCCTATCCATGGAGACCTCCATAAGGTCAGCATGGATAATCCCTTTTCTCAAGGGGTGCCTCTGCAGGTCTTTGATTATTGCTATACACCCATTCTTCGTTTCTCCTTCAAACTTTATATTCAAAAGAACATTTGTTCCCCTCATAGTCTCCAGTATCTTTGCAAATTCCCTTGCATTTATAATAAGGGGGATATTATTTTCTCCTCCGTAAAGGACAGCAGGAAGGAAGCCATCCTTCCTCAACCTTCTGGCATCACTCTTTCCATGCTCTTTTCTTTTCTTTACATTTAATTGCAATGTTTCCATTTTAAAAACCTCCCTAAATAAGTTATGAGCAATGAGCGATGAGCAGCGAGTAAAATACTCATCGCTCGGCACTCATTGCTCATTGCTATGCAAACAGTGAACTAACCGATGTAGCTGTATGTATCCTCTTTATTGCCTCTCCTAATAGTTTTGATATTGATAATATTATAATTTTATTGCACCTTTTTTGTTTATCGCTTAACGGTATAGTGTTGGAGACAATGACCTCTTTAAGCGGAGATTTATTTATCCTTTCAACTGCAGGTTCTGAAAGGACGGGGTGGGTACAGCATGCATAAACCTCTCTCACACCATTTTTCAGGAGGGCATTTGTTGCCTCTATTAATGTTCCTGCTGTATCTATCATATCATCTACTATCATTGCCCTCTTACCTTTAATATCGCCTATTATATTCATTACCTTTGCTACCCCCGGTTTATCTCTCCTTTTATCTATAATTGCCAATGATGTATTCAGCTTTTTTGCAAACGCCCTTGCCCTCTCCACACCACCTGCATCAGGTGAAACAATGACAAGGTCTTTTAACCTTTTCCTTTTTATATATTCAATCTGGATTGGTGCTGCATATAGATGGTCCACAGGCAGATTAAAGAATCCCTGGATCTGTCCTGCATGAAGGTCTATAGCGAGAACCCTGTTAGTTCCGGCAGCAGTTACAAGGTCAGCTACAAGCTTGGAGGTTATCGGCACCCGTGGCTCAGCCTTCCTGTCCTGGCGGGCATAGCCATAGTATGGTATAACAGCGGTAATCCTTTCCGCAGATGACCTTTTAAGGGCATCAATCATTATGAGAAGTTCCATCAGATTTTTATTTACAGGTTCACATGTAGGCTGAACTACGAATACATCCCTCCCACGCACATTCTCTGTAATTTTAATCCCTATCTCACCATCGGGGAAATCATATATATTTGATTTCCCAAGTGGGATGCGGAGATATTTACATATTTCCTCAACAAGAGGTATATTTGCCCTTCCCGAGAACAAAAGTAATTCTTTATAAGGCATATGTCCTCATTCTCAATTCACTATTCTTAATTTAGAATTTTTACGATACTGGGGCGGGAGGATTCGAACCTCCGAATGCGGGTTCCAAAGACCCGTGTCTTACCGCTTGACGACGCCCCAAAAAAATTTACGAATTACGATTTAATGAAACCACAGATTACACAGATTTACACAAAATAAACTAACAACCTATAACTCACAACTTACTACTTACAACGATTGCCAATGGTTAGTTGTTAGTTGTCAGTGGTCAGTCAAAAAAATCTGTGCCATCTGTGAAATCTGTGGTTGCTTTTCAGGGTTAAATTACACCGATGTCCCCTTTTCCAGGACATCATTATATTCTTTCAATATCCTATCTTCAATCATCTTACGGGTTTCATTATTAAGAGGATGGGCTGTATCTTTAAATGTTCCATCCTTTTTCTTTTTGCTTGGCATTGATACAAATAAGCCATTGTTGCCATTTATAACCTTGATATCTCTTATTACAAAACAGTTATCAAAGGTTATTGACACATAAGCCTTCAGCTTCTGCTCATCTACAGGTGTTACCCTTACCTCCGTAATCTCCATTAAACAATCACCTCCTCTGGATATACTTTTTGCAGACTTGTTAAAGTTTCAGCAAGAAATAGAAACCATCCCTTTCCCTTTAACTTGCTACTGGCATATTCCGCAGATGGATAATCTTTAAAAACACCAAATACCGTAGAACCACTCCCGGACATTGCCGCACCCAACGCCCCTGCCGACAATAAAGCCTCTTTCATCTCATTAATAATACCATACTTTTTTTCTACTACTGACTCCAGGTCATTAAAGAGCAGAGATGACATCTCTGCAATATTACCTTTTATAAGCATAAACTTTAAAATTTTAATATCCCTTTTATTTCTTGTCAAATTTAATCTCAAATTAGCATATACCCATTTTGTTGATATGGCACAGCCAGGGTTTAACAGTATAACATAAAAGCTGCTTTTAACAGGAAGGTTTTGTATTTCATCCCCCCGCCCTGTTCCATATGCACAGGAAGCTGACAGGAAAAAAGGCACATCTGCACCAAGAGATTTTGCAATTGATATTAATTCATTTCTCGGCAGTTTTAAGTCCCAGATATAATTTAATCCAAGGAGGGTAACAGCAGCATTGCTACTCCCCCCACCGAGCCCTGCTGAAACAGGTATATGCTTATCTATATTTATACTTACACCCTTTTTAATTCCTGTCTTTTCCCTTAATAATCTTGCCGCCCTGTATGAGAGGTTTCCGTCATCTAACGGGATATCTTTACTACTGCTGTGTAATTCTATATCATTTGAGGACTCTGTAAAAATAATATCATCGCACAGATTAATCATCTGGAAAACGGTCTCAATATTGTGGTATCCATCAGCCCTTTTTTCAATTACATTTAATCCAAGGTTTATCTTTGCCGGCGACTTAATTTTAATCCTCTTCATCTTAACTCTACGGCTTCTACGGCTTCTGCATCTTCAGGAATTATCAAATCAAAGAGAGATTCCTCAACCCCTCTATTGAGGTCCACATACACATATTCAATACTCATTGATAGTCCTTGGGACGGGATTAACATCTTTATTCTGAAAGGAAAAAAATGGCTACCAACTTTTCTATAATCTGAAAAGGAGGTAAAGCTTATTGCCATTCCTTTATCATCAAATCTTTTTACCTCAGTAGCGGAGAGATTGGCTGAGTCAAGCCATATTTCCTCATAAATATCACTATCTACCGATTGAACTTTTAACATATACTGCCTACTCTCATTTTTAAAACTCAAATCTGTTATCTTAAAGTCAGTAGTTATCTGTTTTCCGGTAATCAAATTAATTATATCATGTGGGGTCATATATATCCCCGTTATCTTTGCAATTGTTTCAGGAGAGGCATCTCCGTGATAAAAACTATTCTCACTAATATTATAAATTGTTACGGTCTTGCTGTCTGATACCATAATAAGTGATGGTTGCCCTATAATATTAAGCAATTCCAATCTAATAAGGGAATTCCCATTTATTACTATTGCCTCCCTTATTCTCTCATTTAAATTATCTGATATTATCTGTATGTTTGCAATTCCCCTGAGGTCTCTTATATTTTTATTCCTTTCCTTAATGGACTTAATTATTGTATCGGCATCGAGAGGGTGGTACTTGGCAACAGTCTTTTTATAGGCGCATCCTGATAAAAATTGAATAATCAATAACCAGACCCCGATATTTAAATAATAGGCGGAATTGTAATTATCAAAAATTTTTATTCGTCTGATTTTTAACATTTGATTATTCTTTTTCTTTCAAAATGATATCTATCTTTTTTAATTTTTCCTCTATTACCGCATTTTTCTCTTCTCTTAGAGAATTTTCCCATGACTCTTTAGCCTTTTCATAATTATTGACTTTTAAGTATGCATCTCCGAGATGGTCATAAATAGTGGCATCTGATGGAACAAGGAGAATGGCTCTTTCCAGATTTTCTACAGCTTCGTAGAAAAGCCCTTTTTTATAATAGACCCAACCGAGACTATCAAGAAAATATCCATTATCAGGTTCAAATTGTAAAGCCTTTTTTACATGCTCTAATGCCTCATCCAAATTGATTCCTATTTCCGCATAAATGTAACCTAAATAATTATGTGCACTGGGATGGTCAGGATTCAACTCTATTGCCCTTTTCATTGCCTCAACACACTTATTGTTCTCCTTTAGTTTTTCATATATAGTACCGAGTCTGAAGTGGTAGGAATCATTTCCGGGTTCCAGTGCTATAGCCTTTTTAAGACTCTCTACTGCTTCGCCATATCCCTTTTCATTAAACTGGGCAACCCCGAGATAATAATACAACTTTGAATTGTTCGGCTCTATAACGATAGCCCTCTTAATCATATCTACAGTTTCTTTTTCCCTCTTTAATCTCTCATATATCTGAGCAATATGGAGCATAATATCCACAGATTTCGGCTCAAGCTCAAGGAGCTTGAGCCACTCTGCAAGTGCCTCTTCATCTCTCTCCATTTCTTCATAAATCGTGGCAATGTAAAAAATAATGCTCCCGTTTTTAGTATCTGCAATCCTGGCCAACTGAAATTCCTCCAGGGACCTCATAAAATCCCTTTGCTGATAATAAATCATCCCCATTTTTATGTGGACATCTATATCCCCCGGCGATTCTTCACTTATTTTTCTATATTCTTCCAGTGCTTCATCATAGGACTCTTTCTTTACATATATTTCTCCAAGTCTATTGTGAACAAACTCATTCTTTGGGTCTATCTCAAGTATCTTTTTATAGATGTCTATTGCACTATCATATTTTTTTTGAACCTGATATATAAGTCCGAGGCTTTCCATTACCTTGACAAAATTGGGGTGTATCTCAAGAGCCTTATTGAAATACTCTTCGGCTTTTGCGTAAGATTTTATACTTGCATTTACCCTCCCCAGATAATAAAGTCCAAGCATGGAATCCGGTTCTATTTTTATCAATGCTTCAAGGGTTTCAATGGCAGAATTGTAATCTCTATTTTCTGTATATATTATCCCGAGAAAGAGATAGGCATCTCTATTTTTAGTATCAATTTCTATAACTTTCTTATATTGTTCAATTGCAGCATCCAGTTTTCTCTGGCTCGAATATATACCACCGAGTATCATCCTTACCGGTATAAAATCATCATCAATTGCTATTGCCTCCCTGCAGATAGCTATTGCTGATTCAACATCTCCTTTCCTGATAGATACAAGGGCAAGATTTTTAAGTATTGTCAGGGATTTGGGGTCATAAAGCCTTGCCTGACGATATTCCTTTAATGCAGCATCCAAATCATTTTTATGTTCATAAATCTGCGCCATTATAAAATGATAGTATGCCCTATGGTCAGGTGATGATGATTTTCCGGCAGGGGTAATTTTTATCAACTGTTCTTCGTTTTCGTTAGTTCGTTTTTTTAATATGTGTTTATGGGTTGTGCATCCCCCCGTGAAAGGTAGAAAGATTAGAAAGGCAGTAATAAATAATAGAAGATGAGTAATATGCCTTTTCCTCTGTAGCCCCTCCTTTACCTCTTGTATTTTATAAGTCATGTCTTATCAATAGCGGCAGTTTTGAATATTATTCGCTGGATGGTATTTTTTAAATCCGTGTCTTTAATATAAGACAGATTTACATTTGGGATTGAGGGGTTGAGGAGATGTGGGGTAGAAGGATTAACTTCTGAATTCCCTGAACCTTCAACTTTCCTGTTTTCTAACCCTTTACTATCAAAAGAATCTTTTTTTTCAAAATTCCCCAATTTAAAATATATTTTCTCCACAACCTTTGCACCGATAGTGCCATTTAACTTGTCTATAATCATAGACTCTAAAAATTTTAGGTGGCCAAGCCATACACTATCTTTCACATTTACAAAGAGTGTTTTAAATTTTATCCTTTCGGGTTGAGCTACAGAAGAGATATGTGTCCCCAAAGTCTTGTCCCAGATATACCATATCTGATGTGCCTTTATCTTTGGAGCAAGCCCGAGCCTATTTATAGTTCCTTTAAGAACATCACCTGCACTTATCATAACAAAACTTTACAATAAAAATCATCTATAATTTATAAACTGTAAATCTATCCCGAGGTCTTTACCCCGTAACAAACTTATAACGGATTGCAGATCATCCCTGCTCTTCCCTGCCACACGAACCTGGTCGTTCTGAATCTGAGCCTGAACCTTTAGCTTTGTATCCTTTATAATTTTTACAATCTCTTTTGCCTTTTCCACTGGTATGCCCTGCTGAAGTGTTATTACCTGCCTCACTGTCCCTCCGGTTGCAGGTTCAACCTTATCATATTTTAATGCCTTAAGAGATACACCCCTTTTAACAAGTTTAGTCTGAAGAATATCTATAACACTCTTTATTTTGTACTCATCATCAGAAATAAGTACAATTTTTTTATCTTTTTCTTCAAGTTTTATATCACTTTTACTTCCTTTAAAATCGAATCTTTGCCTTATCTCCATCATTGCCTGATTAACGGCATTTACAACCTCCTGCATTTCTATTACCGATACAATATCAAATGAATTCTCCTTTGACATAACCACCTCCACTTGTATATTATTATACTGAATCTCTAACGCAATAATCAATCCTAAATATTTCTGGAGTTTATATCCTTAAACTATAAGTTCTATTTACGCTATTTGGTTTCTGGTGAAAAATGACTTTTTTGAACGACTTTTTAATTTTTCACCGCACACTATTTACATGAATTTATTAAATAAAATCTTCAACATTGTTTTTCCCGGAAAATGCCTCCTTTGCAATGATTCAACCGGGCTGAATACTGAGAATATATGCTCCAAATGCATGGATAAAATAGCATTTATAAAAGGTTCAACCTGTGCCAGATGTGGAATACCCTTTGAAGTTTCATATTCCCTTGAAGATAATCTTGATTATCTATGTCAAAGATGCAGAATCTTCTCACCTTCTTTTGACATGGCATTATCTGCATGCCGATACGATGGTGTAATAAAGGAAATCATATCTGCCTACAAGTATCAGAATAAACCATATCTTGGCAATGATATAATTTCTATCATGCTCAGGGTCGTAGAGAGGGGGTTGGTTGAACTCTCTCCGGAATTAATCATTGCTGTTCCGCTTCATGTTAAAAGACTCCGGGAAAGGGGTTATGACCAGGCTTATATACTGGCTGAAGGGATTGGCAGATATCTCAATATCCCTGTCTCATGTGGAAACCTTACGAGAATCAGATACACAGTTCCACAGGTAAACTTAAGCAGAGATGAGAGAATAAAAAATGTGAAGGGGGCTTTCTCAGTAAAAGATACCCACGAATTAAAAGGGAAAAGGGTGTTTTTAATAGATGATGTATTTACTACAGGTGCTACTATAGAAGAATGTGTAAAGATAATAAGAGATGCCGGAGCAGAAAAAATATATGTTGTGACAGTTGCACGGGCTTAATCTGACAATTGACGGCTATTTGCTTAAAAAATTGTTTGACTAAGGGAAATAAAGAGGTATACTAAAAAAATCCAAATGTTTAAAATCAGAAGGCACAGTTTGAAAATTTAAAGTTCATTTTTGATTTATAGTAAAGGGGGGGTTATGGCAATTAAAGTAGGTATAAATGGTTTCGGAAGGATAGGGAGAAATCTCTTCAGAGCATCTTTAAATACAAAGGAGATAGAGTTTGTTGCGGTTAATGATATAACTGATGCAAAGACTCTTGCACATCTGCTCAAATACGATTCCATCCTTGGCAATATTGGTGCTGAAGTAAAGGCAGAGGCCGATACAATCTTTGTTAACAGCAAACCACTTAAGGTGCTGGCTGTCTCAGACCCTTCCCACCTCCCATGGAAAGACCTTGGAGTTGATATAGTTGTAGAGTCTACAGGGAGATTCACAGACAGGGGAGGGGCATCAAAACATATGACAGCAGGTGCAAAAAAGGTTATTATCTCTGCTCCTGCAAAGGATGAGGACATTACAGTAGTCATAGGTGTAAATGAAAAGTCTTATGACCCTAAAAAGGATCATGTATTATCCAATGCCTCATGTACAACAAATTGTCTTGCACCGGTGGCAAAGGTTCTGTTAGAAAATTTTGGAATAAAGAGAGGACTGATGACGACCATCCACTCTTATACAAATGACCAGAAAATACTTGACCTTCCACATAAGGATTTAAGAAGGGCAAGGGCAGCTGCACTGTCTATGATACCAACTACAACCGGTGCTGCAAAGGCAGTTTCACTGGTTCTCCCGCAGTTAAAGGGAAAACTTGACGGTATGGCAATAAGGGTTCCTACACCAAATGTTTCGGTGGTTGACCTTGTTGCTGAATTGGATAAGGATACCACTGCTGAAGAGGTGAATGCAGCATTTAAAAAAGCTGCTGAAGGAGAACTTAAAGGTATCCTCCAGTACTGTGATGAGCCATTGGTATCCATAGATTTCAATAGAAATCCTCATTCCTCAATTCTGGATGCCATGTCTACAAAAGTAATAGAGAAGAGGATGGTAAAAGTTCTTGCCTGGTATGATAATGAATGGGGATACTCATGCAGGGTCAGGGATTTGATTTTATATATAGCAACAAAGATGTAAAAAAAACAAAAATTAATTTGAAACCACAGATACACACAGATTTTCACCGATTTTAAAGCCTTTTAATTATTAGGAAACCAGGAATACAGGAATATTATTTCATGGTTTCCTTATTTAGGTATTAATCTTTTTAATCTGTGAAATTTGTGGAAAAGGTATTTTCAGATGAAAAAGCTGACCATAGAGGATGTAGATTTAAAAGGTAAAAGGTGCTTCATCCGTGTAGATTTTAATGTCCCCATCGACCAGTTTGGAAATATTACCGATGATACGAGGATAAAGGCGGCACTACCCACAATAAACTATGCCATTGATGAAGGGGCAAAGGTCATCCTCGCATCACATATGGGCAGACCAAAAGGGGTTGTGGCTCCGCATCTGAGCATGAACCTTGCCCTGAAGAGACTGAGGAGACTCCTCGGGAAAAATGTAATGATGGTTGAAGACTGTATAGGTAATGATGTAAAAAAGGGAGTGGATGGGATGAAGCCAGGTGATGTGCTCCTCCTCGAAAATTTGAGATTTCATAAAGAGGAGGAAAAAAATGACGATACCTTTTCAAAAAAACTTGCGGAACTGGCAGATGTATATATAAACGATGCCTTTGGCACTGCCCACAGGGCACACGCCTCCACATACGGCATTACGAAACATGTCCCTATAGCCGCTGCAGGTTTTCTCATGAAAAAGGAGATACAGTATTTTGAGAAGGCAGTGTCAAATCCAACCCGCCCTTTTGTCGCCATCCTTGGAGGTTCAAAGGCATCAGGCAAGATAGGTGTACTTAATAATTTGGCTGACAAGGTTAACAAGGTTATAATAGGCGGTGGCTTATCATTTACCTTCTTGAAGGCACTTGGTTATCAGGTAGGTGGCTCTATGGTTGAGGATAACATGCTTGGCGAGGTAAATAGGATAATCCAGAAGTTGAAGGACAAAGGAGTTAAATTTTATCTCCCTGTGGATTTTGTCGTTGCTGAAAGGATGGATATGAGGGCAGAGGCAAAGATTGTTCCTGCACAGGAGATACCTAATAACTGGGTTGCCTTGGATATAGGTCCTGCCACTTCAACCCTTTTTGCAGAGGCACTCCACAATGCAAAAACCATTATCTGGAATGGACCCATGGGGGTATTTGAGATGGACCCTTTCAGCAGAGGGACTATAGCCATGGTTCATGCAGTGGCAAATTCTTTTGCACTTACAATTGTTGGTGGAGGAGATACGGATGTGGCGGTACATAAGGCTGGTGAATCCGATAAGATTTCGTATATATCAACAGGTGGAGGGGCATTTCTGGAATTACTGGAAGGCAAGGCACTTCCCGGTATTGAGGCATTGACAGATAAAAAAGAATGAAACCAATTATAGCCACAGACTTACACAGACTTTTCACAGATTAAAGCTTTTCAATTTTTTTTATTTTTTAAAATCTGTGTCCATCTGTGGTTAAATATTTTTTATGCGTAAGCCTCTGATTGTTGGAAACTGGAAGATGAACAACTCTGTTGCCGAGTCCGTTAGTCTGGTGGATAAATTAAAAGTGCTGGCAAAAGATGTGGCGGGGGTAGAGATTGTTGTAGCACCACCTTTTACAGCATTGTTTAGTACAAGAGATGTTATAAAAGGCTCAAACATAAAATTGGGGGCTCAAAACATCTTCTGGGAAGACAGAGGTGCATATACGGGAGAAATATCACCTTTAATGATTGCAGATATTGGTTGCGAGTATGTTATAATAGGACATTCGGAAAGAAGAGAATATTTTAAAGAGTCTGATGAAATTGTTAATAAGAAAATAAAATCAACTATACGAAATAAACTGAAGGCTGTCATGTGTGTTGGAGAATCACTAAAAGATAGGGAAGAAGGCAGGACAATGCAGGTGATTGAGTCGCAGATGAGAAAGGGCTTAGAAGGAATATCAAACTCCGAACTCCAAACTCCGAACTCCGAATTTCAATTAGTAATTGCCTATGAGCCTGTATGGGCAATTGGTACAGGGAGAAATGCTACTCAAAGTCAGGCTAATGATGTCCATATTTATATACGAAAACTTTTACTACAGATATTAGGTGAATATGCCGCATCTGTTACAAGGGTAATATATGGTGGGAGTGTAAAGCCATCCAATTCTGCCGAGCTTATGTCAGAGAAAGAGATAGATGGGGTTTTGATAGGCGGAGCAAGTCTTGACGCCGACTCCTTTGTACAAATTATAAGGTCGGCGTGTATGGTATAAAATAAGCCATGAGCAATGAGTAACAAGCAATGAGCAATGAGTTTTTTTTACTCATGGCTTTATCATAGGGGGGTAAATGATAACTTTATTAACGGTTCTTCATGTAATTGTTGGTATTTTTTTGATATTGATTGTCCTGCTTCAGAGAGGAAAAGGGGCGAGTATGGGAGCTGCTTTTGGAGGGTCAAGTCAGACCCTTTTTGGCAGTCGCGGACCTCAGAGTTTTCTCGGTAAACTTACCACTGTGGTAGCACTGGTATTTATGATTACCTCATTAAGCCTGGCCATTTTATCTTCAAAAAGACCCAGCACCAGCATCATGCAGAAGGCTAATGTAAAAGAAACAAAACCTTCGCCCCCTGTTACTCCCGCAACGCCTGCTACTAAATAATAGAGAACAAGGTTCATATATACAACCGGCAAGTTTTCTATTGTGGTATTTCTCCCATAATTGTCGTTAATCGTTTATCACTGTCATTAATTCTTCTTATAAGAGAATTTATTATCCTGAAAGCAATATCAGGATAACTTTCAATTGTTTCCTTCAGTTTTTCACCAGGGAATGCCTTTACAATACATTTACCCTTTGCCTTCACAGTAGCACTTCTCGGTACACCTGTAAGGGCGGTCATTTCTCCAAAATATTCACCCGGTTGCGATATATCTCCTACT
>MHDI01000088.1 GCA_001804915.1 Nitrospinae bacterium RIFCSPHIGHO2_02_FULL_39_82 | reverse complement strand
TGTTGACAAAGAATCTGTTCAGATAGAGTTTATTTTTATCGTTTTCAAAACCTCTTTCAACCTGAGGTCGTATTGTTTGTAATAACCTTTGGGAGACCTTTGTATGAAGAGGGATGATTCCAAAATGGTGTTCGGAAGTATAAGGGCTGACATAAAATTCCTGATAGCAGTTTCCATATATCCGGCAAGAGATACAAGCAGGATTATCAAGAGGGGTAGCATAACAGTGCATTTTAGTCTCGGAGTTATAGCCATCCCACGATAATGGGATACCTTCGGGACATTCTGGACGGTTATAATCAGTGTATTCTTCCGGAGGAAGCATATTTTCACGAACCCTTGTTAAGACAGCAGTAGAGAATTGTTTTCTTAACTCCATTTTTTGCTCACTACTGATATAGCCCATGTCACCAACAACTATATCAATATGAAGGAACAATTCATTTTGAGTTTTTTGAATCATCGGCTTTAAGAATCCCCCTTCATAAACATTGGCCGGTTCAATAAAACTGATAAGAGGTATCATAAGATTTCTGCCTTTTATCTTTAGCCAGAGGCGTAAGGTATGTTTTTATATCCAATAAAGTAAGGGCTTTGACCGCTCTTTTTAGTCCTGATGCCTTTGGCAGCTCCTTGTGCAGTATACTCCCTCGGACATTTGCACGGAAATCTATCTCAGTGTCAGGTATATGAGGAGAAATTTTTTCTAAAACAGGGTCTACATCGAACTGTTGTTTTGTGTCTTTATTCATAATATTCCACTCCTTTCAAAGTGGAATATTAACAGATATTTAAGATCAAATCATCTATATTTGACCTTTTATTAGCTCAATCAAAAATTAGTATGTTTATCCTTACATTTCAAGTAGTTATAGATTTTTTCGTAACAGTCTCTATTAAGGATAATTATACCGAATTATCTTATCAATTCCAATGAATTTTATCATAAAAACCCTTGACAAGACACAAATCGCTATATACGATATTGCTGAATACAGAATAAGCATAAAAATAAATGCGTGAAAAATGGAATATACACAATACTTCATCCATACTCGAAAAAGGCCGGATAGGGCGTATATTAAAGATGAATGGATTGAACAGGTCATAAACAATCCTGTTCGCAGTGAAATCCAATCAGACGGAAGAATCAAGAAATGGGCAAAAATCGAAGACGCAGGTAAATATCTTCGTGTCATATTACTTGAAGATGGCAAAACGTTCATAACGCATTTTTTGACAGAAAATTCAGGGAGGAGGTAACATGAATATAAAGTATTTTTCTGATACGGACACTGCTCTGCTAGAGTTTTCGGGCAATAAAATCGAAGAAACGCGGGAACTTTCTGAAAATATCTACATTGATTTGGACTTACAGGGGAATATTGTTAGTATGACTATTGAGCATGCCAAAAAGGTAGCGCACCTGCCCGATATTTCATATCAACAATTTGAGAAACAAAAAATTACCGCATAACCAGTCACTGCACCCGACCAAAAAGCTGGTGCTTTTTGGCGGGTGAGTTTAAGCGTAGCCCAAAATAAAAAGGGAGGAGTTATATTATGCTAAAAATAGAGGAAATAGAAGCTACAATTGAATCCCTTTCAGAAGATGAATATGCTCGTTTGAGAGAGTGGTTTTATGAAAGGGATTGGGAAAAATGGGATAGACAGATTGAAGTAGACTCAGAATCAGGAAAATTGGATTTTCTGCTCAGGGAAGCCCTTGATGAAAAAGCGAAGGGAAATCTCAAGGAACTCTAAATGCATCGAACAACAAATCGCTTCTGGAAGTGCTTTGAGAATCTTCCTATCGCCGTTCAAAAGGTATCAAAGAAAAACTTTGAGTTACTCAAAACGAACCCTTCGCACCCATCACTCCATTTCAAAAAAGTTGGTAAGTTTTGGTCAGTACGAACTGGAATTAATCACAGGGCACTTACAATTGAGGATGGTGAAGACTTTATTTGGGTATGGATTGGAACCCATGATGAATACGAAAGAATGATTAAAGATATGGGCTAACAAATCGCTCAAGCGAACGGCTGACAGCCACCGCTGATTTTGGGCGTTAAAGAGTTCTAAAATGGCAATTTTTAATTGGGCATCCTTCACAGAGAGGTCTCTTTTTACAGTAATTCTTTCCCAGCATTACTATCAGGGCGTGATATTCGTTGAAAAGCATGGCGTCTGATGGAAGGTTTTCCATGAAAATTTCCTGCATCTCATAGTAGGTTATGTCTTCAGGGGTCAAATTTAATCTATTGAATACCCTCTTTGTATATGCATCCACTACAAAAATTGGAACATTACCTGCATAAAGCAAAATAGAATCTGCCGTCTCTGGTCCAATACCATTAACACTCAAAAGAGAATCTCTAATATTGCCCAAACCATTGGAAAACATATTAGACACTTTCCCATCATATCTTTTACACAAAAATGAAATAAAATTTTTAAGCCTCTTTGCCTTTATGTTAAAGTAGCCTGCAGGGGTAATTAGTTTTGCGAGTTTTTTGGCTGGTAATATATTAATCTTATGCGGGTTTAAAATTTTTCCCTTCTTTAGATTTGCTATTGCCTTCTCCACATTCTGCCATGCAGTATTCTGCGTAAGTATAGCACCGACGCAAACCTCAAAAGGTGTGTCCCCCGGCCACCAGTTTTGAGGACCAAAATGATTGTAAAGGGTTTTGTATATACTAATTAATTTATTTCTCATACCCTAATAATGATACTGCAAAAATGCTTTTTGAACGACTTTTTCCGGTGGATATAAACACTTTTCCTTACACCGCATTTTTCTTTTGCTCTATAGTGTAATAATCTCAAAAATATGACAAAAGAAAAATTAACGGAAGTGAGAAAAGTATTTTTGCAGTAAACTTATACTTCTATTTTCATCAAATCCTCTGCAATTACAATCTCTCCATCATAATACTTCCGACATATCCCGACTATATCAACACTCTCACAGGATGGGTAGAAATGGGTTAAGACAAGCCTCTTGCAGTTTGACTCTGCAGCAATTCTTCCGCATAGAGAAGGGGTGAGGTGTCCAGCAACCCTTTTTTTATCGGGGAGGGAACATTCCAGTATCAACAGGTCTGCATCCTTTCCAAGATTAACTATATTTTTGCAATAATCAGTATCTCCAGAAACTACTATAGATTTTTTACCATTTTCAGCTTCAATCCTATACCCAACGCTCTCTTTAATATGGGCAAGTGATTTTGTAGTTACCTTGAAATCTCCAAAATCTACACTTTTATTTAAAATCTCTCTTACCTTAATTTTATAAAGCTCTGGCTCTAACCATTTACCATAAACCTTATTAAGTTTCTTAAAAAAACTCTTAAACCCTTTGCCGCCAGTTATATAAAGCTGTTTCGTTCTTGGTATATCAGCATATTTGCTTGCAAAAAGGAAGGGAACTAAATCCGCCACATGGTCGGGATGGATATGGCTGTAAAAGATATAATCCGCATCCCTGTAAGTAATGCCTGCCTCAAGCATCCTTCTGAGCGTGCCTGAACCACTGTCAAATAATAGAATTTTACCGCCAGCCTTGATGACAAGCCCGGGAGAGCCTCTCTTTAAAGAGGGAACGCATGTCCCTGAGCCAAGAATAATAAGCTCCATAAATACAGTGTCAGAGGGTCAAAGTATCAGAGAGTCAAAGTTTAAAATAATAGACACTATGACACTTTGATACTTTTTAGAATTTTCCGAAAAATCCTTTTCCCTTTCCTTTTACCTCTTCTCCTGAAGCCTCTGCCAGTTCCCTTAGTAACTCCTCCTGTCTCTTTGTCAATTTTGTAGGGGTCTTAACAATTACCTCAACTATTTCATCACCCCTGCCATGCCCTTTGATGTGTGGTATTCCAATACCTTCTAATTTTAAAAACTTTCCTGTCTGTGTCCCCTTTGGTATTGTCAATTTTGTTGTCCCATTGAGGGTTGGAATATCAATTTCTGCACCGAGTGCAGCCTGCGAAAAGGATATGGGAACCTGATATGCAATATCAAACCCATCTCTCTTAAAGAATTCGTGTTCCCCAATATGGAGAACTATATATAGGTCCCCCGACGGACCACCTCTCTTCCCTTCTTCTCCTTCTCCTTTCAATCTGAGGGTTGAGCCAGTATCTACGCCTGCAGGTATTTTCACAGAGAGTCTTTTTTTCTTCTTTACACTACCTGTTCCTCTGCACTCTTTGCAAGGGTCCCTAATTACCCTACCCTCACCATGACACTGATGACAGGTAGTGCTTATGTGAAAAAAGCCCTGAGACCTTGTAATCTGACCACTCCCCCCACAGAGGGGGCAGGTAACAGGCTCTGTTCCGGGCGCTGCCCTTGTACCATTACAGGTAAGGCAGGTTTCATACCTATCCATTTCTATCTCGGTTTCCTTCCCATTCACTGCATCCAAAAATGAGATTTCCATATCATATCGCAGGTCTGCACCTGATTGAGCGTATGTCCGTTCTCTTCTTTTTGCACCAAAACCAAAGAAATCCTCAAATATATCCCCGAAAGAGGTAAATATATCTTCAAATCCTCTGAAACCCGTAAACCCGGTGCCCTTTAATCCTTCATGACCATAGGCATCATAGAGGTTTCTCTTTTCAGGGTCCCTCAAAACTTCATAAGCCTCGGCAGCTTCCTTGAACTTCTCCTCTGCCTCTTTACTTCCAGGATTTCTATCAGGATGATACTGCATGGCAAGTTTACGATATGCCTTTTTTATATCAGATTCAGAGGCACCTTTCTTAATTCCAAGTATTTCATAATAATCCCTTTTCATTTATATATCCTTTCAATCTATAATTTGATTTTTATAGGAAAAAAGAGTGGAAAAATTGGAGAAAAAAACAACAAAATAAATCATTTAGTTTCTGCGTTTATCTGCATCCCTTATATCTAGCGCGCCTGATAGGATTCGAACCTACGACCTACGGATTAGAAGTCCTTTCAGGGCGTCTTTTGGTTTTATCCCATTTTTGTTAATGTTTGTTTTTGTTAGCCAAATGCAAAGATAGGGGATAGCATATTATACGGTGTTATCCCCTATTGTTTGATTCTACTTCACAATTACTTCACAGTCAAGGAAAGGGAGGCAAGACAATGAAAACAGAAAATGGAGATGATAAAAAGAGAGAAGCTCTAAATA